>WHUC01000066.1 GCA_009377435.1 Acidimicrobiia bacterium
ACTAGTAGGATAGTTTATCGGAATTCTATCTGACCCCTGGTATGATCACACCATGCCCAAGACCAAGATCTCTGCCACCCTCACACCGGAGGGGCTACAGCGTGCCCGTGAGGTAACCGGTGCATCGAGCCTCTCGGAGTTGTTGGATATGGCACTGGTAGCGCTCATCGAACAGCGCTTGGAGCAGCGATGGCTCGAGGCGAACCCCGCGGTGGATCTTCCCGGCGAGGTCGAGGTCGATCTCGGCTCCATCCCCTGGGATGAGGGGTGAGCTCCCAGCTTCATCGCGGCGACCTCTGGTGGGCGTCCGTACCTGGCGACAAGGTCCGTCCCGTGCTGTTGCTCACCCGGGAGCGTTTCATCCCACGCCTTGCTTCGGTGATGGTGGCGCCGGTGACGACAACGGTGCGGTCTATTCCGACCGAGGTGACTCTGGGAACCGACGACGGTCTCCCCCGTGCCTGCGCGGCGAACTTCGACAACATCTTCACCCTGGACCGCTCCCGTTTCCAGCGGTTCATCGGGAGGCTGGATGAGGATCAGATGGTCGAGGCCTGTGCTGCCTATCGCTTCGCCGCCGGGTGCTGATCCATCACCAAGACCTCAGCCTGATCGGGTCCACACGTATCGGCACCGAGTAATCGGCGGAGAACGACGATGGCGTCCATCCTCCCCGGGCTATGGCCTGTCCGTACTTCGCGATGAAGTCATCCCGAAGGTCCGCCGTCACGTCATCGCTCCGTCGGGCATTGCCCTCGATGATGGTGGTGGACCCTGGCTCGACGCCACCGTCGAGATGGAGACACACCGCCGGGTTGGCCTTGATGTTGCGGAGCTTTCCGGTGTCGGGTTGGGAGTATAGGAGGAAGCCCTCTTCCTCATCCCATATGGACCACACCGGTGACGCCTGAGGCTGGCCGTCGGTGCGGACGGTGACCAGCCAGATCACCTCCTCGGTGGTGAATCTCTCCAGCGTGGGCGTGTCGAACGAGACGGCCATCATCTCGATAACCCTATCCGGCGAGGACCGCGGCGATACCGGCGGAGACACGGTCCTCATCGATGAGGGCGTGGCCCTCGATGGCGAACTGGGGCCATGGGGCGTCGAACCCGGTCACCCGGTGGACCGGTGCCCGCAACGAGTAGATGGCCTCCTGGGCGACGACGGCGGCGACATCCGAGGCGACGCTGGCCGCACCCTGGGGCTCCTGGACGACGAGGAGGCGACCCGTCTTCTCCACCGAGGCGATGACCGTCTCCCGGTCCCAGGGGAAGAGTGTGCGCAGATCGATCACCTCGACCGACACATCGGCGTTCTCCGCCGCCCGCAGACAGACCGGCACCATCCCGCCATAAGTGACGATTGTGAGGTCGCTGCCCTCCGATCGGACCCGGGCCCGGCCGATGGGGATGGTGTAGTGACCGGTGGGGACCTCCTCGCGGAAGGCCCGGTACAGGACCTTAGGCTCGAGGAAGACCACAGGGTCGTCGGTCTCGATCGCCGCCGCCATCAGACCCTTGGCATCCCGGGGGGAGCTGGGGCAGATCACGACGATCCCGGGGGCATGCACGAAATAGGCCTCGGGGGAGTCGCAGTGGTGCTCGTGGGCGCCGATGCCGGCCCCATTGGGCCAACGGACGACCACGGGGACGGTGAGGTTGCCCCGTGTCCGGTAGCGCATCCGGCCGAGATGGGACACGATCTGGTCGAAGGCCGGGTAGACGAACCCGTCGAACTGGATCTCGGCGACGGGACGCAAACCGGCCATGCCCATCCCGACCGCGGTACCCACGATTCCCGACTCGTTGAGGGGGGTGTCGATGACCCGGTCCTCCCCAAACCGCTCGAGAAGACCCGCCGTGACACGGAAGACGCCCCCGGCCTGGGCCACGTCCTCACCGAGAACCACCACCCGATCGTCGTCGTTCATCGCCTGATGGAGTGCGGAGTTGATGGCGTCGGCCATGGTGATCGACTCGCTGTCACCCCAGGGGATGCGATCGTCGTTGGTCTCCCAGATCTCGTCGGGGGCGAACTCGGTGAGAGGCTCCCCCTTTGACTCCTGGAAGTCGTGTAGTTGGGTAACGACGTGTCGGGGAACCCGGGAGAAGGCGTGCCGGACGGCATCGTCCCGCCCCGGTAGGGGCGCCTCCTCGACGGCCGTGATGGCGGCGTCCACCTCGGCGGCTATCTCGGTGCGGATGGTCTGGGCGCCCGCCTCGTCCCAGCCGTCACGGGAGCGGAGGAACTTCTCCATGCGGGCGATCGGGTCCCGTGTCCGCCACTCCTCCTCCTCGTCCTCGTCGCGGTAGAGACGGGCGTCGTCGGCGGTGGCGTGGGCGCCGTACCGGTAGGTGACAGCTTCGATCAGGGTGGGTCCCCCACCGGATCGGGCCCGGTCGAGGGCCTCTCTCGTGGCAACGTATACGGCTATGGGGTCCATGCCGTCCACCCGTGTGCCCTCCATCCCGTAGGCCACGGCTTTCTGGGCGATCGTCTCCGAGGCGGTCTGTTTCGAGTAGGGCACGGATATGGCGTACCCGTTGTTGGCGCACAGGAAAACGGTCGGGGTGTTCCACACCCCGGCGAAGTTCATCCCGCTGTGGAAGTCGCCCTCCGAGGTGGCGCCGTCACCGAAATAGACGACACTCACCGCCGGCTGGTCGAGAAGCCGGGCACCGTAGGAGTAACCCACGGCGTGGGGGATCTGGGTGGCGATGGGGACGGTGACGATCCCCTGGCGGTACTTGAGGACGTCCCAGTCGGCGTTGGGCCGGCCCCGCCAGTAGGCCATGAGGACCTCCATGGGGAGGCCCCGGGCGATCTGTACGCCGTGCTCCCGGTAGGAGGGGAAGATGAAGTCGTCGGGCTGGAGGGCCAAGGCCGACCCCACCTGGACCGCCTCCTGGCCCTCCAGCATGGGGTATGTTCCGATCCGTCCCTGACGTTGCAGGGCCAGCATCCGCCGATCGAGGGCCCGGGCCAGGACCATGGTCCGGTAGAGCCGTTGCAGCAGTTCGGGCTCGAGACCGGGGTCCTCCCCGACCAGTTCTCCGTTCTCGTCGAGGAAACGCAACATCTCGGTCATGGCGGGTGTGGGGTGGGTGGGTGGCGACGTCTCGGTCATGGGTCGATTATGGCAACCAGTGTGCGAGGCGGGAAATGGTTCGGTGGAGAGACCAATGGATTCCGGGGGCGAGGCGGGCGGTAACCTCCCATGTCATGCCGCGCTTCCGCTCCGATCTCGACGTAATCGCCCGTTATGAGCCCGGTCGCCCCATCGAGGAGGTGGTCCGGGAGCATGGTCTCGACCCGGACCGGATCGTCAAGCTGGCCTCCAACGAGTCACCCGAGGGGCCTTTCCCGGCGGCTCTCGAGGCGATGGCTGCCGCGGGTCGCGAGTCCAACCGCTACCCCGACAACGAGGGTCACGACCTACGTGTCGCCCTCTCCACCCATCTTGATGTCGATTACGAGAACGTGTGGTTGGGCGGGGGATCCTCGGAACTTCTTCGCTCGGTGGCGTTGGCCGCCGGTGGCCCTGGGACCTCGGCGGTTTACGCCTGGCCGTCCTTCGTGGTGTATCGGCTCGGGACCCTGTGGGCGATGGCCGAGCCCCGCCAGATTCCCCTCGACGACCATCATGCCCATGATCTCGCTGCGATGCTGGGCGCCATCGACGACACCACAACCGTGGTCTACATATGCAGTCCCAACAACCCGACGGGTACCGTTGCCACCCCGGAGGCGATAGAGGAGTTCGTCGACCAAGTACCCGACTCGGTCACCGTGGTCATCGACGAGGCCTACTACGAGTTCGTCACCGCACCGGGTCATCGCAGCATGATCCCCCTGGCTTTGGATCGGGACAACGTCATTGTCACCCGGACCTTCTCCAAGGTGTATTCCCTCGCCTCGCTTCGGGTCGGTTACGCCGTGGCCAACCCCGCCACGATCGCCGATCTGCGTCGGGTCCAGGCACCGTTCTCGGTGACCCAGCTCGGCCAGGCTGCGGCTGTGGCGTCTCTAGGCCAGCCGGATGTCCTCGCCAAGAGGATCGCGGACAATACCTTCGAGCGCACCCGGGTCCTCGACGCCCTAACCGCGGGTGGGGTCGAGCACGCCGGCAGTCAGGCTAATTTCGTCTGGTTCCGTTTCGATGGCCCCGCCGAGGATCCCTCCGATGCCTTTGTCTCCCACGGTGTGATCGTGCGGCGGTTCGGCACCGAGTGGATCAGGGTCACCATCGGCAATTCCGAGGAGAACGACCGGTTCCTCGCCGCCCTGGACGCACTGCGGGGCCAGCCTCCTAGGTCGATTTAGCCTCGGCGCGGTGAACGACCGCTAGCGTGTGGGCGTCGGGCAACGCAAGGAGATCGTCATGCCGTCGCTGGAGGAGTTCTGCACCATCGAGGCCACCATGGCCCCGCGGATCATCGGGAAGGGCCCGGCGGGGATGCGGATCGATTTCCCCTTCGAGGGGACCGCCACCAGCACCCACTGGGAGGGGGAGCGGCCCGTCGCCGGGATCGACTATCTGACCGTCCGTGATGACGGGAACATGGACCTCGAGATCCGGGGAACGATCGGGGCGAAGAGGGAGACGGTTGGATACCGGGCCATCGGGGTGAGTATCGCCAACGATGACGGCTCGGCGAATCCCCAGGAACTCGTCACGTTCCACACCGGCAACGAGGATCTCGCCTGGCTGAACGACGCCGTGGGCGTCGCCCTCGGTAGCGGTGCCGAAGGCGCCCTGAATCTGACCCTCTACATCGTGAAACCCTGAGGGAAGGAGAGTCCCGATGGACCTCGGTCTGCTCGCAGGAACCGGTTGGGCGGCGGGGCTCAACATCTATGCGGTCGGTCTCATCCTCGGCATCGCCGGTCGTCTCGGCTGGACCAACATCCCCGAGGTGCTCCAGAGGACCGACGTCATGGTGGTGGCGGGCATACTGTTCGGTGTGGAGTTCGTCGCCGACAAGATTCCCTATGTCGACAACATCTGGGACGGGATCCACACCGTTGTGCGTCCCCTGGGTGCGGCCGCACTTGGCGCCGTGCTCGCCGGTGAGTTCGCCGATATCGGGACGGCGCTGGGGGCGATCGTGGCGGGAACCCTCGCCCTCAGCTCCCACTCCGCCAAGGCAACCACCCGGGCCGCTGTCAACACGTCCCCGGAACCCGGGAGCAACATCGGGCTGTCGGTGCTCGAGGATGGTCTCGTTGGAGGGGTAATGCTCCTCGCCATCGAGTTTCCGATCATCGCCATCGCCGTTGTGGCGTTGCTCGTCGTCTTCGGGATGTGGCTGATGATCAAGCTGTGGAAGGCATTCGGAAGGCTCCGCAAGAAATGGAAGGCAGCCGGTCGTTGGCTGGGTGCGCCCGAGTAGGGAGCGGGGACCTCAGCAGCCGGTTGCCTCCGCCAGCCGTACGCACGCCTCGGACAACCGCTGTGGTGAGAGCCGAGTGACACATCGTCGGAAGGCGGGCCGAGGAAGAGTGTGGATGTTGTCGAAGTTGACGACGCAATCGGTGGGCACCCCATCGATAGTCGAAAGGGTGAGTTCGGAGACCAGCCCCCGCTCCGTGCGGGTGAGGGCTGCCACCACGACCGACCCGATGGAGGCTGCCACGGGGTCGCGGGTTAGGACGAGCACCGGTCTATCGCCTCCAGGAGTAGCGGCGAACCAGATCTCACCCCGTTGCATCGGCCCAGTCCGACCAGTCCTCTGCCGGGCCCCAATCGGACACATCGGCGAGTTGGTCCTCACCATCGGTGAGGGGAGCTTTGCGCCAGATCTCGGCGTCGACTTCGGAGCGGAGCTGAGTGAGATGGCGGTGAAGGGCCCGACGGAGAAGCTCGGATCGGTCGATCCCCAGCGACTCCGCCCACCTTTGGAGCTCGGTAGCCTCCGCATCGTCTACTCGGAAACTCAACATCGTCATACACCAATGCTATCGCGTATGACACCCGTACTCAAGGGGGGATTCCACTCGTCACACATTCCGGTAATCGGGCTTTCTCTTCTCGTTGAAGGCGGACACGCCCTCGAGATGGACGGGGCTGGACCCGAGACGGCCTTGGGCCTCACCTTCGGCATCGAGCGCCCTCCTCATGTCGCCGCCACTCGCCAAGTGGAGGAGACGTCGGGTCTCCACCATGGCTCCGATGGCGCCGTCGGCTAGGGCGCCGGCCCATTCCATCGCCTCGGTGACGACGTCCTCGGCGACACGATGGGCCAAGCCAAGGGCCAGGGCCTCTTCCGAGGTCATACGCCGGTTGGTGATGACTAACTCCATGGTCCGGGAGACCCCGATGTGATGGGTCAACCACCAGGTTGATCCGGTGTCGGGGATGAGACCGATCCCGACGAAGGAAGCGGTGAGAAAGGCCGAGGGCGCCATGGCCCTGAGATCGCAGGCGAGGGCGAGACCCAGGCCGGCCCCGGCGGCCGCCCCGTTGATGGCGGCGATGGTGGGCACTTTCGAACCGATCAGGGCCTCCAGCATCGGCTCGAAGCGGTTCTCGATGAGTCCGGCGAGATCGGGGGAGCCCGACGCATAGTCGGCGGCGAGACCCGCCAGGTCGGCTCCGGCGCAGAACGCCTTTCCGCTTCCGGTGATCACCGCCACCCGCGCCTCCTCTCCCGCTCTCTCCAGCCCGGCCACCAGTCCATCGGACAGGGACTGGTCGATCGAGTTGAACACGTCGGGACGGTCGAGGGTGACCAGGGCAACGTCGTTCAGCAATTCGTATCGGGCGCTCATCCCATTGAGGTTAGAGCCGGTTCCGGGTCGGGGGAGGGGGGCGGTCCCGATCCGCTTACTGGAAGCGATCGACCTCCGGTATCTTCATCGGGGTGCGTGGCACCTGCTCGTTCTGTGGAGATATAGACGTCCCCGACCACTCGCTGATTGTCGGACCGGGTCGAATCGCCATCTGCGCCGATTGTGTCGACAGTGCGGTGGGCGTCATCAACGAGCGTATGGCCAACCTGCCCACCGAGTTCGTCCTCGGCGGCATTGGGCGTCTGATGACCAATGATCCCCGGCGATCCGACCTACTCGGTGTGGTGGAGCGGGCCGCCATCCACATCCGGGACGGTCGGGTGGTGTGGATTGGCCATGACTCGAATCGCCCACGCTACGTCGAGGCCGTCCTCGAATGCGGGGGACGGATGGTGGCGCCGGCCTTCGTCGATCCCCATGTCACCCCACTGCTTCCGGCCGGTGGTGTCGGAGACGACCTGATCCGCGATTCGATGCGCCGGGTGGGGGCGATGATGACCCACGGGACGGGGACGGTCGGGTTCGTGTGCAGGGCCGGTGATACCCAACGGACGGCGATGAGGGTGAGCATCGCTCGTCGCATCTCCGATGAGCTCCCCATGGAGGTCGTCCCCATCCACGAGATGCCCCCTGACGTGACCGGGTCCGCCGTTCTCGAGGGAGTCCGTACCACCGACGTCGCTGCCGTGTTCGACGTGGGAGTCGACCATGGGCTCGCAGAGCGTCTGCTGGTCGAGTTGGCCCGTTTGGGTCAGCGCACCCGTGTCCACGGGGGTGGGGCGGTGGGGGCGCGTCTCGCCGTCGAGTCGTCGGCCTTGTGCTGGGTGGCCGATCGGGGGCCGACGGAGGCACTCGGTGAGTCCCTGACGGCGGCCGACGTCGTCGTAGTGGCCGATGGCGATGCCGGCGCCTGGTGGGATAGCGGGGTGGTGGTGGCCCTGTCCACCCATCACCGCGCCGGGGAGGGTCGGGTGGTTTCGATGCAGTGGGCCATTGGGGAAGCGGTGCGCAACGGTGGGATGGATCCCGACGCCGCCCTGTGGGCGGCGACCAGAGGCGGGGCCCTGGCCCTCGATCGTCGTGGTCGGGGTGTCGTGGTCGAAGGAGGGGCATCGGACGTGGTGGTCCTCGATGCCGAGGCCCCTTCCGATGTGTCCTCCCAGCCCGATGTCAATCTCATCCACCGGTTGGTCATCGGTGGCGAAATCACCGATATGACAGGGTTGAGCAACGGTTTCGCCTAGGCTTAGGCCTTCGAAACGGGAGATATCAAGTTCTCCGCGTGACCAACGACCCACAGGAGGAGTCGTGAACAAGACTGAGATGGCAGAAGCACTAGCTGCCAAGACCGACCTGAGCAAGAGCGAGGCATCCAACGTGATTGATGTCCTGTTCTCCACCAGCTCCGGCGACGGCATCATCGCTAGTGAGCTCGTCAAGGGCGAGAAGGTGAATGTCACCGGTTTCGGGTCCTTCACCCCGAAGACCCGTTCCGCCCGTAAGGGTCGTAACCCCGCCACAGGCGAGGAGATGGATATCCCCGCAAAGCGGTATGCCGCCTTCTCGGCTGCCAAGGGTCTGAAGGACCGTATCGAGGCCCGAGCCCCGATCGAGTTCTGACATGGAGAGGAGCCCCGCTGCGGCGGGGTTCTTCTCTTTGGGAGGGGCCACCCCCACCTTCGTCCTCCCCCTCGAATGAGGGGGAGCGGGAGTGCCGTGGGGGGAGAGGTTCGCGGTGGCGCGATCGACGACACGGCTTGGGCCGGGTTCGGTAGCGTCGGTGAGGAGCCGAGGAGGATGATGAACACCGATACCGACCGAGAGCTGCCACCCGGTGCCGACGATCCCCGGGTGGAGTCATCCGAGGATCGCGATCCTGAGCTTTACAACAAGAAGGGGCGTCTCAAGAAATCGTTATACGAGGCGGAGTTGGGACGGCTCCAAGAGGAACTGGTCAAGCTCCAGCACTGGCTTCAGCAACGTGGGCTGAAAGTGCTCATCATCTTCGAGGGCCGGGGGTCGGCGGGTAAGGGCGGGGTTATCAAACGCATCACCGAGCGGACCAGCCCCCGGATCGTCAGGGTGGTGGCCCTCCCCAAACCCACCGAGCGCGAGCAGACCCAGTGGTACTTCCAGCGGTATGTCGAGCATCTACCGGCAGCGGGGGAGATGGTCCTCTTCGACCGGAGTTGGTACAACCGCTCCAATGTCGAGTGGGTGATGGGTTTCTGCACCGAGGACGAGCACCGTGAGTTCCTCCGATCCTGCCCCGAGTTCGAGCGCATGCTGGTGCGGTCGGGGATCGTTCTCCTCAAGTACTGGTTCTCTGTCAGTTACGACGAGCAGCGCAAGCGGTTCGAGTCCCGCAACGAGGAACCCCTGAAACGGTGGAAGCTCTCAGACATGGATCTCGCCGAGCACGAGCAGTACGTGAGGTACTCCATGGCCAAGGATACGACCTTCCAGTACACCGATATCAAGCAGGCCCCCTGGTATGTGGTCCCCTCCGATGACAAGCGCAACGCCCGACTCAACTGCATCAGCCATATCCTGTCCCAGTTCGACTACAAGGACGTCGTCCCCGACCCCGTCCAACTACCCGATCGTGACGCCTTGCCCTATGTCCGCCCACCGATGAGCGACCAGACCTTCGTCCCGCAGGTGTATTGACTGGGAGCTTTCTCCGGACTCCGTCGCGCCGACTGGTGCCACGGGTTTCCCTTGTCCGTGTTTTCCGTGGTCGCGACCCGATCTCGTCGCCACGATGGGCCGCGGTGTCCCGTGGTGATGGCCTCGTTGGCCCGTGAGCGGAGGGGGTGTGGCGTCTCCTATGCTCGGGGGCGATGACCAGGATCTCGATGAAGACCTCCCAGGAGCTCACCACCTGGTCGGCATTGGCCGAGTTCTGGAGGGAGGCCGATGACATCGATTTATATGACGCCGGTTGGCTGTTCGACCACTTCTATCCGTTGTCGGGCGACAATGATGGCGATTGCTTCGAGGCCTATACGGCCCTCGCCGGACTCGCCGCCATCACCCATCGGATCCGTCTCGGTCTCATGGTGGCGTCCAACACCTATCGGCACCCAACGGTCACAGCCAAGATGGTGGCGACCCTCGACCACATCTCGGGTGGGCGTTTCGAGTTCGGGTACGGCGCCGGGTGGTTCGAGGACGAGCACGGTGCCTATGGTCTCCCGCTGCCTCCGCTCCGGGAGCGGTTCGACCGTTTCGACGAGTCGCTGGAGCTTATCCATCTTCTTCTCACCAAGGATTCCGTCGACTTTGCCGGCGACTACTACACCCTCAAGGGCGCCCATGGTTCGCCCAAGCCGGTCCAGCGTCCCCACCCTCCCTTCGTGATCGGTGGGAGGG
This sequence comes from Acidimicrobiia bacterium, assembly GCA_009377435.1. Classification (GTDB taxonomy): domain Bacteria; phylum Actinomycetota; class Acidimicrobiia; order Spongiisociales; family ZC4RG35; genus WHTL01. Next base: position 10,169 of record WHUC01000066.1, read on the forward strand.
GAGAGAAGCGCACCCTCCGATCGGCCGCTCGCTGGGCTAATCAGTGGAACTATCCCCGGGTGGCCGGCGAGGAAGACATTGCCGACCTCTCCCGCAAGATCGAGGTCCTCCAACACCATTGCGCCGATCTGGGGCGGAACCCGGAGGAGATCGAGATATCGGTCCAACTCCATGGGGCCGAGGACCCGGCCCGGCTTGCCCAGCTCTCCGACGCCGTGGTCGGCGTTGGGGCCGACCATGTCATCGTCTACTTCTCGCCGCCCCACGATGTGGCCCAACTGGTGGCGGCGGCCGAGGCCCTCCGTGGCTGATCTCTCCATGTGGAAGCCACCCATGGTCATCGCACACCGCGGCTCGCGAACCCTGTGGCCCGAGAACACCATGCTGGGCTTTCGCAACGCGGTCGGCTTGGGTATTCGCTATCTGGAGACGGACCTCCGCGCCACCTCCGACGGTGTCCTCGTGTGTCATCACGATCGCACGCTCCTGCGGACCACCAACGGCGCCGGTGACGTCGCCGCCCACACCCTCGAGGAGTTGGCCGGGCTTGATTCCGGCTACCGGTACAGGGTTGACGGAAGGTTCCCCTACCGGGCCCGGGAGATTCGCATCCCCACCCTGCGCGACGTCATGACCGAGTTTCCCGATGTCGGCTTGGTGGTGGATCTCAAGACGGACGATCTGGAGATCCTCCTCATCGATCTCCTCGACGAGATGGATGCCTGGGAGAGAGTGCTCGTGGGAAGCTTCCGTGACCGGAGACTCGTCCGTTTTCGTCAGCTCGCCGGGCCGAGGGCACTCACTTCCGCCGGCCCACGGGAGATCGCCCGATGGCGATTCGGCGGGGGTCGGTCCGCCCCCGACCCGGTGGTACTCCAGGCCCCGGTGGTGAGGAGGGGGGTCACCGTGGTCACCCCGGCGTTCATAAGAGCTGCCCACAGCACCGATCGCCAGGTTCACGTGTGGACCATCAACCGTCCCGACGAGATGCGACGACTGTTCGAGATGGGTGTGGACGGTGTAATCACCGACCGTCCCGACCTCGGTCTTGAGGTGCTGGCGGA
>WHUC01000067.1 GCA_009377435.1 Acidimicrobiia bacterium
GTCACCGAAAGCTCGCTGATGGCTGCGCTCGGAGATGCCGCCGCCGAGGGCTCAGCGGACCGGGGTTCGACTCCCCGCACCTCCACAACCAGTCCACGGAACGGGACCCTCCAGGGTCCCGTTCTTGGTTGGCCCCGATACCGTAAGGAGGCGATGACCGGTGGGGACCCGTGATGAGGATCTACTGATCATGGCGCTTGACCACATCCAATTGGCGATGCCGCCCGGGGCCGAGGGCGAGGCACGCCGCTTCTGGGCAGAGACTCTGGGCCTCACCGAGATCGCCAAGCCGCCACCCCTCGATGAACGTGGTGGCTGCTGGTTCGCGGGTCCGGGAACCGTCATCCACGTCGGGGTTGACCAAGACTTCACGCCGCAACGGAGGGCGCATCCGGGACTCGTGGTCAGAGACCTCGACCTGGCCCGTCAGACTCTCGTGGACCACGGTTTCGAAGTGGTAGAGGACCAAGAGGCCCCTGCCGGAGTGTCACGGATCTACACCGCTGATCCCTTCGGCAATCGGATCGAGTTGCTCGGCCCAGGATCCGGGTTTGCCGGGCGCTCCGACCATGGGTGATCGGTCCGACCGGGTTTGGGCTTGCGCGGGGCCAGGGGTTGACTGACCGGATGCGTCTCTACCTCAGTTCGTTCAAACTTGGCGAACGCGCACCCGATTTGGTCGACATGGTCGGGGAGGGCGGGCGGATCGGTGTCGTGCTCAACTCCCGCGACACCAGCCGGGGCATGGATGGCGATGAGGATGTCGGAGCCGACGAGGAGTTCGCCGCCCTCGCCGCCCTCGGACTCCGACCCGAGGAGGTGGACCTCCGTGAGCATTTCGGCGACCCTGATGGACTTCGCCGAACCGTCGAGCACCTGGATGCTCTGTTGGTCGTCGGGGGGAACAGTTTCGTCCTCTCCACGGCCATGGTGCACAGTGGGTTCCTCAGGGCCACTGATGAGCGGGTGCGAGCCGGTGACCTCGTCTACGCCGGTTACAGTGCCGGGTCGTGTCTAGCCGGTCCCGATCTGAGGGGGTGTCACCTCATCGACGACGAGACGGAGCATCCCGTCGGCTATCCGGAGGCGGGGCGGTTCGACGCCCTGGGGTGGATCCCGTGGCGGATAATCCCCCATTGGCGTTCCGACCATCCCGAGTCCGAGGATGCCGAGACCGCCAGCGAATGGCTAGACGCCTCCGGTCTCTCCTACCGCGTCATGCGTGATGGTGAGGTCCTGGTGATCGATGGTGCCGACCGCCGAACTTTTCGGGTTCAACCGGACTGAGTAAGGCTGGGAACCCAGGGTTGGCGACAGGGCTCATCGCAACGCGCAAGAATGGGGGCATGATCGCCCTGGTTCCCTTCGTTACCCGTGCGGTACCGGTCGATCGTCCCTGGGGTGGGACACGGTTGGCTGGGTTGGGGAAGGGTGCGGGGCGGATAGCCGAGAGCTGGGAGATCGCCGATCTGTCCGACGGTGTCGCCCCCCATGTCGCCGATCCCCGATCCCGGGTCGCATCGGGGCCACTCGAAGGCCTCAGTCTGCGCGAGATCATCGAGCGATACGGATCGGATTTCCTCGGATCGGCCCAACCAACAACGGAGGGCGACTTCCCTCTCCTCGTCAAGCTGCTCGACGCCCATGAGCATCTCTCGGTGCAAGTCCACCCCCACGCCGAATACGTGGCGCACCACCCCGGGGCCCGTCTCAAGACGGAGTCGTGGTACGTGATCGCTGCCGAGCCGGGAGCGGTCGTCTTCCTCGACGTTGCCGATGGCGTAGACCTGACAGAGGCGCGTGCTGCCATCACCGCGGGGACCGTCCGAACCATCCTCGGCGCGCACCCGGCGACACCCGGGGACTTCCATCATCTCCCCGCCGGGATCATCCACGCCCTCGGTGCCGGCACTCTGGTGGCCGAGGTCCAGACCCCGAGTGACACCACCTTCAGAGTCGATGACTGGTCCGACGTCTACGACCGCGAGGAGCGGGACCTTCATCTTCTCGAAGCCGCCGAGACGGTTCTCGTCGATCCCCCCGGGGCCATCAGCTTGGCAGCGTCACCCGCGCCAGGGTCTCGGGAACTGGTTGTCACCGATCATTACTGGATGACCGAGCACCGCCAGACGGGAGGCCTGGTCGATCTCGCTTCGCAGCCCGAACTACGGGTACTCATGGTGGCCACCGGAGTGGCGACGATCGACGGGACAGCCCATCCCATCGGCGCCACCATCGTCGCCCCCGCCCTGGTGGCGCCCACCCTCGAGGCCACTCTCGACGGGATTCTCATCGAGGTCGGATTGGTTCGATGACGCTCACCGGTTGGTGAGAAGCCACACCTCGGGTTGCCAGGACCCGGGCCGGATATCGCTGTTCGGAGGGTTCGCCAAGTCGAGTGGCTTCGGATCGCCACTCTGCTGGGATGACCCGACAATCGGTCAGCGAGGCGGTCGGCGAATTCCGATGAAGAAACGTCGTCGAGAGGAACTGGCTGGGTCAGCGATGGTGCGATGGTAGGCTCACCCGGCATGCGGGCCGCCTTGATCACCGCCTTTGAACACCCCCTCGAGATTGAGCACGTGGCCGACCCCATGGCACCTCCGGCCGGGATCGTCCTCCGGGTTGAGGCGACCGGAGTTTGTCTGAGCGACTGGCACGCCTGGATGGGCCACGAGGAGCTTCCGAACCTGCCCCACGTCCCGGGGCATGAGATGGCGGGAACCATCGAGGCGGTGGGCAAAGAGGTGGAACGGTGGCAGCCCGGCGATCGGGTCACCGTCCCCTTCTCAATCGGATGTGGCACCTGCCCATCGTGTCGTGAGGGCCATCTCAACACCTGCGACCGTTCCTTCACCCCCGGATTCACCCACTGGGGATCCTTCGCCGAGTTGGTGGCTCTCGATCACGCCGACGCCAATCTGGTTGACCTGCCCCCGGATCTGGAGGCGGTCCACGCCGCTGCCCTCGGATGCCGCTTCATCACCGCCTTCCGTGCGGTGGCGGATCGGGGTGGGATCCAACCCGGGGAATGGCTGGCTGTGCACGGTTGCGGCGGGGTGGGTTTGTCTGCCGTGATGATCGGCGTCGCCCTGGGGGCCCGGGTGGTGGGGGTGGACATCACCACGCAAAAGCTGGAGTTCGCCACCGATCTCGGTGCCGAAGTGGTCGTGGACGCCGCAGCCGTCGAGAATACGGGCCGGGCCGTCCGCGACGCCAGCGGTGGCGGTGCCCACGTCTCCATCGATGCCCTGGGTAGCACCACGACGGCGCTCAACTCGATCAAGTCGCTGCGCAAGCAGGGCCGTCACATTCAGGTGGGGCTGATGTACGGCGACGACGCCGCCCCTCCGATTCCGATGGATCCGATCATCATGCGCGAGATCGAGCTCCTGGGGAGCCGGGGCATGCCGGCAACCGACTATTTCCGGGTCTTCCGGCTCATCTCCTCCGGCGCCGTCGATCCCCGCCGCTTGGTTACCAGAACCATCGCCTTGGAGGAGGCCTCTACGGTCCTGGCGGCCATGGATAGCTTCGCCGGTGTCGGGGTGACGGTGATAGACCGGTTCTGATTTGCCTACGCCGCCGGGGTGCTCGACAGCGTTTCTGGGGGTTATGGTCTCGGTGCCGTCACCGCCACACTCCCCATCAGGTCACCACGAACGTCCAGCGAGCTCTGCGATCGGATGGAAGATCTGGAACGGCCAGCTCGTCGACGGCTCCGGCCTGGCGAAAACACACCCCCGGCCTAAACATTCAAGTATACTTGAAGGTGTAGGGTCGTCGTCATCGACAGAAGGGGGACAGAGATGACGACGAAGAATGTCGGCCTACCGAGCACAAGGGGTAGCCAATGAACCAGCTAGACACACAACTGCAACACCGAGACGCCACAACGCCCCCACGATCCGGAGTGGTGGGCCGCCTGGTCCGCGTCCTTTACGGGGCGGTCATGGCCTGGTTCGCCTTTCAGTGGGCCGAGGCCGGGCTGACCTGGTTCTCCGAGCCAACCACGCCCGCCAACCCATGGGTATGGATCGTCACGGGACTAGGTATCTACTATGGCCTCTACCAACTCCCCGCGAGCAGCTTCGGCGCCCCGTGGGGAAGACGGGTTGTGTCGATCTATTTGACACTCCTCGCCACCGCCGCCGTTACCGCGGTTCTTACCCAAGGTGACCTGTGGGCAGCCCCGCTCACCTGGCTCCTGTACGGCCTCGATGTGGGCCTCGTGGTCGTAGCCACAATCGCCTTCCTGGTCGCGGTAGTGCTGGGCACCCCTGGTTGCGAGATGGGGGGACTCGCCGAGCTCATCCGGCGTCTGCGTGGTGCCTCCAACGCCGAGGCCACGGAGGGGATATGGTGCATCGGGGGACTCCATAAGCTCGACGAATGGGAAACCGGATGGCGCATGAGACAGTAGCGACACGGGACTGAGCCCCTCCCCCTGCCGGGCGCCCGGCGATCACGCCCGCCCACGGTTCGCTGGCCAGCGCGAGGGGGACAGTACCCAGGGTAGAGGTCATCGCCCGGCGATCACCTCCGCCCACGGTTCGTGCGGTGGGACATTGTTGTTGCGTTACGGCTATGACCTCCCTTACGTGCGATAATCCGGCGGTGACTCGCGAGAGAGGATCCCAATGAACATGTGGCGTCGTGTCGGAGTCTTGCTGACGGTCCTGTGCACCGTTGCCATTACCGCATGTGGACCGGGGGAATCCCCGACAACCACAACGGGACCGGACGGCACCGGTGCCCCAGCGACCACCGCGGGTGGGGACGCCCCGGAGGCGCCGACCACCACCGTGGCGGCGACGACCGAAACCACCACCGAGGGAGCTGCGGCATCCGACACCGTCGTCCGGGTGGGAGCGACACTTGAACCGGTCAGTCTCGACCTGACCGCAGAATCGGGCGCTGCCATACCCCAGGTCCTCCTCTACAACGTCTACGAGACCCTGGTGAAGATCAACGTCGACACCGCCGAGATCGAGCCACTCCTCGCCGAGTCCTGGGACGTCTCCGATGACGGGCTCACCTACACCTTTACCCTCGATGAGGCCACGTTCCACGACGGCTCACCGCTCGTGGCCTCCGACGTAAAGTGGAGTTTCGAGCGGGCCAAGGACCCGGCGAACAACAACCCGTTCGGATCCATGATGGAGGTCGTCGACACCGTCGAGGCGCCCGATGACAGGACCGTCGTGGTCACCCTGAGCCAGCCGAGCAGCAGCTGGCTGTTCAACATGGGCAGCCAGGTGGGGGTTGTGCTCAAGGAAGGCGCCACCGATCTGGCGTCCTCGGTCAACGGGACGGGTCCATTCACCTTCACGGAGTGGAATCGCGGTAGCAGCATCGTGCTCACCCGCAACGACGACTACTGGGGCGAGCCGGCCAAGATCGGTGGTGTCGAGTTCGTCTACGTCACCGACCCCAACCAGCTCAACAACCAGCTTCTCACCGAGCAGCTCGATCTCATCTCCAATGTCCAGGCGCCCCAACTGCTTGAGGCGTTCGAGGCCGACGACCGGTTCGTCGTGTCCACCGGGGAGACCAATGGTGAGGTGGTGCTGTCATTCAACAACGCCCGCCCGCCCTTCGATGATGTCCGGGTTCGTCAGGCGGTCCGTCACGCCATCGACAAGGAGGCGCTCGTTAACACGGTCTGGGCGGGTTACGGCACCCTCATCGGTTCGATGGTGCCCCCGGGCGACCCCTGGTTTGAGGACCGCACCGGTGATTTCCCCTATGACCCGGACCGGGCACGGGATCTTCTCGCCGAGGCCGGTTACGAGGACGGGTTGAGCATCACCTTCGATGTCCCCCCACCGGGATACGCCCGCCAGGCTGCCCCATTCGTGGCCGCCCAGCTCAACGAGGTCGGGATCGATGTCGAGCAGAACAACATCGAGTTCCCCCAGTGGTTGGAGAAGGTGTTCACCAACAAGAACTTCGACATGTCGGTGGTGGCCCACGTCGAGCCACGTGACATGGGACAGTACGGCAACTCCGACTACTACTGGGGATACGACGACGCCGAGGTCCAGGGATGGCTGGAGGAGGCCGACACCGCCACCGACCCGGAGACGACGAACGATCTGCTCAAGCAGGTGGCCGCCAAGATATCCGAGGACGCCGCCACGGATTGGCTGTTCCTGCTGCCATCGCTGATCGTCTCCCGGGAGGGCATCACCGGGTTCCCGGTGAATGCATACGCCCTCTCATTCGACATGACCAACGTCGCCGTGTCCGGGTAACCGGTCAGGAGAACTAAGTGCACCCCACCGCAATTACGCTGACGTTTCGACGGCCAGTGACGCCGCTGGCGGCGTCCTCGTCCTCGAAGCACCGCACCGGGTGCGTCTTCGTCCTGCGTCCTGGCGAGCGACGCCCCTGGCTCGCCGAAACATGCGACCGTACTTACGGTGGGGCGCACTAAGTGTGACCCTGTACCTCCTGCGACGACTGGGGATTTTCCTGTTGTCCCTGGTGGTGGCGTCGATCCTGGCGTTCGTGCTCCTGTCGCTCCTGCCCGGCGATCAGGCCCAGACGATGCTCGGGGTGAACGCCGACCCCGAAGCACTCGCCCAACTGCGGGAGGAACTGGGCACCAACAGACCGATCCTCACCCAGTACACGGACTGGATCGGAGGTGTGATCCGTGGTGATTTCGGGCTGTCACGCAGCGACGCCTCCATCGGTTCCGAAATCGTCCGTCGACTCCAGGTGACCCTCCCACTGGTGATATCGGGCATGACCCTGGCCACGATCATCGCCGTTCCCCTGGGCACACTCGCCGCCATGTACAACCGACGACTTCCCGGCACCGTCCTATCGGTGGCAAGTCAGGTTGGGATCGCCATCCCCGCCTTCTGGATGGGGATAATGCTGGTCACCTGGATTGCGGTGAGGTGGGGATTGCTGCCCGCGGGCAACTTCCCCACCGCCGGCTGGGCCGAGACGGCTTCGGCGGTGCGCTCCCTGATCCTCCCGGTCACCGTGCTCGGGCTTGCCCAGGGTGCGGTGCTGATGAGATACGTGCGATCGGCCGTCCTCGAGGTGCTCAACGCCGATTTCGTCCGGACGGCCCGTGCCAAAGGCATGACCTTGGGGCAGGCGATGCGCCGACACGGCCTGCGCAACGCCGCCATCCCGGTGGTGACCGTTCTCGGTCTTCAGCTGGCCACCCTGTTGATCGGGGCAGTGGTCATCGAGCAGGTGTTCAGCCTCCCCGGTCTGGGGAGACTCTTGTTGGATGGAGTGGGTAACCGTGACATCCCCCAGGTCCAGGGGATCGTTCTGGTCATCACCGGTCTTGTCCTGTTCATCAACTTCGTCGTCGATGTCCTTTACCGGGCTATCGACCCCCGTCTCCGGGCCTCGGCTTGACCGACAGACTCCTGGCGCGGAGGGGCAACCTCACCCGGTGGATGGGGTTGGCGTTGGTGGGGTTTGTCGTGGTGATGGCTGCCGTCTCGTTCGTCTGGCAGCCATACGGCATCGAGGCGATCGATCCCACCAACACCAATACGGGACCGTCGGTCGATCATTGGCTGGGGACCGACCCCCTTGGTCGCGACATCTTCACCCAGATCCTCGTCGGGTCGAGGACGACGCTGTTCGTCGGGGTGGTGGCCGTGGGAATCGCCTCCCTCATCGGGGTGCCGGTGGGAATGCTCGCCGGTTCGAGTGGCCGCTGGGTCAACGAGACCGTCATGAGGGCGATGGACATCGTGTTCGCCTTCCCCGCGGTTCTTCTCGCGATAATCCTCGCCGCCGGGTTCGGGGGATCAACCCTCACCGCCATGATCGCCATCGGGATCGCCACGGTCCCCGTCTTCGCCCGAATCACGCGGGCGGCGACCCTCCAGGTGATGACGAGTGACTATGTGCTCGTCGCCAGGAGTTACGGACGTCGTGGCGTTCCCCTCATGGTCCGCTACGTTCTCCCCAACATCGCCTCCGTGATCATCGTCCAGGCGTCGGTGGCGTTCGCCATCGCCATCCTCGCCGAGGCGGCGTTGTCGTATCTCGGTCTCGGCACCCAACCCCCCACCCCCACCTGGGGAAGGAGCCTCCAGGAGGCGCAGACATATCTGTTCATCAACCCGCTGTTGCCGGTGTGGCCGGGGGTTGCCATCGCCCTGTCGGTGCTCGGGTTCAACCTGTTGGGCGACGGTCTCCGCGACGCCCTCGACCCCACCCTCAGGGAGCGCTAGTGGTAGTGGCGCTGCTCGAGGTCAAGGATCTCACCGTCCGCTTCGGTGACGACGAGGCGGTGCGAGGGGTGTCCTTCTCCCTCGATTCGGGGGTGCGTACCGGTCTCATCGGCGAGTCGGGTTGTGGGAAGTCGCTGACCGCGCTGGCAATCCTCGGTCTGGCGCCAACCACGGCCACCGTGACGGGGAGCGTTCGCTTCGAGGGTGAGGAACTCATCGGTCGACCGGAGAGAGAACTGTGCCGGTTGCGGGGGAATCGTCTCACCGTTGTGTTCCAGGAGCCCATGAGCGCGCTCAACCCGTTGATGAAGGTGGGTCGCCAGATCGCCGAGGTGCTCGAGGTCCACGACAAGGCGGGTCGGGGCGAGGCGCGACGGAGAGCGATCGATCTGATCGAGATGGTCCGGTTGCCCGATCCGTCCCGGACCGCCCACAAGTACCCCCACCAGCTCTCCGGGGGCCAACGCCAACGCATCGTCCTGGCCATGGCACTCGCCGGCGATCCGGCCCTACTCATCGCCGACGAGCCCACCACCGCCCTCGATGTGACCGTTCAGGCCGACATTCTTCTTCTTCTCGACGACCTGGTGCGCGATCTCGACACCTCCCTGCTCCTCATCTCCCACGATCTCTCGCTCGTTGCCAGTCTGTGTGAGGAGCTGCTTGTCATGTATGGCGGGACCATCGTCGAGCGGGGGAGGGTGTCGGAGGTGTTCGCGCGACCCCTCCATCCCTACACCGCCGGGCTCCACTCCGCCAGCAGTCTCGAGCACAGCGACGGAACGGACGATCTGCGCACCATCGAGGGCAGCGTTCCCCCCATCGGGCAGTTCCCCGGGGGGTGTGTTTTTCGCAACAGATGTGAGTACGCCGACGAGGTGTGTCTCGGGGTCCCCCCGCTGCGGGTGCCACCAGGAGAGCCCCACGAGGTGGCGTGCCACCACCCGGTGAGTCATGATTGAAGCGCTGCCCCCCTCGTCGGCGCCTCCGGCGCTGCCACTCCCCCCTCACCGAGGGGAGAGAACATGGGTCGGCCTATGACCGCCCTGTTCCGGGGTGTGGGCATCACCCGGCGGTTCCGTCTGCCCCGTCGGTCGCTCTTGGAGCCCGTCGAGTCGCTGACCGCCCTCGACAATGTCTCAATCGAGATACCGACGGGCGCCAAGTTCGGTGTGGTGGGGGAGTCGGGGTCGGGCAAGTCCACCCTGGCGCGGATCTTGCTCGCCCTCGACCAGCCCACCGAGGGCGAGGTCTACTTCGATGGGAGGATCATCTCGGGAGCAAGCCCCGGCGAGCTGGGGGACTTGCGACGGGACGTCCAGGTCGTTCTGCAGGATCCGAGATCGTCACTCAATCCCCGGATGCGGGTGTTCGAGATCATCGCCGAGCCGCTTCGCTCCCTGGGCGTCGCCGGTGACGAACGAGGACGGGTGCTGGAGCTTCTCGATGCGGTCGGGCTGTCGACGGCGTCCATGGATCGGTACCCCCATCAGTTCTCCGGCGGACAGCGCCAGCGGATCGCCATCGCCCGTGCCCTGGCGCCCCATCCCCGGGCGATCATCGCCGACGAGCCGGTCAGTGCCCTCGACGTGTCGGTGCGCGCCCAGATTCTCAATCTTCTCCAGGATCTGGTGCGAGACTTCGGTTTGACGCTGGTCATGGTCTCCCACGATCTGTCGGTCATCCGCTATCTGTGTGATTACACCGCGGTGATGTATAACGGTGAGATCGTGGAGAGCGGACCGTCCGAGCGGGTCCACGAGAATCCGACCCAGGACTACACCCGCCGACTCCTGGCGGCAATACCGACCATGGACGGCAGTCTCCTCGAACGGGTCCGTGCGGTGGAGGGTGATGATCGGGAAGGAGAGCACGATGAGACTTGAGGGCAGGGTTGCCGTCGTCACCGGTGGCGCCAGCGGTATCGGCCGGGCGACGGTGGAGAGGCTTGTCGCCGAGGGGGCCCGGGTCGTCGTCGCCGACCTGAACGGACGGGCGGCCCAGGAAACCGCCGATGCCTTCGACGCCGGTTGCGTTATCGGCGTTGCCGCCGACGTCTCCTCAACCGATGACTGTGTGCGCATGGTGGAGGCTGCGGTCACCAGGTTTGGTGGGCTCGACATCCTCCACGCCAATGCGGGGGTACCGTTCACGGGTCCGGTTGGCTCCGTCGACGACGGGACCCTCGACCGGGTCATCGATGTCAACCTCAAGGGCGCCTTTCGGTCGGCTGCAGCCGCCGTGCCCGCCCTCCGGGAGCGTGGTGGGGGGAGCATCGTCTTCACAGCGTCCCTGCAGGCGGTGATAGCGCGACCGAACTACACGCCCTACACCGCGGCGAAACACGGTGTCATCGGTCTCATGAAGGGTCTCGCCCTCGAACTCGCGCCGGACGGGATTCGGGTCAACGCCATCGCCCCCGCCGCCACCGAGACCCCCATGCTGTCGGAGTTCCTCGGGGGGATGGGGGACCTACCCGATGAGGCGCGGGAGCGATTCCGCCAGTCCATCCCCCTGGGGAGGATGGCCACCCCCGAGGACTCGGCGGCTGCGGTGGCCTTCCTCGTCTCCGACGACGCCCGGATGATCACCGGCCACACCCTCATCCTCGACGGAGGCACCACCGCGGGCTAGGTCTTCGCCACCGCGACTATCGCTCCTCGCGACCACCGAGGCTGTTCTGCCCCCCTACCTGCTTCGCAGGTAGTGTCCCCCCACTGCGTGGGGGGACAACAGTCTCGCCACCTCTGTGTTCTCCCCCCACGGATGTGGGGGGAGTGGCAGCGCCGAGGGCGCTGCCGAGGGGGGCACCTCCGCGAGACGCTCGGGTCGCGGAGCCGGTGCCTGTTTCCGGCGAGTCCCACCCCAAAGAACCGAGACCGCAAACCCGTGGTCTAGGTGAGACGACGGACTCGTCGAAAAGCTCGCACTCAATATCACGGCCTCACCATGATCATCTTGGTGACGGTGAAGTCCTCCATGGCG
>WHUC01000003.1 GCA_009377435.1 Acidimicrobiia bacterium
GCAGGTGTATCTCGGGGCGTTTCGAGGGCATGGCAAGCACCACCAGGACGGCTATGGCGGGGACGAGGACGAGTGCGGTCAACATCACGGGAACACCGCTCCATCGATCCGACGACCAGCCACATAGTGCACCACTAGAACCACACCCCGATCACGAGCCAGGCGACCACCGCCACCGTCCCGATCAGGAAGAGGGCGGCGTAGTTGCGGACGAACCCGGATTGGAGGGGTTGGATGGCACCACCGATCCGCCTCACCAGGGCCGCCACACCGGTGGCAGCCCCGTCGATGACGCGGGTGTCGAAGGTGAACGCCGCGACCTCGGTGGCCCGCTTGCCCGGCGCCACCAGGAGCGCACCGTAGAGATCATCGATGTTGTAGGCGTTCTCCCATTGGGTCCACAGCCCGCCGAGCTGATCCTGGAATCTCGCCCAGGACTCGGTGGGTCGGCGGTAGACGAGGTATCCGGAGGCCACACCGATGACAGCGGCAAGAAGGGAGAGTCCGGCAAGGATGAGGAATGAAGTCCAACCCTCCGGGGGGTGGATCTGGGAGATACCCTCGAAGGCCGGCGCCAGGAAATGCTCGAGTGTGAAACGGAATGGGGTATTCACCAACCCCCCGACGAGAGACAGGACGGCGAGCACCAGCAAGGGGACGGTCATCGACCGGGGCGACTCGTGGGGGTGGACACCGTCCTCCCAGCGGGACTCTCCGAGGAACACCATCACCCACTGACGGGTCATGTAAAAGGCGGTGAGGAGGGCGGCTATCAGCCCGACCAACCAGAGGGCGTATCCGTATCCGCCCATCCCGAATGCCGAGGCGAGGATCTCGTCCTTGGACCAGAACCCGGCGAGGGGAACAATGCCGGAAATGGCCAGGGTCCCGATCAGCATGGTCAGCGCCGTCACCGGCATGGCACGGAAGAGGCCACCGAGCTTCCTCATGTCCTGTTCGTCATCCATGGCGTGGATCACCGACCCCGAGCCGAGGAAGAGGAGGCCCTTGAAGAAGGCATGGGTCATGAGATGGAACATGGCCGCCGTGTACGCCCCGATGCCCACGGCGATGAACATGTAACCGAGTTGGGAGATCGTCGAGTAGGCGAGGACCTTCTTGATGTCGTTCTGGGCGATGGCGATGCTCGCGGCCCAAATCGCGGTGAGGGCACCCACCGTGGCCACGACCATCCCCGCCGTCGGAGCGAGGGTGTAGATGGGCGCGGAGCGGGCGATGACATAAACCCCGGCTGTCACCATCGTGGCGGCGTGGATCAGCGCCGACACCGGGGTGGGGCCCTCCATGGCATCGGGGAGCCAGACGTAGAGGGGGATCTGGGCCGACTTCCCGGCGGCGCCAACCAGGAACAGCAACCCGACGGCCGTGGCCGTCCCCGTGGAGAGGACATCACCGGCCCGATCGAGGACACCGGTGTAGGAGAGTGTCCCAAAGGAGGCGAACACCACCATCAGCCCGACCATGAAACCGACATCGCCGATCCGGTTGACGATGAAGGCCTTCTTCCCGGCGGCGGCGGCGGAGGGCCGGGTGTACCAGAACGACACGAGCAGATAGGAGCACAGACCGACCAGCTCCCAACCGAGGAACAACATGGCGAAGTTCCCGGCGAGCACCAGGGTGAGCATCGAAGCCGCAAAGAGGTTGAGGTCGACAAAGAAGCGGTGGAATCTCTCGTCGCCGTGCATGTAGCCGACCGAGTACAGGTGGATCAGCGTTCCCACGCCGGTGACGATGAGGGTCATCAGTGCCGAGAGGGAATCCCATTGGATCTCCAGATTTGCCCCGAGCGACGGCATCCACTCCCACAGCATGATGTGGGTGGCTTGCTCTCCCCCCTGGATGAACGGGACGGCGGCGATGGCGGCAACTGCGAAGGCAGCACCGATCAGGGCGGTCGCCACGTACCCGGCCATGGGCTCACCGAGACGCCGACCCCCAAAATGGAGACCGACCGCCCCGGCCAGGGGCAGCGCTATGACCAGCCACACCGAATCGATGATTGCGTTCAACCGCTCAGCTCGGCAAGCTCGTCAACGGAGGCGGTGGCCCGGTTTCGGAACACCGAGACGAGGATGGCAAGCCCGACCACGACCTCGGCGGCGGCGACGACGAGGACGAAAAAGACCGAGACCTGACCGTCGAGCGTCCCCAGTTCGCGTCCTGCGGAGATGAGGGTGAGGTTGACGGCGTTGAGCATCAGCTCGACACACATGAACATGACCAGGGCGTTGCGACGGATGAGGATGCCGAGGGCACCGATGGCGAAGAGGATGGCGGCGAGACCCATGTACCAGCCGGCAGTGACGATCACGACGTCACCTCGGGGTCGATGGGCAGATCGACGGGCTTTCCTCTACGGGAGGCGAGGGCGATCGCCCCCGCCGACCCGATCGTGAGCAGCAATGCGGTGGCCTCGAAGGCCAACACCCAGTCGGAGAAGAGAACCCGGGCGAGGGCGACGGTGGTCCCGTTCGTAGCCTGGGGGATCCTCTCGCCGGTGGCGGCGATCACCCAACTGAACCGACCGCTGAAGGCGACGGCGAATGCGGTGGCGACTATCCCGAGCACACCGAGGATCACCAGTTGTCGTTGCCGGGGGAGCCTCTCGTTCTGGTCATCGGCCCGATCCACCCCGATCAGCATGATGACGAACAGAAAGAGGGTCATTACCGCCCCGGCGTAGACCACGACGTGGATGGCGGCGATGAAATGGGCGAGCTGGGCGACATAGAGGACCCCGAGGGCCAACATCGACCCGAGAAGACCCATGGCCCCGTAGACGGGGTTTCGGGCGAGAACGACGGTCACGCCCCCGGCGAGGGCGGGGAGCGCCATGAGCCCAAAGATGATCACCTCCGCCATCAGGAGTCCCTCGTCTCCTGGTCGGGTTCGGGATCCCACGACGCCGGGCCCGGGGTCCCCTGCCATGTCTGGACGCCCTCGTAGGAGGCATTGCCGGCGGGGGCTGTGGCCTTCAGCCAACCGTCGGCGGTGAGAAGCTCCTTCATGTCGGCCAGCGGATCATCGGGGAACATGTGGGGCACGTTCCCGTCGGTATCCATGAGAAGCTCTTCCCGGGTGTAGATGGCATCGCCGCGGTTGGTGGTCGAGAACTCGAAGAGCTGGGTCATGGTGATGGCCTCGGTGGGGCAGGCCTCGACACAGAGCCCGCAGAAGATGCAGCGGAGCATGTTGATCTCGTAGACGAATCCGAACCGCTCCCCCGGGCTGTTGGGGTTCTCGGGGTCGTTGTCCTTGCCCCTGACGTAGATGCAGCGGGCCGGACACGCCCCGGCGCACAACTCGCAGCCGATGCACTTCTCCATGCCGTCGGGATAGCGGTTGAGCACGTGACGGCCATGGAACCGCTGCGGCTTCTCCCGCATCTCCTTGGGGTAACGGGTAGTGAGCATCTCCTTACCGGTGACGGTCTCGATCAGAACCGACCCGGTCGCCCTGAGCCCCTTGAGGAGTTCGGTCAGCACACCCATGTCAGCACTCTCATCTCAACTCCAGGGCAGTCCGAATCGGCGGTATCCGAGCACGACTGCGGTCAGCATCAGCCAGCCCAGCGCCCCGGGGATGAGACGTTTCCATCCCAGGGCCATCAACTGGTCGTAGCGGAGCCGGGGGAGGGTGGCCCGGATCCAGAAGAATATGAAGACCAGCACGTACGTCTTGATCATGAACCACACGAAGGGGAGCAGCGCCGACAGCCACACGGGGAGCACACCGTCCCAGGTCGGGCCGTTCCACCCACCGAGGAACAGGGTGGCGGTGAGGGCAGACATGGAGAAGATGTTGATGTACTCGGCGAGAAAGAACATGGCGAAACGCATCCCCGAGTACTCGGTGAAATAGCCCCCGACAAGCTCCTGTTCCGCCTCTACGAGGTCAAATGGCGCCCGGTTGGTCTCGGCGATCGCGGCGATGAAGAAGATGACGAAGGCAACTATCTGGGGAATGAGGTTCCAGCGGGGGATGATCCCGGCCCATGTGCCCGACTGACGCTCCACCAGCTCGGCGAGCGAGAGCGTGCCCCCGGGCGCGTCGGCCGCCTGGGTGGCCGAGAACAGCACGACGGCGACCATGGCGAGACCCATGGCTGCCTCGTAGGAAATGGCCTGAGCGGTCGCCCGCACCCCACCGAGCAGTGGGTACTTGGACCCCGAAGACCAGCCGGCGATCACGACCGCGTACACCGCCATCGAGGACATGGCCAGGACGATGAGGAGTCCAACGTCTACATCCATCCCCTGGAGGGGAATGACCCGATCACCGATGGTGATGGGACGACCAAACGGGATATTGAGGAAGATGAGGAACGCCGGAATCACGGCGAGGAAGGGAGCAAGCAGGAACATCCCCACCTCGGACCGGGCCGGGATGATCGACTCCTTGAAGAACAGCTTGAGACCGTCGGCAACGGTCTGAAGCATCCCGAATGGCCCGGCACGCTCCGGTCCGATCCGGTTCTGGAAGTCGGCGACGACCTTGCGCTCGGCCCAGACGTTGATAATGGTGACCAACAGGAGCAGGGCGAACACGACGACGACGCGGAGGACGACGATGAGAAAGTCGATCCAGTCCATCAGCGGCGCAGGCTGGTCATAGGAACGTGGGACAGGTGGTGCAGACGGGTCTCCCCGGAGGCTGGTGTGGAATGCCGTCGTGCAGATCGGCGGCCAGACGCGTCGCTCGCCAGGACGCAGGACGAAGACGCACCCGGTGCGGTGCTTCGAGGACGAGGACGCCGCGAGCGGCGATGGCTGGGCGTCGAGATGTGTGACATGCGTTTCACACCGGCCTCCGTCGGACGTGACGGAGATTAGGGAGCCGCAACAAGGCCAACAAACCGTTGGAGACCCCGAGACATCCCACCGCATATAGCATTCGAGACATGGCATCGGTGACGTTCCACGACGTGGCGTTCCGACGGGGGGAGGTGGACGTGCTCACCGGCATCGATCTGGCGATCGACGATGGTGAGATCGTGGTCGTGGTGGGCCCGTCGGGGTCGGGGAAGTCGACCATCCTGCGACTGATCGCCGGTCTGGAGGCGCCCACATCGGGGGTTGTCGTCGTCGGTGACCAGCCGACCGGCACGCGGACAACGCCGGGTGTCGCCATGGTCGCCGAACAGCCCGGTCTCTATGAGCATCTCGACGTCGGGGGCAATCTGAGCTTTCCCCTCCTCATTCGGGGTGATGCCCGGGATGAGGCACAAACAGCCGCCCGTACCCAGGCCGACGAGTTGCAGATCCGTTCCCTCGTCGACAGGACACCGGGGAAGTTGTCCGCGGGCCAACGGGATCTGGTGGCCACGGGCCGGGCGCTCATCCGTCCCGAGATCGAGGTCCTGCTTCTCGACGAACTCCTCGCCCGGGCGGATCTCCACCTCCGGGTGCGGGTTCGGGACATCATCCGTGATCTACATCTGAGGAGAGGACCCACGGTGGTATTGGCAACCAACGATCCCGCCGAGGCGATGGCGCTGGCGGACCGCGTCGCCGTGCTGAGCGACGGCGCCCTCAGACAGTTCGACCCCCCGATGACGGTCTATCATGATCCGGTCTCGTTGGATGTGGCCGACATCATCTCGTCGTATCCGATCAATCGACTCAAGGGTGTTCTCCGCAGCGGGGACCCGGGATGGGTCATCATCGGTGAGAACCGACTACTGCTCCCCCGACGGCTGGGTGACGAGCACGATGGCAAACCGCTGGTCGTCGGGATCCGCCCCGAGGATCTCTCGCTCACGGACTCGGCGACGGGACCGTCCCTGGAGGGACGTGCCGTCTCCGAGGCCGTGTTGGGTCGGAAGACCGAGATCCACTTCGAACTGGAGCCACCCGACGGTGATGGCCATGTCGCCGTGGTTGCGGGCAACCCGGAGATCCCCGGTGTGATACGGCTCGCCGTGGCCCGGCTCCTACTGTTCACCCCCGATGGTGCCCGCTGGCATCCGGCGAACCCATGACGCGCCGAGGGGACCGGAAGACCGGTCCCCTCGACATCTGATTTGGTCAGATGGTTCAGCCGGCGGCCGTAGTCGGCGCGATCGCCGTCGTCGGCGCGATCGCCGTCGTCGGCGCAGCCGTGTCGGCCGGCCCGGCCGGCGCTGTGTCTGTGGTGCCCCCGCCGTCGGATGTGCAGGCGCCCAGGGCGAATACCGATATGATTCCTAGTGCGAGCAGTTTCTTCTTCATGGGAATCCTCCTTGCTTAGTAGATCCCATACGTTTGTAAATGCCCCGTGCGGGCACTCCAGAAGGAGCTTATACCGGTCCCCGTACTATGAGAATCAATCAGGCTCACCAACGGCGGTGACCCGCACCACGGGGTCATCGCCGAGCGGACCGACACCAGGTTGGTTGAAGGGAACGTAGACCACCCCGCGATGAAGGGAAGGGTCGACCTGGACGGGCAACTCGGCCTCACCACGCTTGGTGACAAGCCGCACCGCCGACCCCGTGCGCGCCCCCAGCCGACGGGCGTCGTCGGGATGGAGGTGGGCAAAACCTCCGGGTGCCAGCCGGTGCAACGACGGCCCCTTCCGCATCATCACCCCATCGTCGTAGAGCTTGCGTGCGCTGTGGAGAACGAGTTCGGCGCCAACCGTGGGCTGGGTGGTCATCTCGGGTCGGTAGACGGGAACATCGGCGCCGGGGGCGGGGACGACCACCCCGTCGCGCTCCTCCCAATCAAGTGCATCCCAGGATGCCTCCGCATAGGCGGGGACCCGGGCCATCATGGCGTCGTTGATCTCCTGCTCGGACGTCCATCCGAGATCCGATCCCAGCGCGGTGGCGATATCGGCGATGATCGACCAGTCGGAGCGCGACTGACCCGACCCCGGGGCGATCCTGTTCACCTTCTGGACCCGACCCTCGATGTTGGTAACCGTCCCCTCCTTCTCGCTGAATCCGAGAGCGGGGAGGATGACATCGGCATGGGCGGTCGAGTCGTTGTGGAACATGTCGATGGCCACGACGAACTCGGCGCCGGACAGACCGGACGTCGCCAACGAGCCGTCGGGTACGTCGCGCACCGGGTCCGCCCCCACCAACAGCAGACCTCGGATATCCCCACTGGCGAGCCCTCCGAGTATCTGCCTCGTGTCCCGTCCCGTTTCGGTGGCGGCGATCCGTCCGGGCTCGAGATCGGGGGCGACACCCATGTCGAGGGCGCCGAAAACGTTGGCCCGACGGGCGAGCGGCAGGACCCGCGAATCCTCGAGTTCGAGAATCCAACTGGCCACGGCCTCGGCCATGGTCGGACCCTCGGTGTACCCGGTGCGACCGACGAACGCCACGACCGGACTCGCTTCGAGGAGAGCGTTCACATCATCGCGGTCTCCCCCGCGGAGTTGGGTGAGGAGGTCGCTGCCCGACCCCGGGCGATAGGTGATCTTCAGGTCCGCCCGGTCGTCGAGACCAGTGGCGCGGGGATGGATGACGATCAGGTTCGCTCCCAGCTCCTGGACCGCATGGCGGACACGGAGATAGAGCGTGGGGTGCTCCTCTTTCAGGTCGGGTCCCCACACGATGATCGTCCCGGCGGTGTCGACATCGGAGATACGGGCCCGCCGATCGATCCCGGTGAGGAGTCGGGTGCCCAGGGCGTCGTCCATGCGACAGTCGATGTTCTTGGTCCCGAGAACGTCCCGGGCGAAAACGGAGAGGGCATAGGCGTCTTCGTTGGTGCCGTGGGCACCACCGAGAACGGCCAGGGCATCGCCTCCATGGGCCTCCCTTATGGCACCAAAGCGCTGTGCGATGATCGAGGTGGCCTCTCCCCAGGAGACCTCCTCGTAGGTCCCGCCCTCCTGGCGGGCCAATGGGTTGGTGAGACGATCCTCGGAGTTGAGATATTCGAAGCCGAAACGGCACTTGTCGGACAACCAGCCCCGGTTGGTGGCGTCGACATCGACCCCGAGGAACCGGAGTACCTGATTCTGGGACGCCTCGATGCTGATGCGGTCACCGGCCGTGCAATGGGGGCAGGTTGATTCGACTGCCTTGAGATCCCAGGGGCGAGCCCGGAAACGGTACGGAGTGGCGGTGAGGGCGCCGACCGGACAAATCTGGACGGTGTTGCCCGAGAAGTAGCTGCTGAAGGGCTGGTTGGGAAAGATCGAGATCTGGGTTCCGTAACCACGCTCCTTGAACTCGATGAGCGGGTCACCGGGGACCTCGTCGGCGAATCGGGTGCAGCGGGCACAGAGGATGCACCGCTCCCGGTCCAGCAGCACCAGATCGGAGATGGGTATGGGCTTCTCGAAATGACGCTTCTCCTCGACGAACCGGGTCTCTCCGGGACCGTACGACATCGTCTGGTCCTGGAGTGGGCACTCACCGCCCCGGTCGCAGACCGGGCAATCGAGCGGGTGATTGATGAGCAGATACTCGAGGATGGCCTCCTGGGCCTTCTTCACCCTGTCGTTCTTGGTGTCGACCACCATGCCGTCACTGATCGGGTTGGTGCAGGCGGTGACCATCATGCTGCCCCCCGGGGTTTCGATGTCCACGAGACACATCCGGCACATGCCCACCTCTTTCAGACGGGGATGCCAACAGAACCGGGGTATGTAGGTGCCGTTGTCCTCTGCCGTCTTGATGAGGAGCTCGCCCTCGGGGGCGCGCACCTCCTTGCCGTCGATGGTGACCAGAACCCCCTCGGTCTCGCGGGCGGTCAAGCCACGACCTCCTCCTCCTCGACACGCCCGAAGGGACATCCGCCGCCCTCGATATGGGCGACGACCTCATCACCGAAGTGGTCCCTGAGGGAGATGATCGGCGATACCGCCGAAGGCCCGAGGGCACAAATCGTGGTCATCTTGGGCGGCCATTCGAGTCCGATCGATATACCGTCGGAGACGTCGAGGATGACATCGAAGTCCACGGGTCGGCCCTGGCCGTTCTCGATGCGGGTGAGCATCATCTCCAGCCAGGGAGCGCCCTCCCGACAGGGGGTGCACTCGCCACACGACTCGTGGGCGAAGAAACGGACGAGCCGTAGGGCGGCCCGAACCACACAGGTCGTCTCATCCATCACCACCACGGCCCCGGACCCGATCATGGAACCGGCGTCGGCGGTGGCCTGTTTGGTCAGCGGCATGTCGAGGTGCAGGGAGGGGACAAACCAGGGGGCCGAGGCGCCGCCGGGGATCCAGGTCTTCAACTCGTTCCCATCGCGGATGCCCCCGGCGACGTCGTAGATGATCTCCCGCCAGGTCAGACCGTGGGGCAACTCGTAGTTGCCCGGTTCGTTGACATGACCGGAGAGAGAAAGCAGAAAGGTGCCGGTGTCCTCGGGATGGGCGATGCCCTTGAAGTCCTCGGCCCCCATGGCCAGGACGTGGGGGACGTTGCAGATCGTCTCCACGTTGTTGACGATGGTTGGCTTCATGTAGAGCCCCTTGGCGGCGGGGAAGTAGGGCGGCTTGAGGCGAGGTTCGCCACGCAAACCCTCCAGTGAGTTGATCATGGCGGTCTCCTCCCCGCATATGTAGGCGCCCCCGCCGAGATGGACCGTGACCTCGAGATCGAAGTCGGTGCCGAATATCCCCTCACCGAGGTAGCCGGCGGCGTACGCCTCGTCGACGGCCTGTTGGACCCGACGCGCCGGTTTGGGGTACTCGCCGCGAATGTAGATGAAGGCGTGGTTGGCCTCGTTGGCCCACGAGGTGATGATCAAGCCCTCGATGAGCTGATGGGGATCCCGTTCGAGGAGCTGGCGATCCTTGAAGGTACCCGGCTCCGACTCGTCGGCGTTGACCACCACATAGGCGGGGCGGTCCGGGGCGAGGAAGCTCCATTTGAGCCCGGCCGAGAAGGCAGCCCCGCCTCTGCCGAGGAGGTTGGCACTCTTCACCGTCTCCACGATCTCGTCCCGGGTCATGTCGAGACTCCGACGTGCCATCTCGTAGCCGCCGGTCTCCTGATAGCGGTCCAGCGTGTGGGAATCGGTCGGGTGATCGACCATCCGTCGGGTGACGACGAGCGGTCTGCTCATTCTCCTTCTCCAACTCCACCGACCGTACCGAACGGTTGGAACGCCGGGTAGGGACCCACCGCCGAGGCTTCCTCGGCGACGGCCCAGTCGAAACTGCGACGGCCCCCGAAATGACGCTGCATCTCGTCGGTGTTGATCGTGGCGGGTCGCTCCTGTTGGAGCCAACGGACCAGCTCGCGGGCCTTCACGGGAGTCACCCCCTCGATCAACTCGTAGTTCACCTGCACCGCGGGGGCACCCCCACACGCCCCGATGCATTCGACATGCTCCACCGAGATGAGTCCCTCCTCGTCGGTCTCGCCGTGGGGCACACCTGACTCCAGTTCGATGGCCTCGAAAACGTCGTCACCGCCGGTCAACATGCACGAGATGGAGGTGCAGGCCGAGATGAGGTACTTCCCGGTGCGCTCCCGCTTGTACATCGTGTAGAACGACGCCACCGCCAACACCTGCGCCGGGGTGATCCCGACCAGCTCGGCCACCTGTTCCATTCCGCCGTTGGTGAGACGACCGTCTTCGGCCATGGCCAGATAGAGAAGGGGCATCACCGCCGAGCGCTTCTCGGGATACCTGGCCATGATCCGCCGGGCACGCTCCAGGCTCTCATCGGACCACTTCTTCCCGCTCTCGGCGGGACGGATCGTCAGAGTGATGGGCTCGCTACCCATTGTTCACCTCAGAGCTTCTCACAACGGATCGCAGGATAGGGATGACGTGGCGAAGGGGGAAACAGCACTCACCGTGACCCGTCGCCGGCCGGGATAGCCGTCGGCGAAGCCGTCGGTCCTCCACCCGTTTGGCGCGAGATTCCAGGGCTTGGCCGCACGAATTGGGCGCGAGAACGGTCTGTGATGTGCCGGGGCCCGCGGTCAGTCCAACAGGTTCCGGAGCTGGCGCACGGCGACGAGGAGTGGGGAGACGTCGTCCTGGGGCGCCGAACTGAGACTGTGAACTACCCGGGCGACACGGTTGGTCACGTCTCCACGGGATTCGAGGAAATCGTGAACGGCGTCATGCATCGACGAGCCCGGCTCGGAGCGAGCCACGACCCGATCGGCCAGCTCGTATCTGAGGTTGATGAGTGCGTCCTCAATCGACTGACGCGCCCACCGGGCCCACCGGCCCGTGACCTCGAGTTTCCGTGCCATCCGGTTTAGTCGAGCCAGGCCAACCGCGGCGCCGAGGTGGAGGAAGACGTCGAAGACCTCGGTCACGGGGCGATCGTGTCGTTTGGCGACGGCGATGGCACCGGGAACGTGGAGCAGGACAGGGCTGATCACATGACGTCTCGCCACCGACTCATCGAACCCCTCGTCGACGAGGGCGTCCACCCTCTCGACCAGACCTGCCCTCCACCTCTCTGTGCCGAGACCGTCGATTGCATCCTCGATCTCCCGGAACAGCTTCACGTCGGCAACGGACTCGGAGAGCGATACCTCGGGTGACTGCGTTAGATACCACCGGGTCACCGAGGCCACCAGGAGATCCGCCTCGTCCATCAGCTCGATCCACCGGGTTGTGTCCATCTTCCCGAAGAGGGCCTCCAGCCGGTCCCAATAACGGGTGGCATCGACCACCTCGCGGGCGATTCGCTCGCTTCGGACGATCTCGGGGATGGTGGCACCCGTCCGTGCGCCGAGCTGGCTGACGAAGGTCATACCCAGGTCGTTGACCACCTTGTTGGCGAGAATCGTGGCGGCCAGTTCCCGACGGAGCGGGAATTTTTCCACATGGTCCCCGAAACGCTCCACGACCACCGAGGGGAAGTAGTCACGAAGATCATTGAGGAAATAGGGATCGTCGGGGAGGTCGGAGGTCACAAGGGCGTCGTACACGCTTCGTTTGGCGTCGACAAGGAGAACCGAGAGTTCGGGTCGGGTCATCCGCTTTCCCGCCGCCGAACGCTCCGACATCTCCTCGGTGTCGGGAAGACCGTCCAGCCGGCGATCGACAATGCCCTCCTCTTCGAGTTCGACCATCAAATCCTCCAGCGCCTCCACCTGCGCTCTCGCTCCCAGCTCTTCCTGGGAGAGCATCTGGGCCTGGAGATAGTTGTCGTAGAGGATCTTCTCGACGACCTCGTCGACCACCTCGCCGATGACGGCGTTGCGCTCCGGCCGGTCGAGGTCACCTGCCTCCTCGGCCCGGCCCAGGAGGATCTTGAGGTTCACCTCCCGGTCGGAGGCATCGACGCCACCGGAATTGTCGATGAAATCGGTATT
This sequence comes from Acidimicrobiia bacterium, assembly GCA_009377435.1. Classification (GTDB taxonomy): domain Bacteria; phylum Actinomycetota; class Acidimicrobiia; order Spongiisociales; family ZC4RG35; genus WHTL01. Next base: position 12,263 of record WHUC01000003.1, read on the forward strand.
GATCCTTCCCCCCGCCTGGGCGTACTCGATCCGACCGTGTTGGGTGAGCCCGAGGTTGCCACCCTCGACCAGAACCCGGGTGCGGAGATCCGAGCCATTCACACGGACCGAGTCGTTGGTCCGGTCCTCGGCGTCGGCGTGGCTCTCGTGGGAGGCCTTGACATAGGTGCCGATCCCACCATTCCACAGGAGGTCGACGGGTGCCTTCAGGATCACCGCGATCAGCTGGTCCGGGGTAAAGGTCGATTGATCGGTGCCAAGGGCAGTCTGGGCCTCCGGCGAGATCTCGACCCGCTTCGCACTGCGATCGAAGACGCCACCACCCGTCGAGATGAGATCGCTGCCGTAGTCGGCCCAGGTCGACCCGGCGAGATGGAACAGACGCTTCCGTTCCTCGAAGGAACTGGCGGCGTCGGGGTTGGGATCGATGAAGACATGCATGTGGTTGAACGCGGCGATGAGTCTGATCCGGTCGGAACAGAGCATCCCGTTCCCAAAGACATCACCGCCCATGTCACCGATACCGACCGCGGTGAATTCGTCTGTGGCCGGGTCGACACCCATCTCCATGAAATGGCGCTTCAACGACTCCCATGCACCCCGGGCCGTAATCCCGAGGGCCTTGTGGTCGTATCCGGTCGACCCACCCGATGCGAAGGCGTCTCCCAGCCAGAAGCCTCTGGAGACGGCTATCTCGTTGGCAACGTCGCTGAATCTGGCGGTGCCCTTGTCGGCGGCCACCACCAGATAGGGGTCTTCGCCGTCATGGATGACGACATCGGAGGGATGGACGACGTCATCACCGACACGATTGTCGGTTACGTCGAGGAGTGCGGCGATGTACGCCCTGTATTGGCTTTCGATCACCTCGGCGCGTTCCGCCCGGTCCTGGGGAAGTCGGTTGATGACAAACCCGCCCTTGGCCCCGGTGGGGACGATAACGGCGTTCTTGGTGATCTGTGCCTTCATCAGTCCGAGGACCTCGCTGCGGTAGTCCTCCTGCCGGTCGGAATGACGCAGACCGCCCCGGGCGACCGGGCCCCCTCTGAGGTGGATGCCCTCGAGGTTGCGTCCGATCACGAAGATCTCCGCCAGCGGTCGGGGCGCCGGTGCGTCGGGCACATCAGCGGAGCGGAACTTGAAGCTGAGGACCTCGCGATCCTTCTGGTAGTAGTTGGTGCGGAGGGTGGCGTCGATCAGTGCCAGCATGCTGCGAAGGATGCGGTCGTGGTCGAGCTTCTTGACCTCGTCGAGGGCCACCGTTATCCGTTTGCGGATCATCTCCTCGTCGAGGTCGGAGTGGGGTTCGAAGCGCGCCCGGAACAACTCGATCAGATCGGCGGCTATCTCCGGATAGGTGATGAGAGTCTCGTTGGTGTACGAGACCGTGAACACGGGGGCGACCCTCTTCCAGTAGGTTCGGTATGCCTGGAGCAGGGCCACGTGGCTGTGGTCGAGCCCGGCGGTGACGACGAGTCGTTGCAGGGGGTCGCTGGATATCTCGCCGTTCCACACCGAAGCCAGGGTGTCGCGGATCCGTTCACCCGACTCCTCGATTTCGAGTGGCTCACCGCAGAACCTGACACCAAAATCGTGGATGAAGGCGGGTTGGTCACCCTTGAGACGGGTGGGAACCTCCTCGATAACCTCGAGACCGAGGTTCTCCAAGGCGGGCATCAGGTCGGAGAGGGCGCTCCTACCGCCCTTGCGATAGAGGGCGATACGGGTGAGAGGGTCCTCCTCGCTGCTGTCGGATTGGACTCCGACCCGGAAGGTGTCCTCGGAGTGCATCAGCTTGTCGAGAGACACGATGTCGCCGGTGACGACCTGGAGCGGGGTTTGCGAGGCGTAGTAACCGGGGAAGCGCTCGCTCCACTCGTTGGCAATCCGATTCGCCTCCAGAGTCCCCATGTCCGACTCGAGCGCATCCACCAGACGGTCGCGCCATGGTCTCGCCAGGGCGATGACGTCGCGCTCCAGGGAATCCTGGTCCACCTCGGGCACGACATCGTCCTCTATCCACACCGTGAAATGGATCTGGGCCGACTCCCCCTCACCGAGGGCGAGGTGGTAGTCGACGGGCCCTCCCCCGAAGCGCTCGGTGATCATGCCCTGGATCTGTTTCCGGAGGGTGGCGTTGAACCGATCACGGGGCATGCTCACCAGGATCGAGATGCTCCGCTTGAGTAGGTCCCGACGCACAAAGACCTTGACCTGTTGGCGCTCTTCCAATGTGAGGAGCCCCAACAGTTCGGCACGCAACGCTTCGGTGGGTGCCGCGAAGAGATCGTGTTTGCTGAACCCCTCGAAGATCTGGATGACGGCCTTGTGGTCGTGGGATCCCTCGATGAGGTCCTCGGCGACGAGGATCTGAGCGAGTTTTCGGCGCAATACGGGTGTCTTCGAGGCCGGCTCCATGTAGGCCCGCGAGGTGTACAACCCGAGCATCCGGGCCTCACCGACCGTCCGGCCATCGCCATCGAGTAGACGGACCCCCACATAATCCATCCGGGATCGCCGGTGCACCGTCGACAGGGAATTGGTCTTGGTGATGACGATCAGGTCTCCCCCTTCGAAGCGGGCGGCGAGTTCCTGGGGAAGATCGGAGAGGAGGACCGGCCGGGCCATCCGGGAGCCCTTGTCGTCGCGCAGGATCCCCAGCCCCGACCCGGGGACCACCGATACCGCCCGTCCCCCGGGGGTGTCCTGGATCTGATACTCGCGGAACCCGAGGAACACGAAGTTGTCGTCGCGGAGCCAGTTGAGGAAGTCGATAGCCTCCCCGACGTCGGCCTCGGAATGATGGGCGCCGGCGATCCTCGCCAGGTCGATCATCCGGTCGATCCTCCCCGCCATGGCATGGAAGTCATCGACGGTGGCCCGGACGTCGTGGAGGATGTCGAACACCTTCTGCTCGAGGGATTCCTTCTCCGCTGCGGTGAGGAATCGGTCGAGCACGTAATGCTGGATGGACTCACGGTGTGTGGTCTGACGGGCGGAACGGACCTTGACCAGTTCCCCGTCGGTTCGCTCGATCCCCACGACGGGATGGACCAGCTTCACCACCTCGAGGTCACGCGCCTGGATCTCGTTGATCACCGAATCGAGCGAGAAAGGTGAGTCGGGTAGGGCGATCTCGATGACCGTGCCCGTCGACTCGTAACCGTGGGAGGCCGTGGTCGGGTCGAAAACCCTGACCATCACCTCGTACGGCCGCTGTTGGATAAAGTCGAAGATGGACTCCACCTCGGCGGCGGCATCGGGCGCGGGACCGATGGAATCGGCGGGGACCCGGCGGCAGTAGACCCGGGCGAAATCGAGTAGTGATTCGTTGCCCGGATTCGCTTCGGAGAGTCGGGCAACTATCTGATCGATGAGGTCGGGAGCTTCGGTCGTCGGTTCTGTTGCCACGTCCACGAATCGTAACCAATCCCCCCGCGTCGATCTACTCGGTTCCACCCCAGACGAGTGTGCAACAAGACCTAACGAGGACGACCCACAACACACTCGACCCGGGACGGCCCTACCGCTAGCGGTCGACGTCACCCATGATGGGATCGAGGGAGGCGATGGTGGCGACCGTGTCGGCAACGAGGGAGTCGGCCATCATGATGGGCAGGCCTTGAATGTTGTAGAACGACGGGGCGCGGGTGTGCATCCGCCAGGGTTTCCCACCCCCGGTCGAGACCAGATAGCAGCCGAGCTCACCCCGGGGTGACTCGACCGCCGCATAGGTCTCACCCTCGGGCACCCGGAACCCCTCGGTGAAGAGTTTGAAGTGGTGGATCAGGGCCTCCATCGACTCATTGATGCGGCCCCGTGGCGGAGGGGCAACCTTGCGGTCACCGGTCATGTAATCGCCCTTGGGCATGGTGTCGGTGACCTGTTTGACGATATTCATGGACTGGTAGATCTCGTCGACACGGATCCGGTAGCGATCGTATACGTCACCGTTCTCGCCGGTGATCACATCGAACTCGTACTGTTCGATGCCGGAATACGGGTTCGACTTGCGGAGATCCCACTCCAGGCCCGTTGCCCGCAGCGTCGGACCCGTCAGCCCGTAGGCGAGGGCCTCCTCGGTGGTCACCACACCGACATTCTGCGTCCGTTCCACCCAGATGGGGTTCTTCTCGAGAATGGCGTCGTACTGGTCGAGACGACGGGGAAGGGTGTCGAGGATCTCGGTAACGTCGGCCCGCCATCCGGGGGGCAGATCGGCGGCGACGCCACCGGGACGGATGTAGTTGTGGTTCATCCGGAGGCCGGTTGCCTTCTCGAAGAAGTCGAGGATCTGTTCGCGGTCACGGAACCCGTACAACATCATCGATATGGCGCCGACATCCATGGCGTTGGTGGCGAGGGCGACAAGATGCGAACTGATCCGATTGAGTTCGGTCATCAGGATCCGGATCGCCTGGGCCCGTGGTGGGATGTCGGTTCCGAGAAGCCTCTCCACCGCCAAGGAGTAACACAGTTCGTTGTGGAAGGGAGCGAGGTAGTCCATCCGGGTGACGTTGGTGCCACCCTGCATGAACATCAGATCCTCGGCGGTCTTCTCCATGCCTGTGTGGAGATAGCCGATGATGGGCTTGGTGCGGCGGATGATCTCACCCTCGAGCTCGATCTGGAGACGGAGGACACCGTGGGTCGACGGGTGTTGGGGGCCCATGTTGACGATCATCCTCTCGTCGTCGCCCTGGGGCTGCTCCTCGATGAAGTAGTCGTCGTCGACGACCGAGCCCAGTTGTTCGGCGAGCTCACGCTCGGTGTCGTCGGGTTGGAACTCCTGGGACGCCTCGTCGGTGTAGTCCGGTTCCTCGGTTCCGGTCAGCCAGACATCCACGGTGCGACGCCGCGGCCGCTCCCCGGTCTGTGCGGCCGCTTCCCCGGTGAGAGCCGTCTGGTCGGGTTCGTTGGTCCGGGTCACGCTCAGATCACCTCGTGCGAGCCCTTGAACTGAACGGGGACGCCACCCACGTCGAAGTCCTTGCGGAGGGGATATCCGGTCCAGTCGTCGGGCATGAGGATTCGGGTGAGGTCGGGGTGGTCCTCGAAGATGATCCCGAACATGTCGTACACCTCGCGCTCGGGGAAGTTCGCCCCCGGGTACACCGGCACCAGTGAGGGCACCGTGAGGTCGTCACGGGGGACACCGGCGATGATCCGCACCCGTTGGTTTCGGGACACGCTGAGAAGCGAAACGACGACGTCGTAGCGGACCCGACGCTCCCGGAACCAGTCGACGGCCGTGATGTCGGCGCACACTTCGAAACCGGCCTCCCTGGCCGCCTCGGCCACCGTCCGCAGCGAGTCCTTGGGTAGCCGGATAACCGTCTGGCCAACCGAGTCCTCGATCGAGGCGCCCTCGATGCCCTCGATGAGGGACACCAGGCCGGGATCGACCGTGGGTTCGTCACCGTCCCGATCGGCCGATCCCACCCCGCCGTTGGTCTCGCGGTCGAACTCGATGCCCTCCTCGGCGTTGTCCCCGGTCTCGGCGGGTGTGCGCGGGGCGTCGACCATGTCCTTGCCGACCCGGTCGGATCCGTCGACACTCACGATGCGATCTCGCCGCTCATGATCTTGTCGTGGAGGGTGAGGATCCCGTGCATCAGGGACGTCGGGCCCGGTGGGCACCCGGGAACGTAGATGTCGACGGGTACCACCTGATCGACACCCTGGACGAGGGCATAGTTGTTGAACATGCCACCGGTCGAGGCGCACGCTCCCATCGAGACGACCCATTTCGGTTCGGGCATCTGGTCGTATACCTGGCGGAGCACCGGGGCCATCTTCTGGCTGACCCGTCCGGCGACGATCATCAAATCGGCCTGGCGGGGTGATGCCCGGAAGACCTCCATGCCGAAGCGTGCCGAGTCGTAATGGGCGGTGCCCATCGCCATCATCTCGATGGCACAGCAGGCCAAACCGAAGGTCATAGGGAACATCGACCTGGTGCGGGCCCACGACGCCAGCTTGTCGATTCTGGCGGTGAGGAAACCGGGGGGGTTGGTGGGGTGGGGCACTAGGAGGCTGGTGTGGAGCAAAGGATGGGGGTGGCGTCGGTCATGCCGCCTCCTCGATGCGGAAATGCTCCCGGGCATAACGAGACCGGGTCTTGACATTCCAGTCGAGGGCACCCCGCTTCCACACATACACCAGGGTTTCGAGCACGAACAGGGTGAAGATGCCGGCGGCGGCGATCCCGTACCAGGCCAGCTCGTTGAAGATCGACGCCCAGGCGAAGAGGAACACGATCTCGACATCGAAGATGACGAACAACATGGCCACGAGGTAAAACTTGACCGGGAAGCGCTGGGTGGGCTCGACCTCGGAGGTGATCCCACATTCGTAGGGGGCGAGCTTCTCGGGGGTGGGGTTGCTGGGTCTGGCGAAACGGGACGCCACCAGGGAGACGGCCACAAAACCGGCCGCGAGGACCAACATCACCACAAATGGCAGATAGTCGACAAGAGCCATGCCCGGAGAATAGGAGGTCCCGGCTTAACCCGGAAACGTGCGAGCCGGCGTCTGTTTCTCCGGGCTTCCCGACCGACCGACGAATGGGCAGACCCGTGACCCAGATCATCGCGACGGAGTCCGGAGAAAGCTCGCACACAAATCAACGGGTGGGCAGAAGCCGTACCGTTCCGGCCAGGGTTTGGTAGATGTACTCCCCGAGGTGTTTGTCATCCTCGTCGAGGAGGTTGGCCATCACCTTGAGGGTCCATTCCATGAGGGTCCGGTTGCGGAGACCGGTGTGGGCGAGTGACCGCATCACCGCGGGGTTGCCGATCAGCTTGACGAAAATACGGGCCGTCCTGTAGTAGAGCCCGTACTCGTCGTCGAGTATCACCGGGTAGCGACGCAACAGGGTGGGGTCATCGGCCCCGATGGCATCCGATACCAGCCCGGCGGCGATGCGCCCCGTCTCGTAGGCGTAGGCGATACCCTCACCGTTCCACGGGTTGATGGCACCGACGGCATCACCGATCACCAGCCAGTTGGCACCCACCTGTGGGCCCTTGGAGAAGGACATGGTGAGCTTTCCTCCCTTGGCGTCCGAGGTGGCCTTCTCCGCCGAGATTCCCCAGTAGTCGGGGGCGGCCTCGACATAGTTCTCCATCATCACGGTGGTGTTGACGTGTTTCCACCGCTTGAAGGTGGACAGCAGCCCGACCCCGACGTTTATCTCGCCATCACCGAGCGGGAAGACCCACCCGTAGCCGGGCATGGACGCCCCCGAGGAGTCCCGGATGTCCAGCTGGCTCTCCAGGAAGGGATCGGCCGACCGCGGCGAACTGAAGTAGCCCCGGGCGGCGAGACCCATGGGGAAGTCCTTGCGACGGGTCGTGCCCAACCCACGGCCAAAGCGGTCGAGGGAACCATCGGCGATGATCACATAGGCGGGATCGACCCGTTGCACCCCGGCGGCACCACGTAATTCCACCGCCGTCAGCATCCCGTTCTCGACGATCGGATGGGCCTCGGTCCCCGACCGGACGGTGACGCCCTCCTTCTCGGCGAGTGCCGCCACCTGCAGGTCGAGGTCCTTGCGTCGGATGACACCTCCCCAGTTGGGGAACCGGGAGTGCTCCGGCCACTCCATCTCCAACATGACGTCGTCACCGGCGTAGGAGCGGAGTCCGGTTATGCGGTGGAATTGGGGGACCTCGAAGTCGAACCCCATGTCCTCGAGTTGAAGGATCGCCCGCGGGGTGAGACCGTCCCCACAGGTCTTCTCCCGGGGGAACTCCTTTTTCTCGACGAGTGTGACCGGATGTCCAGAGCGTGCCAGCCAGTATGCGGCCGCCGATCCGGCTGGCCCGCCCCCGACCACGAGAACCTCATGAGATGACATCACGACAAGAGTACGAGAGGAGGGCCCAGTGCGGGAATCGGAGGGGCGGGTGGCTTCGGGACGTTCTGGCGCGCAATTCCTGCGGCATGGCGCGGGAATAGCGCGCGAGAACGGAAATCAGGCCGAAGAACCTCAGCTTCGGGTGAAGGTGAAGGTGCCTTCTCCGTCCTGGATCTCAAGCGACGTGTCCGAGCAGGTGTAACCGGTGGATGCGGTGGGGAGGATGTCCTCATCCTGGGGCATCTCCTCACCGCCCATGGACATCGAGATGTTGTCCTCCTCGACCGAGGTCGAGAGGGTGGTTCCATCAGCCGAATACGTGCCGGTGGCGGTGCCCGTCATGGTCATCGAGAAATCCTCGGGCAGGGACACGTCCGCTCCCTCGGGAATGCTGATTTCCGGCAGCTGCATCGAGATGTTCACGTCGTTTGCCGAATATTCGAATGTGTTGTCGGCATTGAAAGTCGCCACGAGTTCGCCGGTTACCTGAGCCTCTATTTCCTCCATTCCTGGTCCGGAGATGAGCTCCTCGAATTCCTCCGGCCCCACGGACCAGTTTCCAACCACACACTCGTCGATCTCACCTTCGGCAGCCGTGGCCGCGGTGGTTTCGGGGGTTGCGGTGGTCTCGGGGGGGGCGGTGGTCTCAGGGGGGACGGCGGTCCCAGTGTCGGGGGTCTCCGCTTCCGTGGTCACCGTGGCCTCATCGCCAGCGGTGGTAGCGGCCGACTCGGAGTCTCCACCACAGGCGGCGAGGACGAGGGCCAACACGGTGAGTATGGCAAACAGACGTTTCATGGTTCCCCATTTCTATGTGGGATTCGTGATCTTTTCATATGGGAGATTCGTGATCTCTGAACGTTGGGATGATCCTCTCGTGTCATGGATACAGGTAATCCTCCGTGAGACCACTAGGAGATTGGCCTGTAATGACGGCACGCCGGGGAGGGCTACTCGCCTTCCTGGGCCTTCTCGTACTGGTTGAGCGCCACCACGAAGGCGACGAACACGATGAACGAGACCACCATGTAGGTGATGGGGATGATCCGGATCTCAAATGGGTTGAGACCCTCGATCTCGACGGGACGCGGCCCACGGGGTGCGTAGAGCACGTACAGAAGCGAGCCGATGGTCATCCATCCGCCCACGGCGGCACCGGTGACCAGGAACCCCAGCTTCTTGCCGAGATTGGTGTAGTTGAGCAGATAGATGGTCCCGTAGAACACCAGGATGGCGGCGGCGAACAGGATGATCCCGGTGACGAACAGGTTCGCCGAGAGCAGGCTCCGCATCAGCTCGCGCACTTAGTGCTCCCCACCGTAAATACGGTCGCATGTTTCGGCGAGCCAGAGGCGTCGCTCGCCAGCGGCTCTCCCGAGCCGCCCCCACCTCCCACCCGGCCGCAGGACGAAGACGCACCCGGTGCGGTGCTTCGAGGACGAGGACGCCGCGAGCGGCGTCACTGGCCGTTGAAACGTCAGCGTAATTGCGGTGGGGTGCACTTAGTCCCCCGTCCCGTTCAGATTGCCGCCACGGAGATACCGGGCGAGCATCTCGAGGTCGGCCTGGCTGAGGAGACCTCCGAAAGCCGGCATCCTGCCGGTGCCCATTCCATTGAGGCCATAGGGCTCGTCGACGACCGATCCGTTGGTGAGGAAGTCGACGAGAAGATCCGCCTCATCTCCCTGCGGGGCCTCTCCGAACTGGACGACCGGTCGGCCGTGCCACAACGCCGGACCGAGCGCACCGGATCCGGGCTCGCTCGAATACGGAACACCAGCGGACCATCCGGCGGTATGACAACGTGCGCAGTACCCGTTGAACAGTCCAACGGCGCGGTCGGCGTCCTCGACGTTGCCGTCGAAGGCGGCGTCCGCGACGCCCTGGATATCAATATTCCACGGCTCCTCCTCGGCGGCCTGGCGGAGGAAGGTGAGACCTTCCTCCGCCGGGGGAAGAACCCGCTCGATGTTCTGAGCGGTGACTTCGAGGTTGGTGGCCGACGACTCGAGGGCACTGACAAATGTGTTTGCCGCCTCCGCATCCGGCTGACCTGAGCTTTCCGGGCCGGTCGGGTCTAACGTCACCGGGGGGATGTCGGCGGGTCGGGTGGCGGTATCGGCGTCGCTGAGGACCTGGCTGAGCTGCTGCTCCCCCGAATTGGAGAGCCCGTCGCCGTCGTTGTCCATGCCCCCGTCGAGGACGGTCTGGGCCTCGGTGGCGAGGTCGGCGCCACCCCCACCACCTTCGCCGGGCGCGGTGGTCTCGGTGGTTGCTCCGCCCGCGGCGGTGGTGGCGGGAGCGTCACCCGCCACGGTCGTCTCCGTGGACTCACCACCGGCTGCTGTGGTGGTCGGGCCTGCGGCGTCACCGCCGTCAGCGGGTGCGGGGAGGGCGGCGATGAACGCCTCTGCGCTCTCGGGATCGGTGACTTCGCCGGGGACATCGATGCCCTGCGCCTCCGCCGTGTCTACCAGCTCATTGAGTTGTCTTATAGCGCCAGCGGACAGGCCGTCGTCCATCATGGCGTCATCGAGGGCAGCCGAGAACTCCGGGGCGAAGGGTCCGAGGATTGGGTCCGACTCGGCGGCGGACCTCAGCCGGCCGAGGGAGTCTTGTGCGGTCGTTGCGTCATCGGCACCCTCGACAGATTGTGCGGCCTCCGGATCGAACTGGACGGGCTCGACCACCCGGAAGAGGGCAATGGCCTCCTCCGAGAGCGCGGTCAGCTCGGTCTCGGCGGTATCGGAGACACCGTCACCATCGGTGTCGATCTGGTCGACCGAAGCGTCGAGAATGGCCCGGCCCCGGCCCGCCAATTCACGAACCCCGGGAGCGAGCTCCCCGGACTGCTCGATGTCTTCGACAACCTGGGCCTGCTCGACAATGGCGCTCTGCACCGCATCGTCGGCCCCGGCGAGCTTTTGCTGGGCCGCGTCGATCTGGGGTTCGATCTCCCCAAGGACACTCGCCTGCTCGACCTGGATAGAGCGCAGATAGAGGAGGAGATCATCGACCCCGTCCTCATTGAGGGGGCCACCACCATCGAGACCCCACGGCGGCATCGGTGTGTTGGCCCGGCCATACGTGACCCAATAGCGAATCTCGTCCTCTTCGTAACGGAGGAACACGTCGTCGATCGACGGGGCCTCCCAGACGACGGTCACGTTTGATCTCGGGTCGACGAACTCTGCGACACCGCCGCTTCCGCCCGGGCCGTGGCAACTGGCGCAATCCAACTCCACCCAGTGCTCCTCACCACGGGTCAGGGCCTGCTCGTTGAACTCCGCTGCGAAACCCTCCTGGCGGTCGTTCTCGCTGAGGAAATAGAGGGGGATGGCCACGGCGAGAAAGGCGGACAACAGGGCCGCCGCCTTCTGCCATCCCTCGAGACGCCGGGTCTCCAACAGCTCATCGGTCCCTCCGGGGGAGAGGTTGGAGGCGACCTCCTCGGGGCCGCGCCTCCGGATGGCGGACACGGCGAGGAACGCCAACCAGGCGACACCGGCGATCACCGCGAGGGTGAGGACGAGACTCGAGCTCACGGGATCAAAATCCGATGCACGAGGCACCCTGGGGGTATTGGACGATCGGCGAGGCGGCGCGTGGGGTCTGCACTATGGAACCCGTCCGCACGACCAGATCGCCATCGCGCTCCTCGACCACGAAACGGTCGAGGTTGCGTGGTGCCGGACCGGCGGAATACTCGCCGACCATGTCGTACTTGGAACCGTGACAGGGGCACTCGAAACCCTGCGAGCTCTCGCACCACGGCACCGTGCAGCCGAGATGGACACAACGCTGATAGAGGGCCATCAACCCACCGGCGACGACACCTACGTCGGAGAACTGCTCCCCGAGATCGTCCGGTGCCGGAACTATGTATCCCCGCGCCTCGGGGATGTAGACCGGGGTGACGGTCCGATCTGGGTTGAACACCTCGGTCCGAAGATCGTTGATCGCACCGGCCACCACATCGGCGCCGAAACCGCCGGACAGCTTGGGCCAGAGCATCGCCAGCGACGCCAGGCTGAAGAGTCCCAGATAGGAGCCGAATGCGGTTCCTATGGCCCGATTGAAGAACTGGCGTCGGGTGACACCGGCCTCCTCCGGGGACACCTCGACGACACGCTGGGTTTCGACCACCTCGACCGCATCACTGGCCACCGGGGCCGGTACGGGGGCCTCCTCCTCGGTCTCGGGGACCTCCTCCACCAAGGTCGGGGTTCCGGCCTGGATGGGTTCCAACCGAACCCCGGCGCGGGATCTGTCGGCTTGGCGGGTCTCGGCGCTCACCCCCGCGGTGGCGTCGGGCTCGGGCCGGGGCTCGGGTCGGGAGCGCCGGAAGGCGACGACGAACGCCCCGGCCGCAGCCGTGATGGCGACGACGGCCACGCCGATGAGGGCCCATGCGGTGGCGTCCATTATTCCTCACCACCCTCGAAATGGACCCAGTCCTTCAGATCGTCAAAGAAGATCCCATCCGACCAGGGATAGGCGAAGTTGAAGCCCTCCCCCCGGAAGAGCACACCGATGATGGTCAGCGAAGCGGCGCCGGTGAGGAAGATGCTGAACAGCAAGATGGCGAACTTCCGCTGCGAGGGTCTTGTCGATGGGTTGCGATCGATGTAGGGAATCAGCATGAACCCGACTAAACCGATGATGGTGGGGACGGTGACACCAGCGATCTGTGGGTCGAAATAGCTGAGTAGCTCCTGGAGCCCGAGGAAATACCAGGGGGCCTTCGACGGGTTGGGGGTCACATTGAAGTTGGCCGGTTCGAGAAGTGGGGCGGCGAGCGCCACCGACATCACCACGAGTAGCACAGTCATCGCCATCAGGGCCGAGAACTCGGCGATCATGAGATGGGGCCAGGTGTTGACCTTGTCGGTCGGCTCGGCCTTGACGTCTTGTATGGCGCGTGCCTTGACAACGGTGAGAAGACGTTGGGTCCGCACCCCCTCCGGGGTCCCGGCGGCGGGCGCAACCGGTCGGGGATCGACCATGGCGGCGACACGCCCATTGCCGGCGCCGCCTTCCTGGTGCCCGTCGGATGACGGGGGGGGCCCCTCTGATGCGGGGTCGGCGACCGCCACCGCGGCAGGCTCCTCCTCGGCGGCAGGCTCCCCCTCGGCGGCAGGCTCCCCCTCGGCGGCAGGCTCCCCCTCGGCGGCAGGCTCCTCCTCGGCGGCAGGCTCCTCCTCGGCGGCAGGCTCCTCCTCGGCGGCAGGCTCCTCCTCGGCGGCAGGCTCCTCCTCGGCGGCAGGCTCCTCCTCGGCGGGAGGCTCGTCTGCGGTGGACTCGTCTGACTCCGGGACCGCTGGTTTGGATGGTTCGAAGGCGGGGGGCTTGGAAATGGTGACACCACCACCCTCACCGGTGTCCGCCGGTGTCGCCGTCTCAGGGGTGGCGTCGGCAGCCTCGGGCGCCGCGGTGTCGCCGACGGCGTCGTCACTCGCCGGTGGAGCCTCCCCCTTCATCTCGGCGAGCACCTGCTCCACGGGAAGATCGAGTGCCTTGGCCTTGGCCTCGGCCGACCGACGGAGAAGATCTTCGGGGATCTCAGCCATGTCTCATCCCTTCTTCGGCCGCCTGATAGGGAACGCTATGGTGTCCCATCACAATGGGCCCGAGATGCCGCCGTCCTTGCGGACCCTCCAGAAGTGCACCGACAGGAAGATGACGAGCACGAAGGGGAGGAACAGGACGTGGAGAACATACCACCGCAACAAGGTGTTGGCCGTCACCTCGGAACCGGACAGCAAGGCGAACTTGACCTGATCGCCGATCACAGGGACGAAGCCGGCCATGTTGGTCCCCACCGTGACGGCCCACAGGGCGAGCTGATCCCAAGGCAGCAGATAGCCGGTGAAAGAGAGCAGCAGGGTGAGGAGGAGCAGAACGACCCCAACCACCCAGTTGAACTCGCGTGGTGGTTTGTAGGCGCCGTGGTAGAAGACACGGCTCATATGAAGGAACACGGTGAGCACCATGAGATGGGCACCCCACCGGTGCATGTTCCTCAGCAGGGTCCCGAAGGCGACGTTGGTGGAAAGTGCCTGGATGTCGGCGTAGGCGGTGGCCTCCGACGGTGTGTAGTAGAACATCAGGAAGATGCCCGTGATGGTCAACAGTATGAACAGGAAGAAGGTGAGACCACCAAGGCAGAGGGTGTAGGACAGACGAACACCGTGCCTCTTCACCTTCACGGGATGGAGGTGATAGAGCACGTTGTTCATGACCACGTACGAACGGTTTCTCGGGCTATCGGCATAGCCCTTCTTGAACGGCGATCCGGGCCGCAGCACAGAGGCGACGAACTGAGAGTTGGCGAGCTTGTCGCTCGCTTCCCGCACCCGTTCTCTCACAGGGACCTTGTCAGCCACACATCCTCCTACCAGCGCATCCCGTATGAATATCCGTTCTTGAAGTCTCGTTGACCCGTGTCGAGATCCCAAGGTCGTCGGTCGAGCCCCATCTCCTCCGCCTGGGCGGCGAGGGAGCCTTCGAACTTACCCAACGTGATCACGTTCGTGGGGCACCGGTCGATGCACAGGGCGCACCGGGTGCACTCGTTCTCGTCGACCACGAAGAATCCGTAGTTCTGCGGATCGTCAACGGGATGATCGACCAGGATGGCCTCATCGATGGCGTCCAGGCTGAGATACATAATGCACTTCCACGGACAGATGTCGACACAGCCCTCACAGAGGATGCACTCGGCCTGGTCGATGTGGAGGAACTGCTTGGGTCGGAGCTTGTCCTTGAAGTAATCCCCGTCCACCGGTGCGAGTTGATAGTCATCCCGGAAAGGCGGTGTCTCGTCGACGACTCCTCGTGGCATATCAGCGATCTCCCGAGGTAAGGGGACGGCCGTAGGGAGAGCTCTTCGGCTCCGGCTCGGGTGGGGGAGTACCGCCACCGGCCAGATCCTGGATCTTGTAGGCGAACAACGCCCCCGCTCCCAGCATCCCCAGGTTGTAGGTCGCCGAGACCATGTCCTTGAGTGCGGCGAAGCTGAGGGCGACCTCGTTACCGAGCACAAGGAAGGGTGGGATGGTCAGGGCGGACCGTTGCGGTGACCAGTCGAGGTCGGTGGTGGCGAGGGTGAGCCACTCCGAGGGGACGATCCCGAAGATAATCACCAGTTCCACCCAGACGAGAAAGGCCGCGGTCGCCGCCAGCGCCCATGTCATCGGACGACCAAGGACCAGGGCTATGCCGGCACCCGCCAGCACCATCTGGGAGGCGCCGAAGACGAATAGATAGGCCAAACCCTTCGACAACCAGCCCCGGGGGATGAGTCCGAGGCTATCGGGGTTGTCGATCTGGGCGGAATAGTGGACCCAGACCACCCCGACGGCGAGGAGGAACAGCCCACCGGCGATCATGGACCAACCGATCCTGCGTCGCTGCGTCTCGTCTAGTTGTGCCAACCGATACATGCGGTGGCGCTCCGGGATAGCCGATCGTTCCTACGGGTTGTTTGTACCACAGTCACCCTATCGCTGAGAATCGCGATTGTCGGGTCGGATCCGAAATCGGATGCGGCACAATACACCCCTATTGGGATGACCGAACGACGGCTTTCTCTTCTAGTTGTGATGTGGTTCCCTTCCCGCTCCCGCATCTTCTATCCTCCGGCCCCTAGGAGGCCGGGAGGCGAAACGACGAGGAGAACGGAATTCGTGGCTGACGCTCCGACCACAACCCCGCAACACCCGGTACTCGAGGGAGCAGACGAGGCCTCGCGTCTCCATCTGGTGGCGTCGATCCCCTTCCTGGGATTGGGTGCCCTCCTGGTGGTCACCTCGTTGTTCGCCATGGTCTTCCCCTCGGCCCTCCCCCTGCTCTATGGACGGATCCGCTCACTCGGGATGGCGGCGCTGATGTTGGGATGGTTGACCAATGTCCTCGTCGGGGGCACGTATTACGTCCTCCCCCGTCTCACCGGGGCACGTCTCGGCTCGGAGAGGTTGGCCCGTCTCGGATTTCTGGCGATCAACGCGGCCGCCGTGGGGGGGATGGTCCTGGTGGCCATCGGTCTGGGTGACGGTCGCGAGCCGTTGGCGTTCCCCTGGTACGCCGACATCGTTGTCCTGGGCGCCCTGCTGATCCCGGCAATCGTGATGATCATGACCCTGAGCGACCGAGAGGAGAAGACCTCGTTCCCCACCGTGTGGTTCACGGGTGCCGGTCTGGCGATCCTGCCCCTCTCCTATGCCGTGGGGAACATCCCCGGTCTCGGTCCCATCCCGTCGACCCTGGGTGATCTCCATTTCGTCGGGACCTTCCCCGTGGGGGTAATGCTCACCATCGGTGTTGGGCTGACGTACTTCGCCCTCGTCAGGGAGTACGACATCCCCCTCGCCTCGCGGAGTCTGGCCCAGGTCGGTCTCTGGTCATTCGTGTTCGCCTCGGGTTGGATCGGCATCGCCCAGATCGCCCAGGGGCCGGTCCCGGGCTGGCTCGGTGGTGTCACCGCCCTGCTCGGTCTCGCCCTCCCCGTCGGAATGGTGGCGACCGCGGCGAATCTCGTGGTGACACTCGAAGACGAACTCGCCGGGATCCGTGATCGCCCCGTGGCCTTGAGTGCGGTCTGGGGAATCGGTCTCGGTGTCGTGATCGGAGCCATCGCCGCCTTCGGGTCGCTGCGTTCGGCCGCGGGTCTGGTCGCCCTCACCCCGTTTTGGGAGGGCATCCTGATCGGACTGCTGCTCGGGGTGGGGAGCCTGCTCGTCGCCTCGTTCACCTATGAGGCGTACCCCCACGTCCTCGGTAGGGCCGTCGCCTCCCCATCTCTGGCCAGGACCCACGTGCGCCTCACCGTGTTTGGAATCGGTGGGGCATCCATCGCGTTGGCCATCGGCGGGATCGCCTCCGGTTACGCCTGGTCGGGTGGGGCCTTCACCAGCGCCTACCAGCCATTCGGGGAGGGTTGGGCCCAGGCATCATCGGCGGGGCGGTTGTTCGCAGGCATCGCCTTGCTGTTGGCCCTGGTAGGTCTGGTAGGTATCGGTGCCCTCATGGTCAACCAGTTCCAGACGGTGACCCAGGGACATGCCGTCGCCCAGGAGATCCTCGTGACCAAGGTGGCCCCGGAGGATGAGGACCTCCCCGAGGACGTAAGCGAGGACAACGATGAGTGATCTCGCAGCCGCCGCCGAAGCGGTCGGGGCCCCCGAGGAGATGGTCCAGCGATCGGCCGAGGCCCGCGCCCAGGCCGACGGGACCAGTGTCGAGGAGGTGCTGGCGGCCTGGGCGGGGGGTGGGGGCGGCTCGGCCGCACCGGCTGAGTCCGAGGCCGACGAGGCCGCCCCCGAAACCCCGCCCGAGGAGACCGCGGAGACACCGGCCGAGGGAGCACCCGAGGAAGAACCCGCCGAACAACCCGACACCACACCCAGCGCCGCCCCGGCCCCCGCCGCGGCGGCAGAACCCGCGGCGGCGGCACCCTCACAGGTGGAAGAAGCGGCGGTGACGGCGATTCCCATCCTCGAGAGCGACAAGGCCGATCAACCCCTCCTGGTCGTCCTCGGTGCGGTGGCCGTCTTCGCCCTCACCGCATTGCTTGGATTCGTGTTCCCCTCCCTTCCCGCCGACTCCGACCAGGTGGTCACCTCGAACATCGCCTTCTCCGAGAGCGCCATCGAGGGTCGCACCCTCTATCAGCAGCTCGACTGCGCCTCGTGTCACACCCAGATGGTGCGACCGGTCGTCGCCGACGTCGCACTAGGTCCGGTCACACTCGAGGACACCAATCAGGTCCTCGGTGTCCGCAGGATCGGTCCCGATCTGAGTTACGTCGGGTCCCGACTGGACCCGGCCGCCATCAGGGCGATCATCACGGGTGGGGGGAACCATCCCGCGGTCTCCCTCGCCGAGGACGATCTGGACGCCCTCACCAGCTATCTCACCGAATCCCGGTCCGAGAACGTGGAGACTGACGCCGATGAGTGATCTCTCAGCAGCCGCCGAAGCGGTCGGGGCCCCCGAGGCGATGGTCCAGCGATCGGCCGAGGCCCGCGCCCAGGCCGACGGGACCAGTGTCGAAGAGGTGTTGGCGGCCTGGGCCGGGGGCGGTACCGCCGCAGGGGCGGCGCCCCCGACCGAAGAGGCTCCCGAAGCCCCCACCGAGGAGACCGCGGAGACACCCGCCGAGGAAGCACCCGAGGAAGCACCCGCCGAACAACCCGACGCCGCACCGAGCGAGGCCCCAGCGCCCGCCGCGGCAGAACCGGCCGCCGCCGCCATCGCCCCCAGGGCCGCCCCACCCGCACCGGAGACCGTCACGCCCGACGAAGCCGCCAACTACCCGGTGGTGATCACCGTTCCCACCGCGGGCATCAAGGAGCGCACCAACTACGCGGTGCCGACGTGGCTCGTCGCCCTGTTCATGCTGGTGCCCCTGTTCGGGCTGCTCGGCCTCGCCGGTGGCGCCGAGACGGTCTGCAACGAGGCGACGGAGCTCCAGATGGACCGCCAGACGGGGAACCTCGTCAATTGTGACGGAACCGCCTTCGAGGGACGGGAGGCCGCCGGTGGCGGGGCGGACTTCATCGCCATCGGCGAGGGGATCTATCCCGAGTGCGCCAGTTGTCATGGCCCCAACGGTGAGGGAGGTGTCGGTCCCGCATTGGCACCGGTGACCGGGACCTTTGGCTCGTGCACCGACCACATCGCCTGGGTCGCCGCGGGCACATCGGGGTTCCAGGCCCAGGGTCTGGGGACCTATGGGGACTCCGGTAAACCGGTGGGGGGCGGAGGCAACATGCCCGGGTTCGAGGGGACACTCGACGCCGAGCAGATGGCCTCGGTGGTGGCGTTCGAACGCGTCCGCTTCGGGGGGGAGAACCCCGAGGCGGCGTTGGTCGCCTGTGGTCTCGCCGAGGAGGAGACCACCGAAGGTGGGGAGGAGGGCGCCGAGGAAGCCGAGGGTGGCGACGGCGCCACCGTGACCACGGCCGGTTCCGGGGGCTGATCACTCCCGGGTGATGGGCACTAGCCTTCATGATCTATGCGTCCGGCAACATCCCTCGTCATAGTCATCCTCATGGCGGTCATCGTGATCGCCGGCGCCATCAAGGCTGTCGGCCTGCTTTTCCCGTGATGACCGTCCGCCCCAGGGTGAGACCGCACTCCTCGTCGGCACGCCCCTCCCGAATGGCGATGGCGAGGAGACCCGACGAGTCGACATGTAGCAGGGGGGCGCCCGGCTCGACGTCGGCGTAGGTGGTCACCCACAACAGCTCGTGATCGGTCGAGCCGATCCGAACGGTGACCTTGTCCCCCACATTGCATCCCAGTCCCATCAGGGTCTCGGGGTCGAGGTTGGTTTGGGCGTTTCCGAAGTTGTCGATCCACCACACCTCGCCGTGAAGCTTGTCGTCCTTGATCTCGGGAAGAGGGAGAAGGAGGGGGCTGACCGAGTCGGGGTCGACTTCGGGGCCGAGATCCCCAATGCTCATCTCGCCGGTGGCGAGAAGGGCGGCCGCGGGGGCGAAGACATCACGACCGGCGAAGGTGTCACCGGGTGAGGTGATCCGGGCATCGGGATTCTCCACGGAGTGGATCCGGGTCGCCCCCCCGACCAGTGCCACCGCAGGTGACAGCAGACCGTTGTCGGGACCGATGAAGTGTCCCCGTTGGGTCTCGGCGGCGAGGGCCCGTCGGCTGGTGCCCACCCCGGGATCGACGACCGCGAGCACGATCCCGTCCTCCGGCAGATACTGAACGGCCCGCATCAGGGTGAGGGCACCGCCCCGCAGATCCCCACGATCGACCCCGTGGGTGATATCGATCACCCGTGACTCCGGCGCCAAAGTCGCCAGGACCCCGTGGATGACCCCCACGAACTCGTCGATCAACCCGAAATCGGATAGGAAGCTGATGGGCGCCGTCATGGATGGAACGGTAGTAGGGGCCGCCACACCCCCGATTCCGAACTCGTATCGATCGGCAAACCATCGGGCCGACCCGTGACAAGAGGCATCGTGGATGGGGACGGTCGGTTGGGTTGAACCGACACCGGGTTTGGTATCCTCTAATCCTCAAAGGCAAAAGCGGGGTACGAAGCAACGAGAAAGGGGAATCCTCCATGCATGGTCCAAAGCGTCTTGCCCTCATCTTGATGGTCATGGCAATGTTCTCTGCGCTCCTTCCCGTCGGCGGCCAGGAGGCGGAATCCGCCGACGCCGAGGCCGAGACCCCCGGTGAAACCGTTTACGTCTGGGCCATCACGGGCGGCACCAGTGCCGCCAGTGATTTCGCCGCCACCGCGGCACAGGCCGACGGTGTCGTCGAGGCGACGGCAACTCTCGGTGGACTCGATCTGTCCAGCGTCGTCCGTCTTGAAGTCGAGGGAACCGATCGCGCAGCCATCGCCTCCCGACTCAGCGACGAGCTCGGTGTCCCTGTCGCACCGGGGACGACGGAGCTCTCCATCGGCGACGACCCATTGCAGGGAGAGCAGTGGGCACTTGATCCTCCCGCAGAAGGTGGCATCGAGGTGGATGACGCCTGGCAACGCTCCCGCGGCGAGGGAGTGGTTGTTGCGGTCGCCGACAGTGGTATCGACCCGAGCCACCCCGACATGGACGACATCATCGCCATCAACACCGACGAGATACCCGACAATGGCGTCGATGACGACAACAACGGGTTCATCGACGATGTCGCCGGTTGGGACTTCATCGAGAACGACCCTGTCCCCCAGGAGACCATCGGCCATGGGACTTCGGTGTCGTCGCTGATCGCCGCCCCCGAAAACGGCGTCGGAATGGTCGGAGTGGCCCCGGAGGCCAAGATCATGCCGCTGCGGGTATGTGCCGATCGGTCATGCGACCTCGACGCCGTCCTCAACGCAGTGATCTATGCCGGTGCGAATGGCGCCGATGTCGTCAACCTGTCCCTCGGTGGGACTGCTCCCGAGGGTCATCCCGACGCCGAGACCATCAACGAGATCATCGCCGATGCCGTCGAGGAATACGACATCATCGTGATCGCAGCCGCCGGTAATAGCGCCGAAAGCACCGAGGACGTTGAACTCATCCCCGCCGAGGGCTCCGCCGTTCTCGGAGTCGCATCGACGAGCCGGGATGGATCGTTCACGGACGTCTTCGATGAGGCGGCCCCCGAGTTCGGTTCGAGCTACGGCCCCGGTATCGAGGTCGCCGCACCCGGTGATGATGTGCTCGTCGCCGACGCCACGTCCGGGGAATGGAGTCGGGGGGACGGAACCTCGTTCTCGACGCCACTGACGTCGGGCGTGGCCGCTCTCATCGAGGGCGCAAACGACCGGTCGGCGGAAGAGATTCGGGAGTACATCATGCAGACCGTCTCCGAGCACGAAAGCCTCGAAGGCCGCGTCGACACCGCCGGAAGGACAAACGCTCGCTTTGCGGTATGGGCCAGCAAGTTCACCGACTCCCTCGGCAGCATCTTCATCGAGGACATCGCCTGGCTGACCCAGCAGCGGATCACCCTCGGATGTAACCCGCCCGTCAACAGCCTGTACTGTCCCGACCAGGACGTGGAAAGGGAGGAAATGGCGTCGTTCATCGTAAGGGCGCTCGACCTCCCGGCCACCGATCAGGATTACTTCGAGGACGACGAGGGTTCGGTCCATGAGGGCGATATCAACTCCTTGCGCGAGGCCGGGATCACCTACGGGTGTAACCCACCGGAGAACACCGAGTACTGCCCGACCGATGTTGTGACCCGTGGCCAGATGGCGGCGTTCCTCTCCAGGGCCTTTGACCTGGAGGCAGGCGCCGACGAGAGCGCCTTCACCGACCATCAGGACAGCGTGTTCTACGAGGACATCAACAAGTTGGCCAAGGAGAACATCACCATCGGCTGCAACCCCCCGGAGAACGACCGCTACTGCGCCGACGAGGCTGTCGATCGTGGCCAGATGGCGGCGTTCCTGCGGAGGGCCATCACCCAACAGTAAACGCACAACGAATCGCGACGAGTTCGGGCGCCCCACCACGGGGCGCCCGTCTTGTTGCTCGCCAACCCGGCGACTGGCGATGTGGAACTCGTGCGTCAAACCCATACCATTTGCTCATGGAGATCGCACCCGACGACGTGATCACGGAATTGGCCGGCGTCGACATCGTGATGGTGATCGGCGATACCGACACCGGAAAAACGACTCTGGCCCTGACGGTTGCCCGTGAGGCGATCGGGAACGGGCGGACCGTTGCCGTCGTCGACGGCGATGTGGGCTACCCGATGAATGGTCCCCCGGGATGTCTGTCCCTTACCGTCTTCCGCACCGGTGACGACGTCGACCGACTACCGGCGCCCGAGCTCCTCCATTTCGTCGGGCACATCGACCCGACGCGTCTCGCCCTCCAGCAAGTGGTGGCCACGACCAGTCTGGTAGGTCGGGCCCGCGAGATCGCCGATCTGATCATCATCGACACCACCGGTGTCATATCGGGGGTGGCCGGCCAAACCCTGCGCTACCACGAGACCGAGTTGGTTCGACCCGACCGCATCGTGGCGATGCATCGCGGTGGGGAGCTAGAACCGGTCATCGGGATGCTGACCCGATTCTTCGATGCCAACGTTGTCGGGGTGCGGACCGCCTCCGAGCTCAACCCGTCGACGCCCGACCAACGCGCCGAGCATCGAAAGAGGAGATTCGCAACGGCCTTCGCCGCTCCCCTCGACACCTGGAAGGTGAGACCCACGGTGTTCGCCCCGACGCTTCCCGCCGGTCTCGACCTGTCACGGATCGACGGCGTCCTCGTCGGCGTCCAGGATGGCGCCGGGTCGTGTCTCGGGGTCGGTCGCCTCGAGTATGGCGACGACACCCTACGGGTCCGCACCAACCGTGGCGAGGGCATGCGCGGTCTCCGGCTGGGATCGCTACGGATCGACCTCGATACCTTCCACACCACCCCGGTCAACCTCCGAGAACTGATGTTTGGGTTCTGACTTGATGTGTGCGAGCTTTTTTCGGACCCTGGTTGCATCCGGTCGTGTTGGAATCGGGACCACCGTTTTGCCCCCCTACCTGCTTCGCAGGGACCTTCCCCCCACTCCGTGGGGGGACAACGGGGCGAAGGGAAGTGGTGTGACACCACGGGACACCGCCCGTCCATCGTGGCGACGGGATCGCAGCGCGATCAGGCCAAACGTGCGAGCCGGCGGCTGTTTTTCCGGATTCCCCGACCGACCGAGGTGACCGTCAACCCGTGGTAAACCCAAGACGCCAGAATCCGGAAAAAGCTCGCACACATTAGAGCCTGCCCAAGGAACCCGGCGTATTCCATCCGCACTTCCCCGAACGGGTTTGTTCCGACAGGCACCTTGGGCAGTGCCGCGAACGTACGTCTCGGGGCGGCGCCAGTCAACCGGGTCGAAACCACACGTAACTGTGGTTATTCGGTCTAATTTGGGTCTACTGGATGTCGAAGATGACGCTTGTCCCCAGTATCCACAGGTTTCCACAGGGCTTATCCACACCCTCTTGTCGACAACGACCTACCGGGTTTTTTCGCGAGGACTCGGGGGACGTCGGTAACGACCTACGCCCTGAGGAGGAGTCGCCAGGTGCGTTCGATCTGGTCATAGATCTCCCCGAGGATCAGATCCATCTCCTCATCGGTGACGACCTCCACCGCCGTCCGGGAGCGGAGCACCAGCCAGTCGTCATCATCGAGACACCAACGCACCCTCCACGTATCGTCGTTGCGACGCATCACAATCCTCGCCCGATCGAGACGTCCACCCAGGGGTAGCACCCCGGCCTCGGCCCGGACCGACCGCTCCCCGACCCACCACCACACGGTGGTCGCATCCCGCACCCCCTGGGTCATCCGCACCGCCCAACGACCCTCGAACCATTCCGCCGCGACCACATCGGAGTCGGGATGGGCCACCCAGCGGGCGATGACATCCTCCACCAGTTGACCGACGGTCACAAATACGCGTCCCGCAACAGCATTATCCAACGGCCCCCTCGTACAACTCGAGAAAGCGGTCGACGCTCACCTTCCAGTCGAACTGCTCCGACCACTCTCGTGCCCCCTGGGAGAGACGCGAGGCGAGATCCTCGTCGCTTAGCACCCGCGTCACCGCAGCCGCATGATCCTCGGGCGCCCAACCCTTCACAAGGATCCCGGAGACGTCGTCCTCGATGACATGGGCGAGACCACCGACATCGGCGGCCACCACGGGAAGACCACAGCTCTGCGCCTCGACGGCGACCAGTCCGAACGACTCCGACCGGGACGGCATCATGATCACGTCGGCGGCCCGGTAATAGTCCACGGTGTCGGCATGGGGCACCGGACCCCGGAAGTCAACGGGGAGGTGGTGCTGCTCCGCATAGCTTCGGGCCCGCCTCCGCTCACTCTCCCCACTGGATCCCGAGGCGCCACCGACAACGAGCATACGGACGTCGAGGGACTGGTTGGCGATCAGTGCGAACGCCTCCAGCGCCACATCGAGACCCTTGAGTGGCTGGATCCGCCCTATGAACAGAACGAGCGGGGCGTCCCCATCGACACCGATACGCCCCCTTGCGACCCGAGGTGGCCCCGGTGAGAAACGGGTGCGATCCACCCCGGGGGGGGTGATACACAGACTCTCCGGGCGTGCCCCATAATGGAGAAGGAGGTCGTCGGCTTCATCGCTGGTCGAGGCGATTATGCAGTCGGCCTCGGAGATCACCTCGGTCTCGGTGACTATCCGTACCAGCGGCTCCGGCTGATCGTCGTGGCGTCGGTTGATCTCCTTCACCCGACCGAGGGTGTGAAAGCTGATGACATGGGGAAGCCCCAGGGCCCGTTTCGCCAAGGCGCCGACCCACCCCGACAACCAGTAGTGGGAATGGACGAGATCAACGGTCGGCTCGTTCCTGAGTCGTTCGATAACCCGCTCGGCGAAGGTGCGCGTCCATGGGATCTGGTCGGCGATGGACAAGGGTGCCGCCGGGCCGGCGGCGATGTGATGGACCCGACATCCTTCTACCACCTCGATGACATCGGGATCGGCGTCGTTGGTGCGACGGGTGTAGACATCGACCTCGATCCCCTCCCCGAGCATGGCGAGGGCAAGCCCCCTCACATAAACGTTCAGACCCCCGGCATCACCACTGCCCGGGTTGCCCAGAGGCGAGGTATGCATGGAGAGGAAAGCAATACGGCGGATCACCATGTCGCGTCGATCCTGGAGAGTTGTCGTGAATCCGCCCCGAGCCTGAATTTGTACGCCTCGTCACCCTTGAGGAAGTCGAAGCGGCCGATGCCCTCGGAGATCGCCGTCTCGATCATGGACGCCACCAGCACCCACCCGGGGCTGGCATCGGCGAGGTCCGCATCGAAGGAGGAGTTGTAGAGGTAGTAGCCGGTCTCGTCGGTGTAGCCGAAGACGGTGGCGGTGGCACCCTCGGGATGACGGAGAAGATCGACCCGCCATCCGTCACCGAGGATGAGGTCGGCGAAGAACTTCTCCATCTCGGATGTCATGAACTCCCCCTTGTCGCCGGGGGCGGAGCGATGGAGTCGAACGAACTCGTCGAAACCGAACCCCGCTCCCCGGTGGGTCTCGTGCTCCCACTCCCCCAGCATCAGCGTGTAACGCCGTCGCTTGCGACGCACCTCGTGACGCTGCTTCTTGGACAAGCCGGCCAGATACTCCTCGAAGGAGCCGGGTAGGTCGACAACAGCGGTCGCCTCGTGCTCGACCACCTCGACGTCTGCCCCTCCCCCACGCAGACCCTCGGCCAGCATCTCGGCGTGGGGGGTGGGAATCGAATCGAGTTCGGCCCGCCCGCGAGGATGAGTGGCTAGTTGACGGCCCAGGGCGGACACATCGGTGCCGAGGGGTGTGTGATAGTCGGTTAGGTCGCCATGACCGGCGAAACGTAGGACATCGCCATCGTCGACAAGGGTGAGGAGACTGTCCCCGGCCATGATCTCCACGGCCTCGAGACCCGTCCCGGCGAAATGGTCCCACCAGAGACAAAGAAACTCCGGTCCGGCGAAGGGCCCGGTTCCGTCCGCCGCCGGCGCCGGTGCTCCCTCCAGAGAGGTCCAAAGTGAGGTCACGGTGACCCCCCCATGATTTCCAATCGTCCCACCTGTTGGCCACCACCGAGCACGGGCGGGTTGGCGAGATCGGCCACGGCTGCCTCGGCTGCCGTTGTCATCAAACCGATCCGACGGAGTGTCTCCATCAGAACCACGCCGATGGCGGGCTCGGTCCCGTCCCAGCTCTTGACGGCGATGCCGACCCCATCTCCCAAAGCGACACCGAGGCATCCGATGGCTCCGATCTTGGCGACGGCGTTCCACCAACGAGCCACCGTGTCGTCGACCATTCCCACGCCCCGGGTCATCCCGGGATAACGGTGCATGGCGATGAAAACATCGGAGAAGGCGGGATCATTCCCGAGACGGTGAAAGGCCCGGGCCAATCCCTCCGTCGTCACCGTTGTCACCGGTGCCCCACAGCCGTCGATACCGACCGGGTCACCGGGTCGTGCGGTCACCACCGCCAGCATCTCCGCTACGGACTTCTGGAGGGGATGCCCCGGATCCAGGTAGGTCTCAAGGTCCCAGCCGTTGGCAACACACGCCCGCAGCATGGCGGCGTGCTTGCCCGAACAGTTGTGCCAGAGCGACGAAGGCTGGTCGAAGCCGGCCCTGATCACCAGGTCACGAGCAGACGACGACGCGGGGAATGAAGGGGGGCACCCCAGATCGGAGCTGTCGAGACCTGCCTCGTCGAGCATCACCTCGACCATGGCGATGTGCACGGGGAAGCCCTGGTGGCTGGCGGCGGCGAGGGCGAGGCGCAGTGGGTCAAGATCGGCACCGTTGAGCTGGGATACCGCAGCCTGGAAGGGTTTGGCCGACGAGCGGATGTAGAAGGGTCGGTCGATATCCCCCGACGAGAGGATGACGCCATCGGTGTCGAAGACGGCAACGGACAAGTCGTGCCCGCCCTCGACCACTCCGTTGCGGGTCTCGGCGACCCTCACGCCTCTTCCAGCCGCCGGTGCTGGGCGCAGACGCTGGTGTGGTCGGACACAAACCCGGGATCGAGGACTAGGAGGCGGCGTTTCTCGTGCACCCTCCCAGGGTACCGCTCGCGATCAACCTCACGACACCTGCACCGAGATGGTGTGCCAGCCGGAGGCGCCGTCGGGAGCGACGGGGGTCCGCTCCTCGGTCTGGGTCGTCCCGGTGGCGTCGGTGGCCCTCACCCGGATGCGGTGCTCGCCCGGGGCGGCATCCCATCTATGCACCCATTGGCGCCAGGAGTTGTCGGAGACAGAGTCGGCAAGCTCGGCGTCGACCCAAGGTTCACCGTCGACCTGTACCTCGACCCGCGTGATCCCGATGTTGGGCGCCCAGGCGACACCGGCGATCGGTGTCATGCCGGCGGCAATGGAACCGTGTGACGGGATGTCGATCCGGGACTGGGTCTTGACGGGACCCTCCTTTGCCCACCCTCGGGGCACCCAGTAGGCATCGAACCCCTCCCAGGTGGTCAGCTCGATCTCCGTGAGCCACTTCGTCGCCGAGACATAGCCGTACAGACCGGCGACCACCAGCCGTGCCGGGAATCCGTGTTCAAAGGGAAGGGGCTCACCATTCATCTCCACGGCGACGATGGCTGTCCGACCGTCACGAGCGGCCTCCACCGGAAAGCCCACGGTGAACTCGTCGACGGAACGGCCGACGAGCTGCTCGGCGCCGTCCTGGACACCGGCCCGGTCGAGGATCTCGGTGAGGGGCACCCCGACCCAGCGGGCGTTCCCCACTAAGCCCCCGCCGACCTGGTTGGACACACACGACAGGGTCACATCGGTCTCCACCAGCGGCATGGCGATCAGATCGTCGAAGCTCATCTCGAGCTCTCGCCCCACCATCCCGGTGACACGGAGCCGCCACTCCGCCACGTCGACCCGGGGGACGGAAAGGGCGGTGTCGATCCGGTAGAACTCATCGTTGGGGACGAACAGGGGTGTGATGCCCTCAACATCGAGCATCGTCGCCGGGTCGGGTTCGGGCAGGGTGAGCGGCGGGGAAGAAACAGCCAGATCTGTCCGACTCTCGGTGGCTGCGCCCCTTCGGCCGAGGAGAAACCGGCCAAACCCTCCGGCCAGCGCGGAGACACCGAGCACCGCCCCGGCGCCGGCGAGCACCCTCCGTCGATTGGTGGCTGCCTCGGGGTCGTCGGAAGCCACATCGCCCAGACCGGAAAGGAGCACGTACGTCCCCACCCCCACGATCACAGCGGCGACAGCTCCCAGTGCGGCCGACGACAGCGGTTCCGCCGAACCGACGACCGTGGCGGAGGCGGCGCCCACCCCGAAGAGGACAAAGACGGCGGTGATGATTCCCATCCGGCCCCGCCCGAAAGCCCCGACCATCCCACCGAGAAGAAGTGCCGTCACCAACATGCTCCCTATCAGAACCGGCTTGTCAGCGGTTCCGAATGTGTCGATCGCCCAGTTCTTGACGGGGGTGGGGGCCTGGTCGATGACCCAATCGCCGATCCCCAGGACGAGGGACGGGATCAATGACACCAGACCGGCGACGAGCTCCGACGCGGCGAGGGCGGCCGCGACGGACACGACTCCGATGACCATCCAAAGTGGGCGTTTCATTTCCATCGGCGCAGTCTCCGTGGCGGCCGCCGATCTCCACAACGGCATTCCACAACAGCCTCCTAGTAATTGCAAACGGTACTAGGAGAATGGTGTGAAACGCATGTCACACATCTCGACGCCCAGCCGCTGGCGGCGTCCTATCGGGTCTGAATCGGTCGACCGACGAGGGTCAGCCCCGGTTCCTCTCGTCCCGGAAGGCGATCCAGTCGGCGACCGGGCCGAGGTCGTAGTCGGGTCCGCTCACGCCGAGGGTGAATCGCCGCGTCCCGATGGCGTGGTAGGAGTCGGCTCGGTCGATCCCCCTCGGATTGACGCCGACCGAACGCTCGATCTCGGATGGGTCCCGGCCCACCGCCCCGCAGTGACGGTCGAGGACCTCGTGTTTGTGGGCGATGGTCTCCGGATCCCCGAATCCGTGCCATATGTCGGCGTGCCTGGCAACGATCCGAAGGGTTTTCCTCTCCCCGCCCCCACCGATCAACACCGGGATGTGACGGGTCGATGCGGGGTTGCCCTTGCCGAGCCTGGCCTCAATTCGGGGCAGCGCCTCGGCGAGAGCGGCGAGACGCTTTCCCGGGGTTCCGAACTCGTACCCGAACTCCTCGTAGTCCTTGCGAAACCAACCGGCCCCGATCCCGAGGATGAGACGGCCATCCGAGATGTGGTCGATGGTTCGGGCCATGTCGGCGAGGAGCTCGGGATTGCGGTAGCTGTTGCAGGTCACGAGACAGCCGATCTCGACCCGTTCGGTCTGCTCCGCCCATGCCCCCAGCATGGTCCAACCCTCGAAGTGCTTACCGTCCGAAGCCCCCCGGAGTGGGAAAAAGTGGTCCCAGTTGAAGATGGTGTCCACCCCCATCTCCTCGGCCCGCTCCACCACCCCCCTGATATCCGAATACTCCGCATGCTGGGGTTGTAGCTGGATATCGACCTTGACGTCGCTCATGGCGTCACCCTAGACCGCGTTCGGATTTGGGGTTCAGAGGCCGTGGAGAGTGTCGACGATGAGATGGTCGACGACGGCCTGGAGGGCTTCACCGTGGTCGGCCCCAGTGGCGATGGCGGCCTCGTAGGCGGCCAACTGGCGATCAGCAGAGGTCCCCTCGACGACGATCTTGCGGGCGTGCTCCATATGCCGGCTGACACCGAGGGCCTCGGCATCCTCCGAGGTCATCTCGATCAGCTCCTCGATGAGATCGGCGAACGGCACCAACTCGCCCCGGCCGAAGTCGATCATCGAGCCCTCGTGCCCATATCGTTGCGCCCGCCACACGTTCTCCGATATCAGCGCCGGGCTGTACATGCGCCAACGATGGTTGTTGAGTCTCATCCGGTACATCATGTGGAGCAGACAGAGGTAGAAGGCGGCGATGGTGATCCCATCCTGGAGCCGGGTGGCCATGTCGGAGATACGCATCTCCAGGGTGGGATATCGGTGCGACGGCCGGATATCCCACCACAGCTTGGTCGGGTCCTCGATGATGCCCGCCCCGACCAGGATGTCGACATGTCGCTCGTACTCGCGCCACGAGCTGAACTCCTCGGGGATGCCGGTACGGGGGAGGCTCTGGAACACGGATAGGCGATAGCACTTGAGCCCGGTGTTGCGACCGGTCCAGAAGGGCGAAGAGGTGGATAGGGCGAGAATGTGGGGAAGGAAGTACTTGACCTGATTCATCATGTCGATCCGAAGATCGGGGTCCTCGATCCCGACATGGACGTGCATGCCACAGATCACCAGCCGTCGCGCCACCTGCTGGAGATCGGAGGCGAGCTCACGATACCGATCGTGGTCGGTGGTCTCCTGGCTCCACCACTCGGCGGAGGGATGGGTAGAGGACGCGATGAGGGCCCCTCCGTACTCGGCGACCACTCCGTCGAGGGCGGTGCGCATCGATCCGAGGTCCTCCATGGCCTCGTCGAGGCGGTTGGCGACCTGGGTACCCACCTCGATCTGGGCCTTGAGGAACTCGGGACCTACCTTCTCCCCGAGGATCTCTTTCAAACCGTCCCACATTCCCTCGGGCGGGGACTTCATGAGATCCCTGGTCTCGCGATCGACGACCAGGTACTCCTCCTCGATCCCGACGGTAAACGCCGGTTTGGTGACGGGCATCGGGCATCTCTCCTTTTGTCGCCGGTTCACCCTATCAGCCGGTGAGCACAGCCCCGCCGTCGCATTTCGCATTCCTCCCGGGCGTGGCATCCCTCGGCGTGGTCATTGACCAGACCCATGGCCTGCATGAAGGCGTAGATCGTGGTGGGGCCGACGAACTTCCACCCACGACGTTTCAGATCCCGGGCGATGGCGGTCGAGGTCTCGGTGGTGGCGACCGTTTTTGTGGGGAGCGACGGGGCCAGGTCGGCGTGAGCCCAGAAGTAGTCGGCGAGAGGGCCGTGTTCATCAACCAGTTCGATGGCGCGGGAGGCGTTGTTGATCGCGGCCCGGATCTTGCCCTCGTGACGGATTATCCCGGCATCGCCGAGGAGCCGGGCAACGTCATCCTCGCCGAAGCGGGCGACCGTCATCATGTCGAAGTCGGCGAAGGCCTCCCGGAAGGCCGGTCGCTTCCGCAGGATGGTGATCCAGGACAGACCGGATTGGAAACCCTCGAGACAGATCTTCTCGAACAGGATACGGTCATCGGTGGTGGGCCGACCCCACTCCTCATCGTGGTAGGCGACATAGAGGGGATCGTCACCACACCACGAGCAACGGGGCACGCCGTCGGACCCGGTGATCAACTCCATCGGCGACAGGTTACGCAACCATCACCACCGTTTGGGCGGTGGGGAGATGGTCAGGAGGTGTGTTCCCCGGCCCGCATCTCGTGCTGGAGACGCCGCGACTCCTCGAGGACACGACGGAAGAGATCGGCGGCGTGCTCGGGCTCGAGCCCGTGATGGATCGCCTCCTTGCGGATGAGATCCAACAGCTCCTCCTCCCGATCGGGTATCTGCACCGGCATTCCCCGGCGGAACTTGACCTCCCCGATCTGGAGGGCAAGCTGCTGGCGACGTCCCAGGAGTCGGACGATCTGTCGGTCGATCTGATCGATGTTGGTCCTCATCCGATGGATCCCCAGTGCGGTCATGAGATCGGCGAACGGCACGAGTCCGAGCTGTTTGTCGGAGGACCGCGCGATCTCCGGTGTTGGATGGACCTCCACGATCAGCCCATCGGCACCCACGCCCTGGGCGGCGAGAGCGAGGGGGCGAACCCGCCCGGCGCCACCGGCGGCATGGGAGGGGTCGACGATGATCGGGAGATGGGTGAGCTCGCGCAGCGAGGGTACCGACGTGATGTCCAACATGTCGGTGCGACCCGTGCCGAAGGTGCGGATGCCACGCTCGACGAGGATGACCTGATCATTGCCCTCGGCAAGGACGTATTCGGCCGACCACAGCCACTCGTCGAGGGTCGCCGAGGGTCCGCGACGGATCAGAACCGGTTTGCCGAGACGTCCCAGCACCCGGAGCAACTCGAAATCCTGCATGTTGGCCGATGCCACCTCGAGGGCATCGACCTTTTCGGCGACCTCCTCGGCGTGGGCCGCCTCGGTGACCTGGGTGACGGTGGGCAACCCAACACGTTTGCCGGCGGCGGCGAGCATATCGAGGGCCTCCGAGCCCAGGCCACGGAACTCGTACGGCGACGACGTCGGCTTGTAGGCATTTCCCCGCAGCAGCGACGCCCCGAACTCGACGGCGGCATCGGCGACGGTATTGATCTGGTCCTCGGACTCGATGGCGCACGGCCCGGCGATCACGGTAAAGGGATCGTGACCGATGCGAACCGAACCGATCGTGACGACGGTGGCCCCTCTATCGCCGTGGCGTTGTGCCTTACGTTCCATGATTTCTCCTCGATGGACGAGGCCCGGGACGTGGAACGACCCGGGCCTGGCCCGGGTCGACGTGGTTGGTGTGGTTGTCGTTTCAGCCCATCACGTCGACCGGGGCCCGGCCCCGGTAAAGACGAAATAGGCGTAGAAACGATCGGACATGTCCCATCACCTTAGCGCCCCATCGAGCGGATGGCTACGGAGGGTGGCGAGCGTCGACGACACCGGCATCGACCGCCTCACGGGGCCACGCCACCGCAGGACCCGTATCAATCGGTCGGGTCCTCTTCGACGCACTTGCCGGTGATCTTGGCGAGTGCGGCTATCTCCTCGGGTGTCAGCCGGGAGAAGAACAGCTCGTTCAACCGATCGAGGTGGGTTTCCTGGACCCGCTTGAAGAGCTCCATGCCGGTGTCGGTGATCGACACCGAGACCACCCGGGCGTCCCTGGTCGACGACGATCGCTCCACAAGACCCCGTGCCGCCAACTCGGCGACGAGACGGGAGACCCGACTCTGGCTCAGTGGGGCGTGCGCCGCCAGATCGGTGATTCGCTGGGTCCCGCCCTCGGAGAACACGGCAAGGAACAGCAACACCTCGAAACCACGGAGGCTGATCCCGTAACGGGCTCGGAGGTCGGCGTCGAGCAGATGCGAGATCCTCTCACCGTGGGGTCTGGAGGAATACGAACAGCCCACAACAAACGTGAAAGAGAGCCAATCGTGACGAGCACACCGAACCACAACACAAACAGTGGGCCACGGCCCCGGTCATCCCGATGGCTGCGATCCGCAGGGGTGCTCACCGCGGTCGTGATCGCCCTGGCGATCTGGGCCGTGGCCAGGTTTGCGGGCGCCGGGTTCCTCGTGCCTGCCTGGGACGGGTCACAGGACCAGGTGGGACCGGTCGACGTCATCGTCATGGCAACCGTCGCCTCCCTGGCGGGCTGGGCGCTCTTGGCTGTAATGGAGCGTTTCGTCAGCCGGGCGCTCCGGGTGTGGACGATCACGGCGGCGACCGTTACCGCCCTGTCGATCGTCCCCCTCGTCCTGATGACGGGCTCTCAGGCGCCGCCAGCCACAACCATCCCGCTCGCCCTCATGCACATCGCAGTCGGGGCGACCGTGATCTCCTTCTTCCGCAGATCCGCTGTGAACACCAGCGGATAGGGACAGTCGGCCCGGCTACTTGCCCTGGCGAGAGCTTCGGCCTCCCTACTACCCGCTGATGTTCAAGGTCAGGTGAGCAGTTGCACCAGGGCGTGGATGACCAGACCGGCGGTGGCTCCGACCAGGGTCCCGTTGATCCGGACGAATTGAAGGTCACGACCCATCCACAGCTCGAGACGACGACTGGTGTCGTCGGAATCCCATTCCTGAACGGTGGTCGAGATGAGCCCGGTCAACTCCCGCTCCCCCACCCTGGCGATGGGCTCGGCGAATGATCGCAGCCAAACCAAGATGCGCTCCCGTATGTCGGCATCGGCGACGAGTCGGTCCCCGAGCTGACCGAGTGTGGCCGCGATCCTCACCTTCATCTCAGAGTCGGGGCGCTCCGTGGCGTCGGCCACGGCCCCGGCGAGGGCCGACCAGGTCCCCCGGGCCCAACTTCTCAGTTCGGGATGATCGAGCAGGGTGTCGACCCGCTCCGCGATTCGGGACCGCAGGCTGTCATCGTCACGCAGGCGCACCGCCAACATCCGGAGACGTCGGTCCAACGCCTTGCGAATCTCGTGATCGGGGTTGCCGGCGAGCTCGACCAGATAACGCTGCACCGCATCGAAGGCGGTCTCGAAGACGGCGTCGTCGATGGTCTCCGGAACCCACCATGGTGACTGCTCCCCAAGTCGCTCCCTGAGTGCGAAGCGGTTGTCATTGAGCCCGTTGGCGATGCCCTCGATCCCGGCTGTGATCATGGGCGTGTGCTGACCATCGGCCATGGCGATCTCGAGACCCTTCGCCGCGAGATCCGCATAGGGAACGCTACGGAGGCGCTCCACGACGATTCGCTCCATCTCCGACTCGATCTCGGTGGAATCCAGGCCCTCGGCCAACGCTCCTGTCGCCGAGACGAGATGCTCGGCGAGGGTGTCGGCGTGGCGCGGGTCGCTTAGCCATCCTCCCAGCCGCATCGGGATGTCGGCCTCCTCCATCCGTTCGATGACCATGTCCGGGGATAGGAAATTCTGTCGGACGAACTCGGCGAGATTCTGACCGAGCCCCTCCTTCGAGCGGGGGATGATTGCGGTATGGGGGATAGGGATCCCCAGGGGGTAGCGAAACAGGGCGACTACGGCGAACCAGTCGGCGAGGCCGCCGATCATCCCCGCCTCCATCGCCGAGCGGAGATAACCCACCCAGGTGGCGCCGCCCATGAAGAACGTGCCGATGAAGACGACGAACACGAGAGCCAACAGCCCGGTGGCGCGTCTCCGGGCGGTGCGGAGGGCGGCACCCCTTCGGTGGTCGTAATCGGAGATCATGGCAGGGATGTTGGCACAAGCCATCGGACTCGACGCCAATGCGGCCGAGGCGAAGCTACGCCCCATTCGTAGACGTCGGCGTGGGGATGAGGTCAACGATGCCATCGTGGAGCGCCGCCAGACCCTTGTCGAAGCTGGCGAGACGACCACCACGCTCTCGGGCAAGCTGCACCAGATATGCATCGGTCACCTGACGATGCCCGATCACCCCTTTCAGCGAAACGTCACGATACGGAATCGCGTCGGGCCAGAACTCATGGCGGGGGTCGTCGGCGACCTGGGTCAACAGATCCTGGGCGGTGTCTGCTGTTTGGCCTTGGCGGATCAGCAACCGCATCAGGCTTCCCTCGGTTATCGGGCAGGTCGCAAACCGGTCCGTCGTGCTCGCCAACCAAATCTCCGCTGCGGGATGGTGCACATGGTCGGCGACGAGCAGACCGATCAGCACATTGGCGTCGAGAAGGACATTCACCGGTCCTCATCTTCGAGAGCTCGAACATCCTCGGTCGTTATCACCGTGCCGAGGTGGACGACGGGTAGACCGGTGCGTTCGCTCCGGGTCACCTCGGCCGTCTGGCCCTGACCCAGGGCGCGCCGCAGGAGATCGGCAATGGTATCGCTCAAACTCCGCGACGTATCCCGGGCAATCGCCCGAGCTTGTCGGTGGAGGTCATTGGGAAGATCGATGGTGGTCCGCATCTCATCATCGTAGCATCATCACATCATGATGCGGATCCTGGGTGGGAGGAGCAAGACCACGCGCCGTTGGATCGGCTCATCCGTTATCATGAGAGTCCGCGCTCGCCGAGGGGCGTTGCGACCGCACAGTCTTCTGCAAGCGGCCAGGCTCGGCTGGAGCGCACGCTGAGAGATCAGCAACGGCGCCCGCTCGCTACACGAGGAGCAACCGCCATGAGCACCACCACTCCCACGAAGACCGCCGACCACGCCGTGCGTGACATCGGGCTGGCCCACCTGGGTCGGAAGCGAATCCGGATGGCCGAGGAGGAGATGCCGGGTCTCATGCAGATCCGGGACCGATTTGCCGCCGACAAGCCACTCGAGGGTGTCCGTCTCACCGGGTCCCTCCACATGACCAAGGAGACCGCCGTCCTCATCGAGACCCTGGTCACCCTGGGCGCCTCGGTGCGGTGGGCATCGTGCAACATCTTCTCCACCCAGGACGACGCCGCCGCCGCCATCGCCGCTGCCGGTGTCCCCGTCTTCGCCTGGAAGGGCGAGACCCTCGAGGAGTACTGGCAGTGCACTCTCGACGCTCTCACCCACCCCGACATGAAGGGTCCCCAACTCGTCGTCGACGACGGGGGCGATGCCACCCTCCTCATCCACAAGGGCGTGGAGATGGAAGAGGGTGATGATTGGGTCGACACCCCCGGGGCCAACCACGAGGAGCAGGTGATCAAGGACCTCCTCCGGGGCACCCGCGACGACCGCCCCGGCTTCTGGACCCAGGTCGCCACCGACTGGCGGGGTGTCTCCGAGGAGACCACAACCGGTGTCCACCGTCTCTACCAACTCGCCGAGGCCAAAAAGCTCCTGGTCCCCGCCATCAACGTCAACGACTCTGTCACCAAGTCGAAGTTCGACAACCTCTATGGCTGCCGGGAGTCCCTCGCCGACGGTATCAAGAGGGCGACCGATCTGATGATCGCCGGAAAGGTCGCCGTCGTGTGCGGCTATGGCGACGTCGGCAAGGGCTCCGCCCAGAGTCTCCGTGGGTTCGGCGCCCGGGTCATCGTCACCGAGATCGACCCCATCAACGCCCTCCAGGCGGCGATGGAGGGTTTCGAGGTGACCACCCTTGAGGAGGCCCTCCCCGACGGCGACATCTTCATCACCACCACGGGGAACCGCGACATCATCACACTCGAGCACATGCGGGAGATGGCCGACAATGCCCTCGTGGCCAACATCGGCCATTTCGACAACGAGATCCAGGTGTCCCGTCTCAACGAGGCCGCCGACATCGAGAAGGACCGGATCAAGGACGGTGTCGACCGCTACACCTTCCCCGACGGCACCTCGCTGTATGTCCTGGCCGAGGGTCGTCTCGTCAACCTCGGTGTCGCCCACGGTCATCCGTCGTTCGTGATGTCGAACTCGTTCTCCAACCAGACCCTGGCCCAGATCGAGCTGTGGGACAACAGGGACGACTACGAAAAGACGGTGTACCGGCTCCCCAAGAAGCTCGACGAGGAGGTGGCCCGACTCCATCTGGAGCAGATCGGTGTCAAGCTGACCACCCTCACCCCCGACCAGGCCGAATATATCGGTGTCCCCGTGGAAGGGCCGTACAAACCGGACCACTACCGGTACTGATCGGGGGGTCTCCCCGATGAGGGCTCATGGTGGTCCGGACGACCCGAGGTCAGGCCGCCGCCTTCATGAGACGAGCCCTACTCCCCTGACATCACGTCCCGGGACGATGAGCCATCTTCGAGCTACTGGTCGGCCACCCATCGACCGACCTGGATGACAAACTCGTCGAGGTCGCCGAGACGATCGAGATTCTCCACGACCCGGTCATCGTCGACATCGGCGTACCGGTGGACCAGGATGTTCCGGAACCCGGAAGCCGCTCCGAGCCGCTCGGCAACGGCGGTGTCGATGACGTCGTTTCTCGCCAGTTCGGCAAAGGCGTCGGCATTGGTCTCGGGAGTGCTCCAACCTTCTGACACCGATAAATGGTGGGCCACCCGGGCGGCGCCCTCGATGGCGGTGATGAACCGATACTTGATGGCGTCGAGGTCGGTCTCGGTTAATGACGAACCCACGAATCGTCCCAGGACGTCACGGTCCCGGCGGACCCGATCGAGGAGTCGGAGGACGCGTTCGGCGTCAACCATCGGTGACTCTGCCTCCAGCCACTCCCGTTGGCGGCGACGGAGATGGGGGATCTCGTCCAAATAGATGAACCGGGTGTCGGCCTGCCAGGCCACCCGCCGCGGGGGGTCGTCATCGAACAGCACCCGGCCCTCGAGGGCCACCCGCCCGGCGAGCCAGAGCGGTGCGGTGTCGAGAACGGTGAGGTCGACTCCCGCAGGGAGGCCGACGTCCCACCGATCCGGCGGGTCCTGTCCCCACCAGGCGGCCACATCGAGATCGGAATCCGGTCGCTCGGTGCCACCAGCCCGGCTTCCGAACACGAAGGCGAACCGGGAGTCGGACTTTCGCAGTGTGGCAGCGACGGTTGACTCCAGGTCGGCTGTCGGTTCCATGGGCTCAGGGTACCGAGCCAGTCCCCCCCGATCGTGCCATAGCGAACGGCGCCGCTCCCCGAAGCCTCGGTGCGACAGAGCCCCGAACCGTGGGCCGGCGGTGACGGCAGGCGTGAGCGCGAGCCCTAATGGGTGTGTAACTGGGTTCAGGGGATGAGGACGTCGGCGACGATGATCGCCGAGAGGGCCGCCAGGTAGATGTTGGAGGCGGTGAAGAGACGGATCGGCTTGGTGTCGGGTCGGGTCATCCGCCACGACTCCCAGAAGAACCAGCCCCCCAGACCAATGGCCCCGACCAGATAGACCCATCCCATACCGGCCACCGGCACCAGCAAGAGGGTGAGCCAAACCAGGATCGCCGAGTAGAGGAGGATCTGGCGTACGGTCGCCTCACGACCACGAACGACCGGGAGCATCGGCACCGAGGCCGCGGCGTAGTCGGACTGGTAACGGAGTGCCAGAGCCCAGAAATGTGGTGGCGTCCAATAGAAGACGATGGCAAACAGGATCCAGGCGGGAAGACCCACCCCCCCGGTCACCGCGGCCCAACCCACCAGGGCGGGAGCGGCACCGGCAGCACCACCGATAACGATGTTCCGGGTGGTGGTCCGCTTGAGAAGAATGGTGTAGACGACCACATAGAAGAGGAGAGCCGCCGTCGACCAGACGGCGGCGGTGAGGTTGGTGAAGACCCACAACCAGGCGAACCCGACCACCCCGAGCCCGACGCCGAACCAAAGGGCATTCCTCGCCTCCACACCATGCACCGGTAGGGGCCGCCGCTTGGTGCGTCCCATCAGCCCGTCGATGTCCCTATCTAGATAGCTGTTGAGTGTGTTGGCGCCAGCCGCCGACAGGGTGCCGCCGATGAGGGTCGCCAGCACCAGCCAGGTGCCGGGCCAACCCTGGGCGGCGAGGACCATCGCCGGAA
>WHUC01000068.1 GCA_009377435.1 Acidimicrobiia bacterium
GGGTCTCGGTATAGCCAGGATCGGGAGACGCCGGCTTCTGAGGCGACGAGGGTGAAGGTTACGGGGACGCTGGCGGCGTCGAGCTGACGGAGCGTTTCGACGGCTGCCTGCCGAGTGTTGGCGGAGCGGCGGGCGGCAGCGGCGGCGAGGTGGGTGTGGTTGTCAGCTGGCATCGGCATCGGCGGGTTCCTTGTCGTCGAGGGCGTCTAGGGCAGTGATTATCCGTTCGAGGTTGGCGGCGACTTGGCGGTGGTTGTCAGCGAGTCGGATGTTGGCGGCGTTCTCGGCGGCGGCGAGGAGGGCGAGGGTGTCGTCGCGTTGGCGTCGGTGGATCTCGATGAATTGGGGGGTGGTCTGGAAGTCGGGGCAGGTGAGACAGGCGTTGGGGTGGGGGCAGTCTTGTTGGGGTGGCCGTCCGCAGTAGCCGTTGGGCAGCGACGCCGCCACCCGAGCCCAGTTGTGTTTGATCCATTCGGTTTCGGCGGCGGGAGTGTCGGGGTCGAAGTCGAGGCGGCGCCCAGTGGTGTCGACACGGCGACGCTGATAGTCGTCGAAGGCGGCGCGGACGGTGGCGTCGTGGATGGTGGCGTAACGGGCGGTCATCTGGGGAGAGGCGTGACCGAGCATCTTCTGGACGACGTGCTGGGGGACGCCTTGGTTGGTCATCCTGGTTCCCAGGGTGTGTCTGAACTGGTGGAGGGTGACCCGGATCGGCCGGCCGGTCTCATCGTGCAGGCCGATGCGGTCCTGCCAGGTGGCGAAGCGGCCACGGAGGGTGCCGTAGCTGAACGGCCGGATCCCGTCAGGGTTGGTGTGGGGGGAGGGGAACAGCACCGGAGATGGGTCGGCCCACCGCCGGGTCAGGTGCTCTTGTTGAGCCCGGACCGCTTGGGCGGCCCGCTCAATGAGCGGTATGAGCTGTTCGGTACGCATCTTGGTGTTGATGAAACGTAGGCAGGGCCAGCCGACACTGTCTTCGATGATGGGATTGAACACCAACCGGCAGGCGTCGTTGGCTCTCAGCCCCGTCTCCATGATGACGACAACTAGGTTGCGGGTGGTGTCGTCTCCCAGCAGCTCCAGGTGGGTGGGGTCTTCGAGTTGGGACATGACGAACTGGGGGATGAACCGGGGCAGGGGTCGGGGTCGGGGCGGTAGCTCGTCGAGGTAGACGGCTGTCTGGGAATCGAGGAGAGGGAGCCATCCGTGGCGGCGGCAAGCTTCCAGGAACCCGCGCAGGCACACCAGGTAGGTGTTGAGCGGGTTGGCGCCGATAGCCTGCGACCCGAGCCAAGGGATGTATCCCTCGACAACAGAGCGGGTAAGGCCGCTCTCGTCGGCTACGCCGGGGTGATGCTCGGTGAGGAACCGTGACAGCCACCGCAACGCCCGTACGTCGATGTCGACGGTCCCGAACGCTTTCCCGGATCCGATGCGGAACCGGGCGTAACGTTTCGCAGCCTGGCGCAGCCACGGCGCAGAGATGGCGTCGAATCGGATCTGTTGCGGGGGCCGTGTCGCCGTCATTCCCCAAGCGGCGGCCCGCCACACGTCTCGTCCGAACTCGCTGTCGGCGTCGACGCCCTCGACCAGGTCACACAGACGCCGGTAGGCGTAACGAAGCTGACCGACGACACGGGAGTTGGAGCCGGCCATCCCCGCCGCCGAGGCGGCATCGACCCACTCATCGACGGGACGGTCGAGCAGCGACCCGCAGCCGCTGGCCGCCAACAGGGAGACGAAGCGGCGGACCATGTCGGGGATGAGACGCACCGTCCGGTCGTCGTGTCGGCACTGGATGGAATAGGCCACCTCCAGCCGCAGCTGACCGCCGAGGGACCGCAAGTCGAAGGTGTCCACCCTCTCCGAGCCCGGTTTGAGTCGGATCGGGCGGCCAGGATCAGATGTGAACACGTCCAGGTCGGGACGGCCTCGCTGCAGCCAACGCTGATAATGCGCCCCGCACAGAGCCCTGGACCATCCCCCACGCTCACAATCCGCCACGGCGCAGCGACCACGGGCGAACACCGGATCATCCGGGTCGACGCGGATCATCTCCCGCCGAACTCGGGCCGAAGCGCCGACTCCAGCTTCGCCAATACCGACCCAGGTTGAACAGGGGCCAGGACCGCCATCTGCCCGCTCATCGGTCACTCCTTTCCGGTTCAGGGGTGTCCCAGATCCCCAGGCGGATCAGTTCGGCGCGGACATCCTCCACGGTGAGATGCACATACGTTTCGCTGGTAGTGACCACCGAACGGTGAGTGAGCATCTTGGAGACCACCTCGATCGGCACAGAAACCCCCGCAGAGCGGGGGTTTCTCCTGGCAGCCCCGACCGGATTCGAACCGGCGTTACCGGCTTGAGAGGCCGGCGTCCTAGGCCACTAGACGACGGGGCCGAACGAGACGGCAACTTGCCGTCATCAGAAACCCTCGAGCAGTCAGACCACAGTCCGCAGGGCTTCCAGCTCGGGGGGAAGGACTCGAACCCTCAATAACAGGGCCAGAACCTGTCGTGTTGCCAATTACACCACCCCCGAATGGCGATCGCGTGACTCGATGCGATCTCCGAAGCGGTCCGCTCAAGGATAGACGTTCACCGATGTCGGCCGATAATCAGCCACCCCTGATCTGACCACCAACGTATTGGATGACGTCGACGCCCATCTCCCTGAGGGCGACACCCATGGCGGCGATCGCCACCACGACCACGGCCGCCCACATCAGCCACTCCACGGTGGTGGCGCCCCTATCACCGGACCGGTTCGGTCGAACCTTTGCAATGTCATCGAGCCATTTGTGCATCTCACCAATCTCCTCTTCCACTTTGTTTCCGGGGTACTCCTGGAGGTGTTGCTTGCTGAGGATCGACCAATCAACCACCACCCAGCGAGTCGAAGATCATCGAGGGGATCGGCCCGGCGAGAAGGGCCAGGGCGAGCGGAAACATCACCAGGATCAGTGGTGCCGCCATGGCGGTGCGACGTTTCGATTCACCCCGTTGGATCTCGTGGCGATACTCGCTACGGAGACCACGGGAGAGGTCGAGCAACGGTTGGGACAGGTCCGCCCCACGGAGGTGCGCTGTCGCCAGCAATTCGTAGGTGCGCGCCGCCTGGGGTTCGACAGTGGTCTCGGCCACCGATAGGAGGGCGTCGGACATCGCCGTTCCCCGTCGGTGTTCCTCCCACACCCCCGCCAACTCCCTGACGACCTCACCACTGCCCACCCTGATGATGAACTCGACCAGGTCGGGCACACTTCCCGCGGCGCGTGACCGGATCGCCATCACCTGGTTCACCGTGTAGAGCTCGGCCCTCATCCGTTCCCTCCGGGTGGCGATGGCACGGTCCACCGAGCTGGTAAGTGACCCCGCCCCCACGAACGCCCCCGCGACTGCGAACAGCAGCATACGAACGGCACCGCCGGAGAGCACGCCGGCAAGGCCTCCGGTGGTGGCACCCACGAGGACCCGTGCCCACATTCGGACGTAGAACTCCGAGGGCCGCCGTTCGATGGCGACGTCGGGGAACATGCCCGCCTGGGTCAAACGGCGCCGGAGGTTTTGCTCGCCTAGCGATGACGCCACCTTGCCCAGTCGGCGTCCGAAGGCGACGACGAACGGCATCATCATCCGACGCGCTACCGAGTCCCCCCACATCGATCCCTGTAGGGCGTCACCGCTGGAGTCGGCGGGTCTCCCCAGATTCACTCGTGTCCGCTGGGCGTAGGGTCTTACCCGACGCGCCAGATCGGACCGGGGCTTGAGAACCACCCAGCCGAGACCCATGACGAATCCGCCGACGCTCACGGCAAGGATCCAACGCAGCATCAGACCTCGCCTCCTGTCGCCGAGCTCCCCAGGACTCGTGGCTCCATCGGGATCCGCGAGAATCGCTTGAGGACGAACCAGCCCCCTACCGTCCACATCAGACCGAGGATGATCAGAAAGCGGCCCGGGGCGGATCGGTAGAACGCACCGTACTCGGGGGACATCACGATGACCGCCAACACGATCAGCCATGGTCCAACGATGGCAGCCCATCGCTCGATCTCCCTCTCGACACGACGGGTCTTGATCTCCTCGAGCACGTCGAGGTCGAGGACCAGGTCGTCGAGAAGGTCCCGCAGGATCACGGACAGCCGGTCGGACCCCACCTCGTCGGCGATGACCAGCACCTCGATGATCTTGTCGGTGGTGGGGTCGCCAAGATCCTCCTTGATGATTGCGAGCGTCGTCGCGAAGTCGTACAACCTCAGCAGTGTCTCGTATTGGGCGAGTACCGGGCGGAGTGCCGCCGGTCCTCTGACGGCGACCTCGGCCAGGGCAACGGGGAGGGCGGTGCCCGTCGAGGTGTAGGCGATGAGGGATCGGATGGCATCGGGCCAGGCACCCCGGACACCGGCTAGTCGGGCGAGTCGGCGACGTTCCAAACCGCTGTGGATCATGAAGGCCACCGCGATGGCCGGGATCGCCGCCAGCCACCACACACCGAACACGGTGAAGGACACACCGAAGACACCGGCGACGAGTAGACCGATGGCAAGCCGGTACTGGCGCACCGTCACCCCCAGACCGGTTTGTGCCAGCCACAACCGGCGTCGATCTTGGTTGGTGCGAGCATTGGAGCGTTGCAGTGTGGGCAGGATCCCCAGGACCCAGGCGCACCCCATGTATGCCGTGGCGCCCCAGAGGATGGCGGCGAGGATCCTCATGGGAGCGTGGGTCGGGTCGTGCCCTCGAGGATGTCTCGGAGGGTCATTCCATCGGGAAGCGCGGCGTCGATTAGGGCAGTCTTTTCGTCATGTGGTCGGGCGCCGGTCCATCGGAGTGGTTCGTCGAATCCCTTCCGGGCGAAAAGCGTGGTGGTGGAGAAACCACCCTCGCCGGCAGCGACCGCGAGTATCTCCATCACCCGCCGCCGGCTCGCTTCCCCGTGGTGATCCATCGCCAGATGGATGACATAGTCGATGGCGTCGGCAAACGCCCGGGTGGCGGCCTCGATGCTGATGTTCTCACCGGCGTGGATGGCTGTGGTCACCAAGGCGTCGAGTGCCGCCCTCGCCGAGTATGCGTGGTTGGACACCGCGAACC
This sequence comes from Acidimicrobiia bacterium, assembly GCA_009377435.1. GTDB lineage: Bacteria > Actinomycetota > Acidimicrobiia > Spongiisociales > ZC4RG35 > WHTL01. The sequence continues at coordinate 5,098 of WHUC01000068.1, forward strand.
CGGCGCCGGTGTTGGCTGCCCGGAAGAGTTCGGCCGACTCCTCCCCCAGCACCTCCCCGACGACGATCCGGTCCGGTCGCATCGACAACGCATGTCGGATCAGGTGCCGCAGCGTGAGTTCGGAACCCTCCCGGACACCACCGTCTACCTCCTGATAATTGGAGGTGAGGGCCCTACCCAGGTCGAGCTCGGTTACCTGTTCCAGGATTCTGACGGTGTGGTGGGGTGGTGCGGCCAGATGCATGGCGGCGAGGAGGGTCGTCTTCCCGGCACCGGGGATACCGGAAACCACGAAGCGGGAGGTCCGATCCTGCATCAGAGCCCACAGAAACCCGCCGGCCTCGACACTCAACGTGCCCACATCGACCAGGGATCTCAGGCTCTGGAATCTGCGGATGTACCGACGGATGGTTGCCGACAGACGGGAAGATGCCGGTGGGATGGTCACGGTTAGGCGGGCCGTCCCATCGAGGACAGAGGCCTTGGCCTGGGGATTCTCGTAGTCGAGCTTGCGATTGGACCCCCGCAGCATCCGGATGATCACCTGACGCAGCTCCTGCTCGGTGGCATGGACATTGACCTGGACGGGTCGGGAGGCGGCGTTGTCCATGATGAAGATGTTGTCCCCCTCCACCAGGATCTCCTCGATGTCGGGATCGTGGACCAGATTCGTCAACGGTCCCCATCCGGTGATGTCCTCGACGATCCGTTCGACGATGGCGGTGGGCCGAGCGAGGAGAGGTGAACCGTCCTGGTGGGATCGGTGCTGATATTCCTCGACGACATCGCGGGCGATGCTGGACACGGTGTCGGCCGACACCTCGGAGCCACCATCGACACGACGTAGACGCTCCCGCACCTCGGCGCCGAGCCTCTCGATGGTGCCGGTCCCCGGGCTCATCGGACGATTTCCTCCATCTCGACATCCACCGCACCACCCACCGCATCGGCGATCCGGCCGATCGCTTTCATGAATCTCCCCCGGCCAACGGTCTCACCGGCCCAGGCCGCCCGATCGACGCGACGCTCATCGGGGACGAGGGTGAAACTGGCAGGGGCGAATGTTCTGATGAACTCCCTGACCAGTTGGGCCGATTGGTGGGCGTCGCCGCGGAAGCGGGTGGCGGCGACGTGACACCGCGCCGAGGTGAGTGCGGCCGCCGTTGCAATCCAGTCGAGGCCCCTCACAACACCCAATGGCGAAGGATCGATCCCGAGAATCACCGTGTCGGCCCGTCTCACCAGCATGCGGGCAGCACCGAAGCGATCCTCGCTCTCGCCGAACAACCCGAGCTGCTCGAGATGATCATCGACATCCACGACCACGACGTCGTAGTCCTCGGCGAGGACGTCGACGACCATCACCAGATCGGAGGACGGGTACACCGACCAATCGGAGTGATGAGCGATGCCGGGGAGGACGTCGAATGGAAAGGCGCCCGCGAACGGTCGAAAAGACCCGCCCCGATGGATGGCGTCGACGGCGCCGTGGATGTTGACACCATGATCGGCGTCGGGTCGGATCGCCAGACGCTGAGCCAAGCGGGGATGGACGGTGTCACCATCGACGAGCAGGACGTCGGCCCTATCGGAGAGGACAGTGGCAAGACCCACGGCCAACTCGGTCGACCCCTTCCCGGTGGTGACCACCACCGGGGGCTGGTCGGTGGAAGCGTCCTCGACACTCGGCTCGACGAGTTCGGCGGCCGTGTCGGGAACGGATATCCGGGGCCGATCGGCTCGTCGATGATGGAGGCAGCGGTCGATGGTTGCGACTATGTCAGGACCGGATGAGTCGGCCGGAAGGGCCGCATCCATTCCCCACTCCCGTTCCAGACGATCGCGGGCGGCAACCCCGAGATGTCGATCGTGGAACCCGATGACCACACGATCCTCACCGCGGAGACGCTGGATCAGGGGAGGGTTGAGATAGGCGAAGGTGTCGTCGACGAGAAGAGCGTCCCAGAGGACATCGATCGCATCTATATCGAGGATCACCTGGACGATCTCGGCACCGCCATGGGCGGCACAGTGTGAGGATAGGTTGCGGGCCCACGATCGACTCGACGACACCATCACGATCGCAGAAGGGGAGGTCACTCTGCCCCCTGCAACCCGCCACCGGGGACAAGGACCATCTCAGGAAGCGGCTGGGCGCCACCGGAGCGGACCGCGTATATCTCACCTCTCTCCGCCGCCGCGGCCAGAGGGAGAACCACCTCGTCGGGAACCTCGAGGGTCAGGGCATAACCGTCGAGGGTGGTGGGGTCCGAGGTCGCTGCCACGCGTACGCCCGAGGCGATGACCTCACTCGCCCCGGACTCATCGGCGCGGAGAACATCGATGATATCGCCGGACCGGAGGGTTCCGGCCAGGGCGCGCTCGGGGTCGACGGGGAGCGAGATGACCCGACCCGGCCCCTCACCAACGCGTCGGAGGTCACTCGACAACAAGGGCTCCCCACGATCGACAGCCCTGACGAGAAGGGAACCACCGATTTCTTGGAGAGCATGCTCGTAACCGATGAAGCTGGAGGCATCGATCCCCTCGACCACCACCGAGACCCGCTCCAGATCGTCGGGAACGACCTCGGCACCGGCCTCTATAGACCGCGCCGCGATGGCGATCTCAACACGGGGTCGCTCATCGCGGGTGAGCACCAACGTCACGACCATGGCGGTGATCCCGAGAAGCACGGTCACGACATGGGCCGGGGAGGGGCGGTACCGAACCTTCACGACGAGATCCCCCAGCGCCGCGGTCTCCTCGTCGCGGTCTCCACGACGACAACATGGGCCAACGCGATCGTCACCCCGCCGACGATGAGATGGTCGTCGGCGACGACCTCGATCGCCCCGCGGTAGGTCCGATCCGCCACGGTATGGACCGCCAGTTCGCATTCGAGGGCCTGGAGATGACGGAGTCGCGTCGCCAAGGAGGAAATGGCGTCGGGGTCGGGACGAGATCGCGTGCCACCGAGGGGTCGTACCGATTCGATGGCGACGACCCTGCCCAGGGGTACGTCGTATCGGGTGCCATCGGGGATGGCTGCGATGGCAAGGGCGTCGGAACCGACCCCGACGACGACACCCTCGAGGGTCCGGTCGGGCACGAGACGGATCCGAATCCGATCATTTCGCACATGGTGCGCGACAAGTAGCTGTCCGAGGTCTAGGGATTCGGAGAGCCTGCGGCTGGCCCCCCGGCGATCGGCCGCATCATCGACACGGAGCTCGAGACCGGCGGCTCGCCGCAGATGCCGGTTGAGATCGATCGTGGGATCCTCGGGTGCCTCACCCATCGTCCACCCCCGGAACCCTTCCACATTGTCGCTGTCTTCCTGACCGACTTCGTGCCATTCAGAACCCTTATCCAATGCCCTGCTTTCCAACCTACCCCGACGTCGACGCCCGCGACGGATCGATGCGGTAGGTGTGGATCCCGATCCGAGTCGCCGTTGTTGCGGACACCTCTCGACTATCGCGAATGGCCGGGCGATCGTCTAGTGGTCTGCCCGGTCACACCCAGCCGTGACGTGATCGCGCCCCTACTTCTCCCGCATGTAGTACTCGGTGAACTCCGAGCACCGGCCGTCCTCCGCGAACCGGAGCAGGTAGCAGTTGTGGAACACCTGCTCGGGCTCGGTGTCGGTGGCAAAGTACCGGCTGATGCCTGTGGCCACGGCGCGGTCCTCCTCGACTACGTAGACGGTGTACCTCGCCTCCCATGAGCCGGGCTCATCGGGTTCACCCAACCAGGCTTCGAGGATCTCGGCGATGCCGGTGGCGGTCTGATCGGCGCCGCCATAGGGCCGATAGCGATACACGACGTCCTCGCCGAAAAGGGCCTCGATCGGCCCGGCCTCGTTTGCCCGCCACGCCTCGACATAGCGAGCGAGCCAGTTCTGAACATCCGCCCTGTCCATGCTCCCAGGGTAGGGACATCGCAGACAACCATTGAAAGGCTCGATCCGTTGCCATACGTTGTCGGAATGACCGACGACAAGCACGCCAACCGTTCACCGAGCGACTGGGGCAGAATCGCCCTCACGGGTGTGTTCGGCTTCGGTGCCCTCGGAGCACTCCACTCAATCGGTGGCATGGTCCCGAGTTGGTCCCCGAACCCAGTCGATGCCCTGACCCTGTCCCTCTACCTATCCGCCCTCGCCGTCGCCTGGTGGGTAACCCTCTCCAGCCTGGTGGTGGCCTGGTCGGCCTCGGGGAGCGTCGGGTCCCGACTAGCCCGAGGTGCCGCCAGGGTGGCGGTCCCCTGGCTTCGTGGTGTCGCCCTCAAGGGTCTCGCCGGATCGGTCGCGGTGGGTGTCATGGTCGCCTCTCCTCTCACGGCAGGCGCCGACGGGATCGGACCCGCACCGATATCGCAGACCATCGACCTACCCGAGCCCATCGGCAGTCTGTTGTCGAGATCAGAGGACCACCCACCCCCGGATCGACCCCCAGCGAAAGGGCGAGAGGCCGCCATGACGGCATCGCCTCCGGGACCGCGGATCCCTCGGCACAAGTCGGCGGCGACGGTGGAGGTACGGCCCGGTGACAACCTGTGGGATATCGCCGCCGACCATCTCACCACCCGCGAATCGAATCCCACCAACCGTCACATCGCCGAGTACTGGATGAAGGTCATCGAGGTCAACCTCGAATCACTGGTGTCGGGCGACGCCGATGTGATCTATCCGGGAGAGACGATCCGCCTCCCGCCGGTCTAGCTCTCTTGGGGGCGGAGACCCCGAAGAGATCTAGCTCTCCGACGATTCCGACGCCTCCACCGTTTCGGAAGAAGCCGGGTGAGAGCGCAGCAACTCGATCACCTCGTCCCTGAAGAACTTGAAGGTCCGGCCGCCGGGAAGCTTGTAGGCGGGGATGCGCCCTTCCCGGGCGTAACGTCGCACCATCTGGATATTCATCCCGAGCAGCTCTGCGACCTGGGTGGTGTCGAGGATTGGGGGGAGTTCTTCCGTCACTGGTTTCACCTGTTCCGTCGGGCGGGCGGGAACTTCCTGTGAGTGTACGGCCCCCGGGATGAATGGGGAAGGACCTTGGACAGCGCCCACGAGTGTGTACCTTGGGGACCATGAGCGACGAAGCCCTTACCCCCGATGACGTGCAACCGGCCGGAGGGCCCGAGCAGACCAAGGGTCACCGACCATCGGCCATCACCGAGCCCTCGAAGCTGATTCGGATCGCCTCGATGACACGGGCCATGCTCGAGGAGGTCCGCCAGGCACCCCTGGACGAGGGTGGTCGCAGCCGTCTCGCCGATGTCCATGAGCGCTCGCTGGACGAACTACGGGAGGTGCTCTCCGAGGACCTCGTCGAGGAGTTCGACCAAATGATGCTCCCGGTGTCGGACGGTGCCGTGACCGAGGCCGAGCTTCGTGTCGCCCAGGCCCAGCTCATCGGTTGGCTCGAGGGGTTGTTCCACGGGATACAGGCGTCGATCGTCTCCCAGCAGGCGGCGGCCCAACATCAGCTCAGCGAGATGCAACGCCAGAGCCAGCTGCAACGGCCCAAGCCAGAGCAGAACCAGGATGGCTCCGGAATGTACCTCTGAGTCCCGACACACCCTGGTCGAGTGTGCAACCAGACCTAACCAGTGCGACCCACAACACACTCGACCCGTGGCCCCGACACACCCTGGTCGAATGTGCAACCAGACCTAACCAGTGCGACCCACAACACACTCGACCCGTGTCAGCCGGTGCGGCGA
>WHUC01000069.1 GCA_009377435.1 Acidimicrobiia bacterium
CCGTCGACCGGGTGGCGCCGCCGACGGGTCGACGTCCGACTCGAAGACACACCCGAGGACGGTGCCGTCGTGGTCCGGGCCGGAGAGGAAACCGAAGCCGTGCGGATAGGGGATCCTGTCGGCGTGCCCGGCCAAACCGACCACCGCCACCGGCAACGGGTGCCACCGCTCCCCCACCGGTCCGGGGTCGGCCAGCATCGATGCCGCCACCGGCGGCGAAACGGCGAGGATCACCCGGTCGGCGATCTCACGACCTGTGGACGTCTCCACCCGCCACCTGTTGCCGTGACGAGACACCGAGAGGGCTGCCTCACCGAGACGCACCTCCCCTGCGGCCGCAGCGAGCCGCGAGATCATCCCGTCCACCCCTCCGACGGGGACACAGGTTGCCTTGCGGGATGCCCCTCGACGTATGGCACCGAGAACGATCGACCCCTCGGACAGCGACGGGAACGCCGCCGCCGCCGACAAATGGTCGGGGTCACCGGCGAACACTCCCCTCGTCATCAAGGTGGCGGCGAGGTCACCCACCTCTTCACCAAAACGGGAACGCATCATCTCACCGACCGTGGGGGCCTCGCCGGCGGAGCGGCCGAGGACAGGCTCCAGCAGGGCCCGGAGCTTCCCCGACCTCCCGACGAGACTCGTGGTCAAGAGGTCCCAACCCGGTGCCAGCCGGTGGAGGGCCCCGTCGGCGATGAAGCGGGCCGATGCGGCCACGGGGACGGTCTCCACCGCGGCCGCCTCGAGGATGGGGTCGAGGGCCGGGTCGGGCAGCCGCAGGCTGGCCACGGCGGTCGGTATCCGGTGGCCGTCCCTCTCCACGACACCGGCGACGCCTCCGGGCCGGTCGGAGGCCTCGAGGACGAGGACATCGTCCCCGCGCCTGCGGCGCTCGACGGCGCCGAGCAACCCGGAAAGACCCGCCCCCACGACCACGGTCCTCCTCATCGCCGCACGGCCTCGACCATCGCGGCCACGTTCTCCGTCGGGGTGGCCCGGTCGATGCCGTGACCGAGGTTGAAGACGTGACCGGCGCGACCACCGACCCGCTTCATCACGTCGTCGACGGCGGACACCACGGTCTCGGGGTCGGAGAGGAGCACCGCCGGGTCGAGATTGCCCTGAACCGACACCTCCCCCAGCAGATCCCAGGCCTCGTCGATGGGGAGACGCCAATCGACCCCGTAGACCGTGGCCCCTACCGCCTTCTGCAGATCGAGGGTGTGTGGGGAGCCGGGTGCGAAATAGATCGTCGGTGTGTCGAGTCCGTCCAGGGACGCCGCCGCCGCCGGTGCCACCAGGGACCGGTACCGATCCCGGTCGGTAATCCCGGCCCAGGAGTCGAAGAGCTGAACGACGTCGGCGCCGGCCTCCACCTGGGTGCGGAGGTAGGTGTTCATCGCCAGGGCGAGGACACCCAACGCCTCACCGGCGAGGCCGGGGTCGGAGCGGATTGCGGCTCTCGTCGCCATGAAATCCTTCGACCCGCCCCCCTCGAGCAGATAGCACAGGAGGGTGAAGGGGGCACCGGCAAAACCGATGACGGCCGTCCCCTCGGGCACGGCGTCGGAGACGATGCGAATGGTCTCGGCAACATCGGCCACACCGCCGGGATCGAGCTCACCGAGGGCCGCCACCTCCTTGAGGGTGTGACCCCCCAGGACCGGTCCGGGGGCGAACTCGATCTCCACCCCCATGGCCTGGAGCGGGGTCATGATGTCGGCGAAGATCACAGCGCCGTCCATTCCGTACCGCTCGATGGGCTGCAGGGTCAGCTCGGCCGCGATCTCAGGAGTGGACACAGCCTCGACGAACGAGAGCTTCTCACGGACCCGGCGGTATTCGGGAAGATGACGCCCCGCCTGACGCATCACCCAGACCGGGGTCCGCTCCGTGGGACGTCCCTCGACAGCATCGATGAGTGGGGATCTCACGCCGTCTCCACGATGGCGCGACACAGGACGTCGCCGGCCTCGTCGATGACCGGGCCATGGGAGTCCATGAGGAACCAGGCCTCGAACGGCGACGGGGGCAGGAGGACCCCGTTGTCGAGGGCGTGGCGGTGAAAGCGGGCGAACCGATCGCGGTCGATCTCGATGGTGTCGTCCCACGAGATGACCCGTTCGGGGCCGAGGAAAACGGTGAGCATGGCGCCGACCCGTTGCACCACACCGGGTCGTCCCGACTGCGAGATCGCCGCACGGAGCCGTTCCTCCATCTTCTCGCCCATGGCCTCGAGTCGTTCGTGGAGTCCGGGGTCAGCGGAGATGGCACGGAGACAAGCCAACCCGGCGGCGACCGCCAGAGGGTTCCCCGAGAGGGTCCCCGCCTGATACACCGGGCCATCGGGGGAGACCATGCGCATCAGGTCCTCCCGACCGCCATAGGCGGCGGCGGCGGTCCCACCGGCGACGATCTTCCCGAGACAGGTGAGATCCGGGGTGATCCCGAAACGTTCCTGGGCCCCTCCCCTGGCCACCCGGAAACCGGTCATCACCTCGTCGAAGATGAGAAGGGCGCCGTTGTCATCGCACAGTTGTCGCAACCCGGCGAGGAACCCCGGCTCGGGGGGTACCACCCCCATGTTGCCGGCGACCGGCTCGACGATGACGGCGCCGACGTCACCATCGGCGAAACAGGACTGGGCAGAGTCGACATCGTTGAACCGGGCCGACCTCGTGTCCGAGACGGTGCGGGCCGGGACGCCGGGACTGTCGGGCTCGCCCATGGTGGCGGCGCCACTCCCCGCCCTGACCAGGAAGGCGTCGGCGTGGCCGTGATAGCACCCCTCGAACTTGACGATCCCCGACCGTCCGGTGGCGGCCCGGGCGACCCGGATGGAGGTGGCCGTGGCCTCGGTGCCGGAGTTGACCATCCGCACCACGTCCACGGCGGGCACGAGGGAGACGATGGTCTCGGCGAGCTCGACCTCGGCCCGTGTCGGGATGCCGAACGACGTCCCGCGGCTGGCGGCGGCGATGACGGGCTCGATGATCCGGGGGTCGGCGTGACCGAAGATCAACGCACCCCAGGAGGCGATGAAATCGATCAGCGAGCGCCCATCCTCGGTGATGACGTGGGGTCCCGACGCCGAGGCGGCGAAGGGCGGACTTCCCCCCACGGCCGAGAAGGTGCGCACCGGTGAGTTGACGCCACCCGGCATGACGCGATTCGCCCGCTCCCACCAGGTCATGAGGTGACGCTGCCTCCTAGCTCGACGGCGGCGTAGGTGAGCACGATGTCGGCCCCGGCCCGGAAGATGCCGGTCACCGCCTCGGTCATGGCCGTCTCGCCATCGAGCCATCCGTTCGCCGCCGCCGCCTTTATGGCGGCGTACTCGCCGGACACCTGATAGGCCACGACGGGAACATCCACGGTCCGGCGGACATCGGCGACGATATCCAGATAGGGCCCGGCCGGTTTGACCATGACCATGTCGGCACCTTCGGCGAGGTCCTGGTGCACCTCGATCATGGCCTCGCGACGATTCGCCGGGTCCATCTGATGGCTGCGGCGATCCCCGAACGCCGGGGCCGACCCGGCGGCCTCGCGGAAGGGCCCGTAGAAGGCGCTGGCGTACTTCACCGAGTAGGAGCAGATGGGAAGATCGACATGACCTCCCGCGTCGAGAGCGGCTCTGATGGCGCCGACCCGACCGTCCATCATGTCCGAGGGGGCGATCACGTCCGCACCGGCGTCGGCATAGACCGCCGCCGCCCGGGCAAGGAGGGGCAGGGTGGCGTCGTTGTCGATGGTCTTCCCCGACACCACACCGCAATGCCCGTGCGACGTGTACTCACAGAGACACACATCGGCCCACACCGTGAGGTCGGGGGCGATGGCGTCGATTTCGGCGATGGCTCGAGGGACGGGACCCTCGGGGTCCCAGGCGCCCGAGCCGGTGTCGTCCTTCGCCGCGGGGATCCCGAACAGCATCACGCCATCCACCCCCGAGGCGAGCACCGGCTTGATAATGTCGGAGAGACGGTCGACCGACCACTGGTTCTGGCCGGGGAGCGACGCAATAGGGTTGACCTGGTCATCACCCGCGATCACGAACAATGGCATTACCAGGGACGCCGGGTCGATACGGGTCTCGGCGACGCTGCGGCGGAGCGCCGAGGTGCGTCGGAGACGCCGGGGGCGGATGGTGGGGAATCCGGATGCCGGGGTGTTCTCGCTCATGGGACTTCTGATAGGTCGACGGCCAACTCTGCACAACGGATCAGATCGGGACGATCCGAGACCACCGACGGTGGAAATCCCAGGCCGACGAGGCGGGATTCCGTCGTGGGACCGATAGCTACGGTATCAATGTCTTCCAATGTCCGCGAGGAGGTCCAACCCTCGACGGCACTCGGAGAGGCAAAGACAACCACATCGACTTGATCATCAGCCGGTGCCACCGGGACGACCTCATAGGCGACCATCAGGCAAGGCTTCCCGCCCGTTTCCGAAATCGCCGTCTCCCGGGATGGACGGTCGGTAAGCGACGAGCAAGGGTACAAGACCGATCTTCCCGAGAGCTCGACCGCGTCGAGAAGTGTGGGGAGATCACTCGTCCCCACCACCGAGATGTTCCCTCCCCGGGACCGGACCGCGGCGGCGGACGATTCCCCTACCGCGATCACGGGCGTGTCCGGCATGACGACGTCGCCCCACACCGCGGCGACGGCCCGGGGTGACGCGATGAGCACAATGTCGACGCTCGTGGCCACCCGGCGGATCTCCTCCGTCACCTCCGGAGCCAGCGGTAGGGCGGAGATGCAGGGCAGGACAACGGGCTCATGCCCCAGCTCGACGATACGCCCACTGGCGCCATCGATTCGATCGGGAGATGAGGTCAATCCGATGCGACCCATGTCAAAGACCCAGTCTGGTTCGCACAGCCTCGGCCGCGGCCCGGGGATCTGCTCCGCTCTCCGTGGCCCGTCGCGGTCCGTCGTCGTCCTCCACGAAGGCGGTGAGGATGACGCCATCGGGGGTGACCCGGCCCCAGGCACCGAGTGCGGACCGGCATCCGGCACCGGTGATCCGAAGCAACTCTCGTTCGGCGGTGACCCCCGGAGCGATGCCGCCATTTGTGATGTTTCCGAACAGATCCCCGATCGAGGGCTCGTCCCGACCCTCGACCAGGATCGACCCCTGGGCGGGGGCGGGGACCATCTGGTCGACCCCGAAACGCTCGGCGATGTGGGCGCCGAGACCCAAGCGGGTCAGCCCGGCCTCGGCGAGCACCACGGCGTCTACCCGACCTTCTTCGATGGCGGCGAGTCGGGTGGGGACATTTCCCCTGATACCGACGACCTCGAGGTCGGGGCGCAACTGCCGCAGCTGGGCGGTGCGACGGGGACTACCCGTCCCCACCGTGGCGCCATCGGGAAGATCCTGGAGGGTCGATCCACAGATGACATCCCATGGTTCGGCTCGATCCACCACGGCGCCGATCAACCCGTCGGGCCCCACAACGGGAAGGTCCTTGTGGGAATGGACCGCGAGGTCGGCGTCACCTTTGAGCACGGTATGTTGTACCGAGCGCACGAAGGCACCCGTCTCGGTAAGGGTGGCGACGGAACTGGTCCGATCCCTATCCCCCGTCGTCTCCACGATCACAAGATCGGCGTCGATGTCGAGGGCGGCCAGCTTCCCGACGACGATGCTCGTCTGGGCGCGGGCCAGATCGGAGCCCCGGGTGGCGATCCGGAGTCGACTCACTCGGTTTCGCCGTCCCCACCACCCGGACGCGTTTCTCCCGAGCCGAGCCCGAAGGCCGCAGCCACCGATGCGGCCGTCTCGGATGGGGATTCCGAGGAGTGGATATGGTCCACGGGTTTGGCCACGACCTTCCTGACCGCGGTGCGCACAGCCTGGCGGAGAAGCTCGGTGTCCCCCTCCGACCCGAGACGTCCCGAAAAGCGATCGACGGTTGCCTCCACCACCTCCTCGACCTCGGCGAAGAGACTCCCGATGATCGGGCCGATCTCGTCGGCATCCCTATGCATCCGCCACATCTCGGTGGCGGCATCGGCCACAACGGCATCGAGGCCATCGTCGGCCGTGGTCTCGGCGATTTGGTCGGCGAGATCGTCGACGGAGAGATAGGTCAGGTTGGTAGCGGTGGGTGGGTCGAAATCGGGCGGCATGGCCAGGTCGATGAGAACCAGATGAGAACTGCGATCGGAGGTGTACCGTCCCAGATCGTCGCCGGATATGAGCCTCCCGCTGGCGGAGGTCGCCGACACCACGACGGGAAAGGACCCGAGAGCGTCCTCGAGCTCATCCATCGCCACCACGGCCACCCCATTGGGGGCGGCGACATGATCGGGCCGTCGCACCACCATCGTCACCGCGGTGGCCGGTATCTGGTCGGTGACGACATCGACGACGGAACGGGCCATCTCCCCAGCGCCGATCACGGCGAGTGTCTCGACCTCTCCGATACGATCGACGGCAATTCGGGCAAGGGAACCCCGGGGGGCGTTGATGGACTGCCGGATCTCACGACCCAGTGCGACCGCTCGCTCGACGATCCGACGCAGTGGGGGGGCCAGATGTCTCCGGCCGACCTGTCGGCGGAACTGGGTGAGGACCTCGCGCTCCCCACGGATCGGGGACTCGAGACCACACGCCACCGAGAACACGTGTCGGATGGCATCTGGTCCGGTGCGGAGCTTCCCCTCCGAACCCATGCCGGGTGCCACGTCGTCGACGAGGTCGACCAACTCGGCATCGGCCCTAAGCCCGGCGACCTCGACACGGAGGCATGTGGAGAACACGAAGACCTCCTCCGAGTCGAGACCGGTGAGGGCACGAGCGATCTCCTCCCGCCGAGCCAACGAAACTGCGGGATAAGAGAAGGTCAGTGAAGCAAATGAATGGCGATTCATCGCAGTCGAGAAAGCTACCGGCTCGGAACCCAACGTCCAGTCGGGATAATCCCGGGCTCGTCGGTTTGACCTTTCGGACACCCGTCGACGAATCGCCGGCGAGACCGCGTAGCTATTTCGGCGACAGGCCACTACTTTGGGCGCCCCGATAGAAGGAGCGTCCCATGACAGTGGCCAAGGTCATCGAGGTGATCGCCTCGGGTGGGTCATACGAGAGCGCCATCGAGGCCGGTGTCACCCAGGCGTCGAGCACGGTCGACAACATCGAATCGGTCTGGGTTCAGGACCATTCCCTACAAGTCGCCGATGGGTCTGTCACCGAGCACCGGGTCCATCTCAAGGTGACCTTCATCGTCGCAGGGAGCTAGGAGGCTGGTTTAGGTCGGAGGGTCCCGGCGGGTCACCACTCCCGTGGCTCACCACTGAGAAACTCGAGTAATTCCGCCTCCGGCGTGTCCGCCGGCGGGGCGTGTCGGTAAACCCAGCGTGCCCGTGGCGGCAGTGAGGAGAGGATGCTCTCGGTTCGACCCGCCGTTTCCAGGCCGAATCGGGTACCCCGGTCCCACACCAGGTTGAACTCGGCATATCGGCCCCGTCTGATCAGATGCCATTCCTCCTGATCGGCGCCAAACGGAGTGTCGCTGCGCCGCTCCAGGATCGGAACATAGGCGTCGATCAACGCCGACCCGAGATCCACCTGGTACTCGTGCATCGTCGGATCGGTGATGTGGTCGAAGAAGATGCCCCCGATCCCGCGCGCCTCGCCACGATGGGGAAGACGGAAGTACTCGTCACACGATCGCTTCCAGTGTGGGTAGTCGGCGATTGGATGGCGTTCACACACCTCGCGCAGGATCCTGTGGAAGTGGGTGGCGTCCTCCTCGTAGAGGTAATAGGGGGTGAGGTCGGCGCCGCCCCCGAACCAGCTCCGACCGTCGTCGAGCTCGAAGTAGCGCAGATTGGCGTGAAGGGTGGGTGCGTGCGGATTGCGGGGGTGTACGATCACGGACACCCCGGTTGCCCGGAAGTTGGTGCTCCCCACCGCCATGGTGTCGGATAGACGATCCGGGGTCTCCCCCCAGACGTCGGAGTGGAGGGCGGCGGCCCTCTCTATCGAACCGTCGCCCTCGAGGACTCGACTCTCGCCCCCACCGCCACCGGACCGAGCCCAACGGTCGACGGAGAAGGACCCGCCGTCAATGCCGGCGAGGGCAGCGCACATCGCATCCTGGATGACGTGGTACGCCGCACGCGCCTTGGTGACCCTATCCGGGGGATCGCTCATCATCTCGCCGGCGAGCCCACCCGTTCACCAATCATCCGGGCAACCGCATCGGCCCAGGTGGGATGGGAGTTGACACACGGGATGAGCAGCAGATCCTCCCCACCGAGTTCCTCCCATTGGGCCCGTCCCCGGATGCCGATCTCCTCAATCGTCTCCAGACAATCGGCGGTGAATGAGGGGGTGAGCAGGGCGACCCGGCGGACACCCGACTCGTACAGCTCGGGCAGCACGACGTCGGTGTAGGGTTCGATCCACTTCTGGCCGGCCAACCGCGACTGGAAGGTCGTCGAGTAAGAACCCTCCGCCAGACCGAGCCGGTCGGCCAAGGCCCGCGTGGTGGCATGGCATTGCGCTCGATAGCAGAACCGATTGGCCGTGGTCATCCGATCGCAACACCCCGGGCTGAGGCACCAGTCGCCTGTGGTGTCGCCCTTGCGGATGTGGCTCTCGGGGAGACCGTGATACGAGAAGAGGACGTGATCCGCGGCGAAATCGTCGAGGAGCGGTTTGGCGATCTCGGTGGTGGCCGACACGAATCCCGGGTCGGCGAAGAAATCGCCGACGGTGACGATCGCGGGAACATTCCAGCGCTCGCCAACCACCCGCAGCACCTCCTCGACCGCTGACCCTGTGGCCGCCGACGAGTACTGGGGGAAAAGCGGTACCACCACGATCCGATCGACACCCGATCCTACGAGCTTCTCCACAACCGACGAGATCGAAGGGTTCTGGTATCGCATCCCGACCTCGACGACGTGGGCGGAATCGAGACGAGCCGAGACCGCTTCGGCCAGCTCCTCGGTGTGGATCAGGAGTGGCGACCCCCTCTCCGTCCATATCTTCTCGTAGGCCTCGGCCGATCTTCGGGGACGGAACGGGAGAATGACGGTCTTGAGCAGGAGCCAACGGAGGGGTCCCGGCAGATCGAGGACACGTCGGTCGGAGAGAAACTCGTCGAGATACCGCCGAACATCACCGACCCCGGCCGAGTCGGGAGTCCCCAACTGGACGAGAAGCACACCGGTCTTCGTCACGGTCATGGGTGAGAACGCTACGGCACCCCACATCTGACACGCAGTCGGGAAATGGGACCGACTCCCTTCTAACTCGGACTGCAGTTGGGTACAATATGGAGACAATGAATGCTCAAAAACGTTTCCGATCTCGATCCAATGATCCAATCGGTCCTCCTGACTTCGATGAGTTTCCAGCATCCGTCAGTCCCGGCCTGGCTGTGTCTCTCATCCGAGTCGTAGCGCGGGCGGAGGCGATGGGTCTGATCGAACCGGACGAGGAGATCACACCCAACCGCGTCACGGACGCTCTTCGTGCCTTCGTCAGCCACGGCATTGGTACCCATAACATGTTGTTGGGGGCCGACACCCGAAGCGGAGTCGATGCACTTCTCGTGGAGGTTGAGGATTGCCCTGTCCCGTCGAGCGAGTGGGAATCCGTCGGAACCGTTTTCGACGTGGCTGAGCTGGCTTCACTGGTCGGGACATCGTCGTCGAGTGTCCGAAGGTACAGCAGTGGGGAGCGATCAACTCCTGACGACGTTGCGATGCGCCTGCACACCTTGGCGATGGCGATCGCTGATCTCGCTGGCTCGTACAACAGATATGGGGTCCGAAGATGGTTCTCCCGGCCGCGGGCCCAGCTCGGAGGGAAGGCACCGAAGGACATCTATAGCGGACACTGGGATCCAGACTCTGAGTCGGCTATCGCGGTACGAGACCTTGCCGAGGGCCTGCTTGTGCCACACGCATCATGATCGTCTTCAGGAATGGAGATCGAAGATTCCCCTTCTTATGGGAGGAGCAGGATCAACCTCCGGCCCGATGGCACGGGTCGGGCGAGGGCCCCTGCCAGTACTTCTCCGATACCCCGATCGGAGCATGGGCCGAGTTCCTACGCCATGAGGAGATCACCGATCCCGAGGAGTTCGCCGGCATCTCGAGGTCCCTCTGGTCGATTGAGATTGGTCAACCGAAGCTCGAGACGCCGGCACTTGCTACCGAGACAATGGTCACGGGGAGGGAGTCCTACGAAGAGTGTCGGGCCGAGGCGCGAAATCTTCGCTCAGATGGCGCCACAGGGCTGATCGCCCCGTCGGCCGCCCTCAAACCGGGCGGTGCCAGGGGGTGGAGGGTCGATGACGGTCTCGTAATGGGTCCGAGTCGGGATGGCCACACGATCGCTCTGTTCGGAACCTTTCCGGACATCGTCGGATGGAGCGCGGCAACAGATTCAAGACCACCGATTGAGGCTCTCGACGTCACGGTACC
>WHUC01000070.1 GCA_009377435.1 Acidimicrobiia bacterium
GCACGTGGACGTGGATTATGCGGGTGTACTCGCCCTGGAGTCTGTCGACGGGTGCCGTCATGGCGAAGGCGAATCCGATTCCGAGTGCGACTATCGAGATCGATGCATAGACCCACCGGGTTTTCAACGTTCCTCTCCTAGGAGACTGGTGTGGAATGCCGTTGTGCAGATCGGCGGCCAGACGCGTCGCTCGCCAGGACGCAGGACGAAGACGCACCCGGTGCGGTGCTTCGAGGACGAGGACGCCGCGAGCGGCGATGGCTGGTCGTCGAGATGTTGTGACATGTGTTTCACACCAGTCTCCTAGGTAGACGATTCCGAACGACAGCGACCTCAACGGGAAGCCTCCTCCAGGGGTCGTGCCACGACGATACCGGTAACCACAAGCGCCAGATCGACGGCCGTGACCAGGAGTGTCCAACTAAGGATACTGCCTCCGCGACCTACCGATTCCAGGGCCTGGCTGGCACCCACCACGAGGGGGATCGCCAATGGCGCCACGATAAGGGGAGCGAGAGTGTTTCTGCCGCCGACCCCGATGGTCACCTGGGCGGCGAGGGTGATGAGCTGGCCAAGACCGACCACGTAGAGGAGGACCAGACCAACCATGACGGGCCACCGGACCGGAACGTCGGGGGCGTAGAAGACGAGCATCGCCGGATAGAGGACGGCGGCGAACCCGACGAGCAGGGCGGTGGCCGAGAGGGTGCGACCAACATGACGGGCCACCGGGTCCGAGCCGGTGAGGGCGAGGGCGTCGCGCATCACAGTGGTTTCGGTGGTGGTTTGACGGAGCCCGATCTGCATACCGAACAGAAGGACGATTGCCCAGAACGTCGCCGGGCCGATCCGGGTGAGCAGGGGAAGATCGACGCCGATGGCGAGGGGGAAGACCATCAGGGCCACCAGGGCGAAGGGGAGCACCACGGTGGCGATCTCCCCACGGCGCCACTCGGCGATAACGTCCCGACGGACCACGGTCACGACCTCGGACCAGAAGCCGGTCAACCCAACCTCCCCGCGGCGAGAGGGATGATGCGATCGGTGAGGTCGCCCAGCGCATCTGCCTCGTGGGACACGACGACGACGGCCCCACCACCGGAGAGGGTGGTGGCGACGACATGGTCGATTACCGCCCGGGCGTCCCGGTCGAGACCGGCATGGGCCTCATCGAGGAGGAGGAGGTCGGGATCGGTGGTCATCACCCGGGCAAGATCGGCCCGTCTTCTCATCCCGTTGGAACAACGGTCCGCCCGACGATCGGCCACGGCACCGAGGCCGGTCTTGTCCAGATTGATGCGACCGAGCGCCGGGTCGGCCCCGGACAAGCGGCACAGATGCTCGAGATTCTCGGCGAGGGTGAGCTCGGGATACAGGGCGGGCTCGTGTCCCACCAGGGAGATCCGGGAACGGATGGCATCCACGGCGGTGGTTCCCACCTGGGCGCCGAGGATCTTCGCCTCTCCGGTGCTGGGTGCGATCAGGGTGGCCAGCAGACGGAGAAGAGTGGTCTTCCCGGCGCCGTTGGGCCCGACGATGCCGACACTCTCGCCGGTTCCGACCACCAGGCCGATTCCCCGGAGCACCGGCACGCCACCGCGCCTCACGGTTACCGAGCCGAGTTCGATCATGGGTTGGTGACCACGGAATAGGGCCTATCTCGCTGCACCCCTCCATTGTCGAATCTCAAGCCGTTGGGGGCGAATCCGGGAACCCGGGGTTCCCACCACCGCTGAGCGGTGCTCACGGCCCGGAGTTCGGGTGGCCTACTTGCGGCGGGATCGCAGGACCTCGAGCACCATCGCCGGGTCGACGTCTCGTTCGGCCAGGCTGACCAGCAGGTGATAGACGAGATCGGCGGCCTCCTCGGCCACCCGGAGGTCGCCGGAGATTCCTTGTTGGTGTTCCTTGGCGGCGAGGAGAACCTCGGTGGCCTCCTCGACCAGCTTCCGCCCCGGTCCCTCCGGGCCCGCCTCGCCGAGCCGAACCGTATAGCTCGTTGGGTCGCCGGCGGCGATACGGTCCCTGATCCGCTCCCAGAGCACGTCGAGGTCGGCGAACCCATGGCGGTGACTGTCACCGAAACA
Organism: Acidimicrobiia bacterium; assembly: GCA_009377435.1. Taxonomy (GTDB): domain Bacteria; phylum Actinomycetota; class Acidimicrobiia; order Spongiisociales; family ZC4RG35; genus WHTL01. The sequence continues at coordinate 2,088 of WHUC01000070.1, forward strand.
AGTCTCCGAACCGGTGTGGCACACCGGGCCTGTCGGTGTCGCCGACACGAGGAGGGCGTCGTTGTCGCAATCGGCGGTGATCGACTCCAATCGGAGGATGTTTCCCGAGGTCTCCCCCTTCATCCATAATTCGCCCCGAGAGCGGGACCAGAAGTGGACCTCACCTGTCGCCACCGTCTCCTCGAGGGCGGTGCGATCCATCCAGGCCACCATGAGGACAGCACCGGTGACGTGGTGCTGGACCACGGCCGCGATGAGGCCACGGCTGTCCCAGAGCAGGAGATCGGGGTCGGGGTAGGTCATCGTCGCACCGCAAGTCCGGCCGAGGTCATGGCGTCCTTGACTGCGGAGATTGCGATTTCGCCGCGGTGGAAGATCGACGCCGCCAGCACCGCGTCGGCCCCCCCGGCGGTGACCGCCTCGACGAAGTGGTCGACGGTTCCCGCCCCGCCGGATGCGATCACCGGTATCTCGACGGCGTCGCTAACCGATCTTGTGAGCTCGATCTCGAATCCGTCCCTGGTGCCGTCGCGGTCCATCGAGGTGAGGAGGATCTCCCCGGCCCCCAGCTCGGCGCCACGGCGGGCCCACTCGATGGCATCGATGCCGGTGGGGGTTCGCCCACCCGAGACCACCACCTCGTAGCTCTCGCCGTCCGGGGGCCTTCCCCAACCTCCCCCACCCCCCACCCGGCGGGCGTCGATGGCGAGGACGACACACTGACGACCGAACCGGGCGGCACACGCCTCGATGAGGGATGGATCGGCGACGGCGGCGGTGTTGACTCCCACCTTGTCGGCGCCGGCGCGCAGGGTGGCCTTCATGTCGTCGGGATGGCGGATCCCACCACCGACGGTGAGGGGCACCAAGACGTTGCGGGCCGTCTCCGAGACGATGTCGAGTGTCGTCTCCCGCCGATCGGGTGTCGCCGATATGTCGAGGAAGCAGATCTCGTCGCCCCCCTCGGCCACGTATCTCTCCGCCAGCTCCACCGGGTCGCCCTCGTCGGTGAGGTCGACGAAGTTGACGCCCTTGACGACGCGGCCACCGGAGACATCGAGACAGGGGATGATCCTCTCACGCAGCATGTTTGGCTGCGACCGACCCGACGAAGTTGGATAGGACCGTCTGACCGGCGCGGGCCGACCGTTCCGGATGGAACTGGGTGCCCCACACCCAACCCGACCGCACTGCCGAGGGAAACGATTCCCCGTACTCGGTGGTGGCGATAACGGTGGCATCGTCCTCGGGCACCGGTGCGTAGGAGTGGACGAAGTAGAACAGGGGAGAGGTCTCCAACCCCGAGAACAGCGGGTCGGACCCGGTCGGGGTGACGTCGTTCCACCCGATGTGGGGGAGGCGGGGCGCCGGGGAGAGGCGGCGGGTGTGACCCGCGATGAGTCGGAGACATTCGGTGTCGTCCTCCTCGGAGCCCTCGAAGAGGACCTGCATCCCCACGCAGATGCCCAAGAGGGGCCTGTCGATGGTGCGGAGGGTCTCCTCGAACCCACCGGCACGTATCCCCTCCATGACCGAGGCCGTCGCCCCCACCCCGGGAAGGACCACGCCATCGGCACCATCGAGGTCATCGGGTCCGACGGCTAAGGTCACGTCGGCGCCGACGCGTTGCAGGCCACGGGTGATCGACACCAGGTTGCCCGCCCCGTGGTCGACCACGGCGATGCGGGTGGGCGGCACGGTCATGGTGCGTCCGTGGTGGGTGCGGGCTGGGCGGGTGGCAAAGTCGCCGTCACAACACGCCCTTGGTGGAGGCCACGCCCAACCGCCGCTCGTCGATGGCAACGGCGCGCCGTAGGGACACGGCCAGCGCCTTGAAGGCGGCCTCGGCGACGTGGTGGTCATTGGCCCCGGTCGCGGTGACGTGCAGGGTGATCCCCGACGTCCGAGTGAAGGCCTCGATGGCGTGGGGGATGTTCTGGGTGGTGAGTTGGCCGATCCGATCCGTGGTCAGGGTGAGGTCGATGACGGCGTAGGGCCGGCTCGACAGGTCGAGAGAGACCACGGCCAGCGCCTCGTCCATGGGGATGTTGGCTTCACCGAAGCGGTGGATGCCCTCCCTGTCGCCGAGGGCGTCGGCCACCGCGGATCCCAGGACCAGCATGGTGTCCTCGACGGTGTGGTGGTCGTCTATGGCGAGGTCGCCCGTGGTGCGGACCCTGAGATCGAACATCCCATGGTGGGCGAATGAGGCGAGGAGGTGGTCGAGGAAGCCGATACCGGTGTCGACATCACCCTTCCCCGTGCCATCGAGGTCGAGCTCGATGGCTACGTCCGTCTCCGCGGTGGTGCGGCTTTGGGTGCTGGTCCGGGTCATGGGGGGTTCCCTTGGGGTCTACCAACGCGAAGTTGGGCGGCGAGACGGTGGGCGGTGAGACCCTCGGCGGTGGCGAGGGTGGAGATGGTCTCCTCCAGGCCCTCGAGCCCGTCACGGGTGATGGTCTGCACCTGACGCCACGATCCGTAATCCTGCACCGATAGGGGGCCATGGGCACCGGCGAGGCCACCGGTGGGGAGGACGTGGTTGGCACCGGTGGCGTAGTCACCGGCCGACTCGGGCGACCACTCTCCGACATAGACCGAACCCGCCCTGGTAACCGCGGCGGCGACCTCCCCGGCGTCGGTGGTGAGGACGGTGACGTGTTCGGGCGCATAGCGGTTGGCCAGGGCCACGGCCGTGTCGAGATCGGGGACGATGACGATGGTCCCGTGGTCGGCGAGCGCCTTGTCGAGGGTCTCCGACCGCTCCAGATCGGGGAGGAGTCTGTCGATCTGCTCCTCGACCCGGGCGGGAAGGGCGGGGTCGGTGGTGACGAGGACCGCCGGAGAGTCGGGTCCGTGCTCGGTCTGGGAGAGGAGGTCGACGGCGACGAGTTCGGGGTCGGCTGACTCGTCGGCGACCACCAGGACCTCGGAGGGCCCGGCGGGCAAATCGATGGCGCACTTTCCGAACACCGCCAGTTTCGCCGCGGTCACCCAACTGTTCCCGGGGCCGAAGATCTTCTCCACTGGCGCCAGCTCGTCGGTGCCGTAAGCCAATGCCGCCACCGCCTGGGCGCCACCAATGGTCCACACCTCGGTAGCGCCGGCCATCCGGGCTGCCGCCATGGTCGTCGCATCCATCCCCCCCTCGGGGAGTGCCGGCGAGACGAGGACGATCTCGGCGACACCGGCAACCACCGCGGGGACGACGGTCATGATCACCGTCGACGGGTAGGCCGCCTTGCCACCGGGGGCGTAGGCGCCGACACGACGCAGTGGCGCCCAACGACGGGCGATCTCCACCCCCGGGGCGGTGGCGATGACGCGATCGACGGGGATCTGGCTTCGCTGGTAGATCTCGACCTTCTCGATGGCCGCGGTGAGGGCGGTCCGCACCGCGGGGTCGAGGTCGTCGACGGCGCCATCCAGGGCGGCATCCCCGATACGGCCGTAGCCCCCACCGAAACGCTCGCCATATTCGGCGACGGCGGTGGATCCCCGTTGGGCGACATCGGAGATGACCTCGCCAACCCGTTGCATGATGTCGGGGTCGGGGACGACGGAGCGGTCGAGGAGTTCGGCGAGCGCCGGGTCATTGACGTCGCTCACCGACAACTGACGGAGACGGGTCATGGGCGCACCGCGGGGTGGGTGCCTGGCAGTGTCACAGTCATATCATCTGGTGGATGGGGAGGACGAGGATGTCCTGACCACCGGCCGCCTCGAGACGGGGGAGGAGATCCCAGACCGCATCGGTCGCCACCGTGGTGTGGATGGCGACCATCCCCTCTTCCTGAAGTGGCATGACCGTGGGGGAGCGGAGCCCGGGCACCAGATCGGCGATGTCGTCGACACGGTCCCGGGGGGCGTTGAGCACCAGATATCTGGTGCGGCGCGCCGCCACCACCGCGGAAAGGGCGGTGGCAAGTCGGGCAACGGTCCCGTTGTGACGACTCCTCGCCACCAGGACGGCCTGTGATTCGAGCACGGTTCCCACGGCGCGTAGTCCGTTCACCTGGAGGGTGGAGCCAGTCGAGACCAGGTCGATGATGGCATCGGCCACGCCGATCTTGGTGGCCACCTCCACCGACCCCTTGAACTCCACCACCGTCACGTCGATCTCCCGCTCGGCGAAGAACCGACCGGTCACCCGGGGGTGGGAGGTGGCGACCCGTGCTCCGGAGAAGGCCTCCCAGTTGTCGATGTCGGAGTTGTGGCTGGGGACGGCGGCAGCGAGACGGCAGCGTCCGTAGTCCAGCTCGGCGAGGATCTCGAGGGAGGGCCCGAGCTCCGACTCGGCGAGAAGGTCGTACCCGGTGATGCCGACGTCGGCGACCCCGTCGGTGACCAGCTCGGGCACATCGTCGGTCCGGACGAAGATCAACTCGAGATCGGCGTTGCGGACCGGAACCGACAGGGCCCTGTCGGTCGATTCGAATGAGAGACCAGCGTCCCTGAGGAGTGCTGTCGAGGGGTCCTTGAGCCGTCCCTTGTTGGGAACGGCGAGACGCAGGGACGCGGTCATCTCAGCCCCTCCGCCCGTTCCAGACCCCAGTGGTATCCCCCGGTGCCGTGGTGGAGCCACTGGTTTATCCGGCTGATCGTCGCCGTCGAGGCCCCGGTCTCCTCGGCGATCTGGCGATGGGACATCCCCTCGTCGAGCAGCCGCACGATCCGCCACCGTGCCGCGATCTCCTCGAGCTCCCGACGGGTGCACAGGTCGCGGAAGAAGTCTGCGGCTTCGTCAACGGTGTCGAGTTGGATGATGATCGAGAAGAGATCGGCGGTGTCGTCGGTTCGCCAATCGTCATTTGTGGTGACCATGATGGCTCATTCGTATCGGCTTAACGGTTTAACGCGATACTACACTAAACGGAATGAGTATGGAACCTGTAGGAGGCTGACGATGCAGATCATCCCGGCAGTGGACGTCATGGGGGGAAAGGTGGTCAGATTGGTGGAGGGTGATTTCGCCACCGCCACCGTCTACTCCGATGACCCGGTCGCCGTCACCCGACAGTGGTTTGAGCAGGGGGCATCGCTGGTCCATGTGGTCGATCTCGATGGGGCCCGACACGGCACCGCCCGACAGGACGTCTGGCGTCGAATGGTCGACGCCGGTCTACCGGTCCAGACCGGTGGAGGGATACGTGACGAGGAGACTGTGAGAGCTGTCCTTGATCTCGGTGTCGAGCGGGTGGTGGTGGGGACGATGGCGATCTCGGCGCCGGAGCGGCTGGCTGCTCTACGCGACGTGGTGGAGCGCCTCGTCGTGGCGGTCGACGTGCGGGAGGGCCGGGCCCGGGGGGCGGGTTGGACCGATGCGGGGCGGTCCCTCGGCGAGGTTCTCGACACTCTCGCCACCCATCGGATCGAGAGGGTTCTGCTCACCGGTATCGGTAGGGATGGGACGTTACGTGGTCCCGACCTGGACCTCACCACCCAGGTGGTCGAGGATGGGCGGTTCTCGGTGGTGGCCTCCGGTGGGGTTGGCTCGTTACAGCATCTCGCCGATCTGGCCGCGCTGGGTTGTGCGGCCGTCGTGGTGGGCAGGGCCCTCTACGAGGGCCGCTTCACACTCGGAGAGGCGATAGAGGCGGTCAAAGGGTGAGAACGTGAGGACACCCGCCGATGGACACGGTCGCCGAACCGTTGGGACTATAAGATGCTATGCCTCCGTCTATCCCCGGATACCGACGGGCTCGAGGCGGAACATGGGGTGACGGGCCGCCTCGGCTTGCCACGCTTCCAGCGGCGCCGCTACGGGCGTGTCGAAATAGGGCCCTAACTGGGCTCGGAGGAAGGGACCCGCATCCGCCATGGAGGTCGGAAGTGGGATCGAGGTCCGCGGAGAACGAACCGGTGAGCTACTCAGGCTCTACTCGCCGATGAACCGTGCCCTCGGCCAACTATGCGCGGGCTACACCCCCGACGAGCTGGAGGCTATACGCGATTTCATCCGGCGGTTGTCGATGGCCGGTTCCGATGCCGTGGCCACCCTTCGTTCCGCGGACTAGGTCGCGGTGGGCTACGTCTGCAGCTTTCGGGCAGCGACAGATCTCGATGTGACCGAGAGGTAGGTTGACGGTGGGTACTCTGCATACGTATGCTCATCTGTATGCGCACAACCCTAGTACTTGAGGATCACCTACTCCGCAAGGCGAAGTCCGTGGCATTGGAGCAGGGGGTCACGTTGAGCGAGGTCGTCAATCGTGCCCTTCAAATAGCACTTGACGACAGTCCCCCTGCGGTCGAGCCCTTCCGAATGATCACCTACGGGAGTTTGGCAGAGGAGGCTGATCATGAACCGGAGGACTTCTCAGCGGAGATGATGGAGGAGGACAGGGTCGGATTGGGTCGTTAGATGCGGATGCCCGACGTCAATGTGCTCGTCTATGCCCACCGAACCGAGGAGCGTGTTCACGAGGCATATCGGGATTGGCTTGAGGAGCTGGTCAACGGGCCGGAACCCTTCGGGCTGAGCGTCCTCGTAGCCGTTGCCTTCGTCCGTATTGTCACCAATCGTGAGATATTTTCGCAACCAACACCCACGGCTACTGCTGTGGCCGTGATGGAGGCGCTCTCCGAGCACCCCCGATGTCGGCTCATCACCCCAGACGCTCGCCATTGGCCGGGGTTCGTGGATCTCTGTCGTCGAACCAATGCCAGTGGCAAGCAGGTTGCAGACGCCCAGCACGCTGCTTTGGCAATTTCGGAAGGGTGCGTTTGGGTGACACGGGATTCAGATTTCCGGGTTTTCGCCGAACACGGTCTCCGTTGGGAGCACCTGGATCTGAACTAGTGGTGTGTCCTTGAATTGATGCCGCGGTGTCGCCGAGGCGTCTAGGCCCGGCGAGACCGCGTAGCTATTTCGGGGACACACCACTAGGCCGAACACCGACTCGGAGGGTGGGAGTGCCCCCCAACGCTAGAGACGGGAGCTGCCCAGGGCACGGTCCCCATGTTCGGCGGTCACGATCGTAGCCGAAGTGTCCCGACGAAGCGCAGTGGGTGCCGCCTCACGGAGAACTCCGGTGGCCCCCGTAGGTGGCTCGATCGCTCAGGGCGACGAATCGTCCCGGTTCCGTCGTCGGCCAGATGATGCCTCGAACGCTGCCTGACCTCGGTGCGATCGGCCACTCGGTCGAATCCGTGCGGGCGGACTTCGCCGAGGGACACCTCGATCGCCTCGAGCGGCGCGGATGGGCGATACGCAACCCGACCCATCGGATCGTCGCAAGTGAGGATCGAGGTCCGCGATGAACGAACCGGGGAGCTGGTGAGGCTCTAATCGCCGATGAACCGTGCCCTCGGCCAACTATGCGCGGGCCAACCCCGATGAGCTGGAGGCCATCCGCGATTTCATCTGGCGGTTGTCGATGGCCGGTTCCGATGCCGTGGCCACCCTTCGTTCCGCGGACTAGATCCGGTAGGGGATGCCACCAGCTCAGGTGAGAGGGGGATCCTGGTCCCAGTAGGGATCGACGCCGTAGTGCTCGTGGATTCCCGCCCCCCATTCGACGTCGCTGAACTTCGGCCAGTTGTCGGAGTCGAAGCCGGGGCTGTTGTCCAGCACCTCGGGATCGGCGTCGAGGACCAGTCGTTTGTTCTCCCCGTCCACCGTCAGCAACCCCCATGGTACGGCGAACAGCTTCTCACCCATGCCGACGATTCCGCCGCGGCTCATCACCGCATAGGCCACCTCGGAGTAGGTGGTGTCGATCATGATGTCCTTGAGGGTTCCCAGATCCTCACCCTCGGGGCTCACGATCTTGTCCCCGTTGAGGGTTGAGCTCGATAGAACCGCTGGTGCAGTTGCCATTTTTGGTCACTTCCTCGTCTCGTCTGTCGGGTATGTCTCGTCTGGCTCGTCCGCAAGGTAGGTCTCGTCGGTCCGATCGGACTCGTCCTCATAGGCCTCGTCCTCAGAGACCTCGTCAGGTCCGGCGGCCTCGTCGCTGGCCAACGCCTCGTCCTCCCGGGTGGTCTCGGTCCGATAGATCCCCTCTCTCCGGATCGAGTCGTCGGTCAGGGCGGCATCGACGCGGCGGTTGTAGGC
>WHUC01000071.1 GCA_009377435.1 Acidimicrobiia bacterium
CTTCGTGGGGGGACCAACACACCTCGCGGGTCAAGCCGGTCAGCCGGCGTTGAGAGCCTCTTCGAGTTCCTCACCGCCGGCGACGGCTTCGGTGTGGATGACGATCCCCCGACCGTCGCAATGGTCACAAGGGGTGCTGAACTGCTCGACGAGACCGGCGGAGACATTCTTGCGGGTCATCTCGACGAGTCCCAGAGACGAGACGTTGAACACCTGCGTGCGGGTCTTGTCCTTGGCCAGGGTCTCGCGCAGTTTGCGCAGCACCGCCTCCTGACTCTGCTCGATCTCCATATCGATGAAGTCGATGACGATGATCCCGCCGATGTCCCTGAGACGGAGCTGGCGCCCGATCTCCTCGGCGGCCTCCAGGTTGTTGTGGAGCACCGTCTCCTCGAGATTCGAGCTTCCGACGAACCGTCCCGTGTTGACATCGATCACGGTCAGCGCCTCGGTGCGGTCGATCACCAGATGTCCACCCGAGGGGAGATAGACCTTCCGTTCCAGTGCCTTCTTGAGCTGATCGTCGACGTGGTACCGCTCGAAGATGTCGATATCGGTATCCTCGTAGAGACGGACCTTCGACACCAGATCGGGTGCCGTTGCCCGCAGGTAATCGAGAACCTGATCGTGGGCGTCCTTGTCGTCGATCAGCAGACGTTTGAAGTCGTCGGTGAAGTGCTCTCGAATGGTCTTGATCAGCAGACCGGGTTCCTCGTGGACCACCGTGGGGGCGCCACCATTCTTTACCTTCTCCTGGATGGCGTTCCAGCGTCTCTCCAGTCGGGAAATGTCGGCGGCGATCTCCTCGGCCGATGCGTGAAGGGCGGCCGTCCGCACGATCACCCCGTAACCCTTGGGCTTTACGTCCATCAGGATCGACCGGAGGCGCTCCCGTTCCCCATCGGGCAGACGGCGACTGATCCCCTCGGTGTTGCTGTCGGGGACGAGCACCAGGTACCGACCAGCGAGGGAGGGCTCACCGGTGAGCCGGGCGCCCTTGTTTCCCATGGCGTCCCGAACGACCTGGACGACCACCTGGTCCCCCTCGGAGAGAAGATCCTCGATACGGGTGTTCTGCCTGCTGGTCTTGACATCGCTGAGATAGAGCACACCGTTTTTCTCGGCACCGAAGTCGAGGAAGGCGGCTTCCATCCCGGGCAGGACATTTCTGACCTTGCCCAGGTAAACGTTGCCGACGACGGATGCGTTCGCCGTGCCCGTTATGTAATGCTCGACGAGGACGGGGCCCTCCGTGACCACGATCTGGGTGCCGTGATCGGTGACCTTCACCAGCATCTGACGACGACCTACATCGGGAGGGACGATGATCTCCTCATCACGCCGATGCCGGGAGCGATTCCCGTTGCTCCGGGTGCCCCCTTCCCGCGACCCACCACGGGAATCCCGTGAACGATCACCGCCCGAACGCTGTTTCTGGGGTCTCTCCGACGGTCTCTGGGAGGTGTCCTTATCCGACACCTCCTCGACACGGCGGATCTCCACCGTGCTGCCACCCCGGCGGACGAGCTTGCGCTCCTCCTCTACCGTCGCGGTCGACTTCCGCAGCACCCTGGGGCCACTGCGACGAAACCAAGCCATATTGTCAACTCCTATCTGAAAGGTGTTCCGAGCTCTCCGGGGGGCGAGATTGGCCCATTCACCCGGAGCTGGGTGACGCACATGGACCGCGGCGATCCCGGATCTGTCCCGCCGAAACCGGATCCTCCCTCGGTCGAGAGTCCTCTCTCGAGTGTCGGGTCAGATCTCAATTTCCGTGGCGGGAGCTCGGCGCCGAGTCGGTGACTTCGGTATAAACCGACTCGGGTTGGGGAAAATGCTACCAGAACGTCAGTTGGCCACGGAACCGGGGTCGAGCCCGCACCCCTCCAACACATTCCGGAGCGCCAACTCCGTGGCCTCGTCCCTCCTTGATTGCAGCATCCCCGACAGGACATCCGCCCCTTCTTCGTTGAGACAGGAGTGCTGATCATCGCTGAGCCCGTCTATCTCGACGGACATCACATCCCCCAGCCCGACGCACCCCCCGAGTATGGAAACGGGATCGACGGCGACGGAATCGGCCGCTACGAGTCGACCTACCTCGTCCACCGAGTCCAACCGGTCGGAGAGACACTCGCTGATGTGGGGATCGGAGGGCAAGCCGATTGTTTCGATCAGGTCCTCGGCGAGATGATTGCCGACCTCGTCGGCATCGGCACACCCGAAGTAGGCGGTCAGGACGAGGTCCACCATGTCGTCCCCGGTGGCAGCATCGTTCGAGGCCAGATAGTCGTCGAGTGTCTCCCCCTCCGCCGCACCCATCTCGGCCACGATCCTCTCGGCGGCGCACCCGCCGATGTCGGAGTCAACGGGGAGCGGATCGATGATGCCCCCCTCCAACTCGGCGGCGAGTATGGCGGCGAGGGCGGCATCGGTCTCGTCCTGGTCGGGTGCGGGCGCAGTGGTGATCACCCCGCCCCGAGTGGTTGTCGCCTCCCCGCCGGGACTGTCGCTGCCGGCGGGATCGTCCGAGGAGCACGCCGTGGCCGCAACGAGGATGAGTGCGGCGACGGTGAGGGAGCGGATCATCTCGGGCAGTCTAAGTCGACACCCAAACCTGTTTCGGCGCTACGCCTCCCAGGAACTCACCCGATCGACGAAGATCGTGATCCATGGCCCCTCCGGGGTGTGGCCTCGATAATGCCGATACTTTGCGGTGAGCGCCTCCACGGCACCGGCCGGCGGGAGGTCGGAGACGGTGGCGGTGCCATCGATCCGCACCCACCACAGCGCCGACCAGTCGTCCTCGTAATGATCGGCCAGGACGGTGACACGAGGTTCCCGTTCGATGTTTTCAAGCCGTCGCAACCGTCGGGTTCTCTTCTGCTTGTGATCAACCGCCGTCACCAGCCGGTCATCACCAAGCATGGCAAAGGTGACGGGCACGAGATGGGGGCGTCCCTCGGCGTCCAGGGTCGCCAATACGGCCTTGGGAGTCGTCTGGAGGGCTTGGCGCGTCGAACCGTCGATGTCAGGTCTGCAGATTGAAGGTACGTTGTTCGGGCTCGGCGGGGTGGTAGCAACCCCGGCAGCGGGATTCGTAGGCGTCCTCGGCACCGAGGACGACCAGGTCATCGGAACGCACGATGCGCTGCGTGTACAGGGCCGGTCCACCGCAGCGATGACACACGGCGAGCATCTTCGTCACGTACTCGGCCCGATCGCACAGGGTGGGCACCGGGCCGAAAGGTCGCCGAAGAAAGTCGAGGTCGAGTCCGGCGATGACCACCTGAACACCCGACTCGGCAAGGCCGTCGACCACGTCGACCAGTTCATCGTCGAAGAACTGCGCCTCGTCGATCCCCACCACCTCGGTGCGGTCCACCACCGAGTTTCGCAACGCCGCCGCCGACTCCACCGATGTCGCCGGGGCCGACAGCGAGGAGTGGGAGACGACCGCCACCTCGGCGTAGCGGTTGTCGAGGGCCGGTTTGAACACCTGAACGGGGATCCGGGCGATCCGGGAGCGAGTGACCCGTCGGATGAGCTCCTCGGACTTCCCCGAGAACATGGGTCCACAGATGACCTCGACCCATCCCGCCGGACCGCGACGGAACATGGGCGGACTACCCGTCCTCACATCAACTGGGGTTCGCCGGGTACCGGGCTCCGACGTAACCAAACGGAATTGGCGATCCCGAGAGCCATCGTCGTCACCTGGAACGACGAGCCCCCGAGACTCATGAACGGAAGGGGGATACCGGTTATAGGCATGATCCCCACCGTCATCCCCACATTGACGAAGACCTGGAACATCAGCATCGCCGCGATACCGATCGTTACCAGAGCCCCGAATCGGTCCCTCGCATTGGCGGCGATCACCAACAGACGCCACAGCACGACACCGAAAGCCAGCAGAACCAGCAAACCCCCGACGAAACCGAGCTGCTCTCCGACCGCGGTGAAGATGAAGTCCGTTTCCTGTTCGGGGATGTATCTGAAGTTGGTGGCATCCCCCTGGAAGAGGCCACGTCCGGTTAGTTGCCCCGACCCGATGGCGAGCTTGCTCCTCAGCAGGTTGTACCCGATGCCCTGTGGGTCGAGGTCCTGATCGATGAGGACACGGAATCGGGCGAGCTGGTAGTCGGCGATCAGCCCGGACCAGAACGCCAGGACCACTGCCGAGATTCCGCCGAAAGTCATGATCGCCACCTGTCGCCATGAGGCGCCCGCGGCGAAGAACATCACGAAGGCGACGAACACGAACACGAGCATCGTGCCCAGGTCGGGTTCGATGAAGATGAGGCCCATCACGGGCGCCACAATTCCCAGCACCATCAGGATCCGGCTCCATTTGAGCCGGGAGGTATCGTAGTTGGGGCGCTCCGGCGCCAGGATGGCGGCACTGGCGAGGATGGCGACGATCTTGGCGAACTCCGCCGGCTGGAAAGCGAACGGCCCCATTGGTATCCAACGCTGGGCGCCGTTCCTCGCCGGGAAGAAGAAGACCGCCACCAATGCGAGCACGGTCAACCCGAAGACGACGGGCACACGGTGCCGTAGGTCCCGGTAGTCGATCAGCGACATCACCAGGGCCATCACGGCGCCGACGGCGGCGAACATCATCTGGCGCTCCATCGAGATCGTTCCGGTTGCCCTGGTGGCCGAGTAGATCATGAGCAGGCCGAACATGGCCAGCACCGTGGAGGTCCCGATGAGGATCCAATCGGTCCGATTGGCGCTTCTCTCGTCGACCGCGGCCGACGCCGATGCCGCTACGGTCGCCATCTGGAGACGATTGTGGTGGGTTGGGGTGACATGTGTTTCATTTAGTCTTCCGCCGCGCCCTGGACGATGGGTGTGGGCTCGTTGCCCACCACCGCCTGCATGATATGACGGGCGACCGGGGCGGCGACGGCGCCACCGCTGCCACCTTCCTCGATTATGACCGCCACGACATATTTGGGGTTGTTGATGGGGGTGACGCCGACGAACCAGGCGTGGTTGTCGGCGGCCTGGATGGTCTGGCCCGTCCCGGTCTTCCCCCCGATCTGCTCCAGTCCGGGACCGAAATCGGAGAACGCCTGTTGAGCCGTCCCCGTGGTCACGACCCTGTTGAGATCCTCCAGAAGACGTCGTCGGGTAGCCGGGCTGAGGTCGACCTCGGATCTGATGTTGGTCTCGGCGGCGTAGACGGCACCACCATCGGCGTCGGTCACCTCCGACACGACATAGGGGGTGACGAGTTTGCCCGTCGCGATCGCCCCGTACGACATGGCAACCTGGAGTGGGGTGGCGGTGAGAGATCCCTGGCCTATCGCCATGTTCATCAGGTCACCACCGACCCATGGATTCTCGGTCTGCAGTCGGGACGCGTCCAACCGTGGGGGCTCGTCGGGATTCTCGAGCTGGTACTCCCTCCATTCCACGAACAGTTCTGGGGTGGGGACGATGCCCTCGGGATCACCGGTAAGATCGATGCCCGTCATCTCCCCGTACCCGACCGAGCGGGCCCAGTCCTGCAGCACCGTGTATTCCTCGCTATCGCGAAAGGCACGGTGGACACCGAGGGCGGTCGACCAGAAGAAGATGTTACAGGACTGCTCGATGGCGTCATCGATGTTCAACCAGCCCTTGTTGGCGGGGTAGTACCAATCGGTAAACTCCTGGGGGCTTCCATCGGCGAGCTCGTCGAGCTGAAGGACACCGTCGCAGTGGACCAGCTCGTTCTCGAAGTCGACGCCCTCGGTGCCGTCGGTCGGCAGGGGAAGATCCTCCTCGATGAAGGCGGCCGCGGTGATCAGCTTGAATGTCGACGACGGTGGGAAGAGACCGGACGACGCCAGGTTGTTGAACGCCTTCTGCTCGTTGAGGGTCTCGAAGGTGGCCGGGTCGATGCCGTCCACAAAGCTGTTGGGGTCGAACGAGGGATGGCTCGCCATGGCCAGCACCTCGCCGCTGGTGATGTCGACCACGACGCCCGCCGCCCTTGTCGTCTCGTTGTTGAAGGTCTCCCCGGTGTTGCGGGTCACCGACGTCTTGTACTCGTTGGACAGCTCGACCCCGTCGGCGAGGGCCGACTCGACCATGTTCTGCAGGGCCGAGTCGAGGGTGAGTTCGACGGAGTCACCCGGGACAGGGGGGACCGGTTCCTTCTGCTCGACGATCGACCCGGAACGGACCCGATAGGACCGGTGACCCGGATCACCCTGCAGATACTCGTCGTAGGCGCGTTCGACGCCGAGCTTCCCGATTCTCGCAGACGGGTCCACCTCCGATCTCTCCTCGAGGTCCGCCTGATCGGGAAGACCCAGGTACCCCAGGACGTGGGCCATCTGGGAGACGTCGAGATAGACCCGCTGGGGCTGATTCTCGACCGAGATCCCCGGCAGGTCGGCGAGCTGCTCGTTGAGGGCGTAGGCGAGGTTGGCGTCGACGCCTACCTCCTCGCTCTCCACCACGAAGCGACCGTTGATACCCGCCTTCTCATACATCGCATCGAGCTTGCCGGGATCCATACCCAGTGCTCCGGCCAGTCTCTGCACCACCAGATCGCGCTCTTGGTCGGATATGAACGTGCGGTCGACCACGATTTGGGGGACCATCTGGGACGTCACCAGCTGAACACCGTTGCGATCGAAGATGTCTCCCCGGGGGGCAGGGACGGGGACCTCGATCCAGGCGAGGGCCTCGGCCTCCTCGGAGATCTGGGCACCCTGGGCGACCTGCACCGACCAGAGTCGGAGCCCGAGCAGCGAGAACATGGCGAGGAACGCCGCTCCCAGGATCGTGATCCGGACTCCGAATCTCATATGATCGTCTCCGTGGTGACCAATTTCTGCAGGGGCCCGTAGAGCGCGGCTCCGATCAGTCCATCGAGAAAGGGAACGATGACTGCACGACGCCCGATATCAGCGCTGATTACGGTGCCCTGATCGAACAGGGTACCTATCACGAAGAACAAGGCGACGAACACGAGTGAGGCGCCGGCCACGGTCATGCCCACCCCGATGATTCCGAGAGCGAGCCGGTCCCTGATGCGGAGGGCCATGTAGACCACGAGAGTGTACGCCAGGGCTCGCAGACCCATCACCAGATTGCCGAGAAGATCAATCACCAGACCACTCCCGAAGGCAAGGACGAGTATGGGCACCCGTCGGATGGGACCCAGGGCGATAACGAGGAGCACGGTGAGCACCAATTCGGGTGAGAACCACTCCAGTCTGGTGATGAGGGTCGTCTGGATGAGGAGCGCCCCCATGAGGAGAACCAAGGTCAGACCGATCGTCTTGGAGGTCATGGACGGACGCCCAGGGCGGGTGTGGGGCGGGTGGGTGGAAACAACACCGTCATGGGGCCACCGTCGTGGTGGTGTCTTCGGGCATCGTGGTGGTCGAGGTCGTTGTCGGGGTGATCTCGACGTCGCTTATCGGGTCGCGGGGCCAGGCGAGAACGGCGACGACCGACAACAGGTCGGGATCGGCATAGGGGCGGATGGTTGCCTCGACCGTCGAGCTCAGCGGCGCCCCGCCGTCCTCGATCACGCCCACGGCCAGACCGGCTGGATACTGGGTGCTCTGCGAGGAGGTGATGACACGGTGTCCCTCGGACACCCCCTCCGATGTGGCGAAGATGGTCAGTTCGAGCAGCTTTGACGCCGCCCGCGGTACGGCGCTACCAACCTGTCCGTCAACGACCACCGTCAGTCCGGCGCGGTCGCCGGTGATCGGGATCACAAGTGCACTCAGTGACGACGTCACCGTCACCCTCCCCACGACATTGCCATTCTGGTCGACGACGGGCTGACCGGCGACAATTCCCGACGAGGTGCCCCGATCGATCAGGAACGAGGGGTCGTTGGAGTCGGGGCGCCCGACGACATTGGCCACCGCAACCGGGTGTTCCGACTCTTCGGTGGTGAGGCGATACAGATCCTCGAGGGCGGCAAGCCGGGCCAGATCGGCCTCTACCTCGGCGAGGCGGGTCTCCGAAGCATCCAGTTCGTTCTGGAGAACCCGGTTTCTCTCCCGGATCTCACCGACCGCGGCGACGTTGGAGAAGGACTCGACCACGGGGTCGACGACACGATCGGCGATCTTCTGGGCGGGAACCACGAGTGTCTGGACCCCGCTCCGGAGCGTCTCGCCCACGCCGGCACCCTGTGTGCGGATATCAATGGTCATCAGGATGAGGGCGAACACCACCAGGGTTATCACCATGGGAAGGGAACGATCAGGTCCGTCGTCGCGCATGGTCTAGTGGCCTCCTAGGAGGCTGGTGCGGTCAGAGCCGAGAGGACGACACCAGGACGCCCTGGAGTGTGTCGAACTCCTCGAGGCATCTGCCCGAGCCGATCACCACCGTCTGGAGGGGCTTGTGGGCGGTGACGATCGGCATTCCGGTCTCGGAGACCAGTCGATGGTCGAGACCGACCAGGAGGGCGCCCCCGCCGGTAAGAACGATTCCGCTCTCAACGACGTCGGAGGCCAACTCGGGTGGTGTCTTGTCCAGTGTGTACTTGACGGCATCGACGACGGCCTGGGTGGGCTCGTCGATGGCTTCCCGGATCTCGGGGCTGGTCAGGGTGACCGTCTTGGGGAGCCCGGTGACGAGATCGCGACCCCTCACCTCGGCGGAGGGCTCGTCCTGGTAGGGCCAGGCTGAACCGATGGCCATCTTGATCTGCTCGGCGGTGCGTTCCCCGATCAGCACATTGTGCTCCTTCTTGACCCACTCGATGATGGCCTCATCGAGCTCATCACCACCGACACGGATCGAACGGGAGACGACGATGCCCCCGAGAGAGATGACGGCGACCTCGGTGGTCCCACCACCGATGTCGACCACCATCGACCCGGTCGGCTCGGCGATGGGAAGGCCCGAACCGATGGCGGCTGCCATGGGCTCCTCGATGGTGTAGGCCCGGCGCGCCCCGGCGTGATAGGCGGCCTCCTCGACGGCCCGGCGCTCCACCGGGGTGATCCCCGAGGGGACACAGACCACGATACGGGGTCTTGCCCAACGGCGGCGGTGGACCTTCTGGATGAAGTAGCGGAGCATCTTCTCGGTGACGTCGAAGTCGGCGATGACACCGTCGCGGAGCGGTCGGATCGCCGTGATGTTGGCCGGGGTCCGACCGATCATCCTCTTGGCCTCCATTCCCACCGCCAGGGCGCGACCGTTTTGACCGTTGATGGCGACCACCGACGGTTCGTTGAGCACGATGCCCTGACCACGCACGAACACGAGGGTGTTGGCGGTTCCGAGATCGATGGCCATGTCCTGGCCGGAAAATGCGAAGAGGGATTCAGCCATGCGGCGCTTGCCTCAGGGGTAGGTCATGGGAAGTGTAGAGGTATCGCGAGAACTGTGCGATTTCGATCCTCAGAAGAAGATCCCCAGCTCGCGGACGGCGCTCTCCGGGGAGTCGGAACCGTGGACCAGATTCTGCGTAAGGTCGGTGCAGAAGTCACCGCGGATGGTGCCCGGTGCGGCGTCGGCGGGGTTGGTTGCTCCCATGAGGGAACGGACCCCGGCAACGGCACCCTCCCCCGACCATTCCATCGCGACCACGGGCCCCGACGTGATGAACTCCTCGAGTTCGGGATAAAAGGGCTTGTCAACATGCTCGGCGTAATGCCGTCGGGAAAGATCGGTGTCGATGGAGAGCATCTCCATCTTCTCCAACACGAGGCCCTTGCGTTCGAGCCGACCTATCACCTCCCCGATGAGTTTGCGGCGCACGCCGTCGGGCTTGACCATCACAAAGGTGTTCTCGATTACCATGGCCGGCAATGATAAGGGGTCGATACCCCGAACCGGTCGCTGCCCAGTTCTCCCCCCTCGCATGAGGGGGGAGTGGGCCGACGGCGAAGCCGTCGGGTCGAGGGGGGTAGCTCCGCGACTCACGCTCGACACCTTGATGCGCAGTCGCATATCATCTGATGCATGCCCAGAACAACCGTCAATATCGACGCCGCTGTCCTGGCTGAACTGAAACGTCGCCAGCAGCGTGAAGGCAAGAGCCTGGGCCAACTCGTA
>WHUC01000072.1 GCA_009377435.1 Acidimicrobiia bacterium
TAGCTGGCGCTGTCGCTGCCCAGCCTGGTGAACAGATCGGTCAGCACCAACGGGACCCGGAGATTCCCTCCGAGGTCGACGACGGCATCGAGAACCAGATCGACGGCGGCAACGGCTCGTTCCGGGGCGACATCTGTCAGCGAGGCGACGGGCAGGTCGCTGTTGCGCACCGGTCCCCCCACCTGGACCGAGGCGGCGTCGGTGTACCAGGAAGCGAGGATCTCGAGACCCCGGACCAGAAGGGCGTTCTCGGCATACCGTCGCGCCCGTCTCTCCGTTTCGTTGCTGAGGTCATCGGCGACGGTGGCGTCGATCATCGGCTGGATTGAGGCGATCATCTCCTCGGCGAGACGCCGGGCGTCTCCCGGTCGACCGGTGAGCCGGAGGGGAACACCCAGCCAGCTTCTCCGGAACTCGGCGAGGTCTGGGCGGGTCGCAAGCGAGATGGCCAATCCGACCCGCCCCCCTGCGGCGAGAGCGGCCGCCTCGGCGACTTCGGTGTCGATCCCCCTCTCCTCCAGTCCCCGGATGATGGTCTCGGTGGGGACACGGCCAATGTGGATCGTCCGACACCGACTGACCACCGTGGGAGGAAACTGGTCTGGGCTTTCGGCGACGAGCACGAACACGGTCCCGGGGTTGGGCTCCTCGAGTGTCTTGAGCAGGGCGTTGGCGGCCTGTTCGGTCATCGTCCCCGCCTCATCGAAGATGAAGACGGCATGGTCCGACTCGATCTTGGCCATGGACGCCCTCCCGATGACCTCACGGGCCCGGTCTACACCCAACGTTGACTTGCCCTCGGGGCTCACCATGGTGATGTCGGGATGGGATCCGCGGAGACTGCGACGGCATGTGGGGCAGTCGTCGTCGTGGTCGCCGTGGAGCGGGCAGACTATCGCCGCCGCGAAATGACGGGCGAGGGTGGCCTTCCCTGTCGACGCCGGACCCACCAGCAGGTAGGCGCTGGCGGGGTCTTGGCTCTCGCCGCATAGCAACTCGATGACCCGGTCGTCAGCGATAAGCCCTTCAAAGGGCCTCATCCGGACACAACCAGGTTGTAGACCGCACTGGTGGTCTCGTCGATCGATCCCGTGCCCACGATCCTGACCCGCTCCGGCTCGGCGTCCGCCAACTGCCGGTAGGTGGCGGCGACCGCCTCCTGGATCTGACGACCGGCCGACCCGATCCGATCGCCCATCTCCTGGCGATCCAGAGCCTCATCCACCGTCACGTCCAAGACGACGACCAGCTCGGGAAGAGTCCCACCCAGACCGATCAGGTTGGCGGTGCGCACCGCCTCGACACCGAGACCCCGGGCACCTCCCTGATAGGCAAGGGACGAGTAGAGGGAGCGGTCAGAGATGACAAAGGCCCCCCTCTCCAAGGCCGGTCGGATCACGGTCTCGGCGAGTTCCGCCCGCTGGGCGGCGAACAAGAGCGCCTCCGTCCATGAGGCTATCTCACCACCGTGGAGCAGGAGGCTCCTCACCTCCTCCCCCACCACCGTCCCACCCGGCTCGCGGACACGGACCACCTCGTGGCCGTCCATCTCGAGCCGGGCGGCAAGTCGGTCCGTGATCGTGGACTTCCCGGCGCCATCGACACCCTCAAGGGCGACGTATCGAATCATTCCTCGTCATCCTCCCCACGGCTCCTCGACCCGCGCATCCATGTGATGGAGTCTGCCGCATCCCGAAGGGTACGCAAGGTAACCCTATCCATGGGCTCGGGGCGGAGGTGTTCCCGGACCGACCAGAAAAATGAACCACCCGTCAAGAAGATCACCACCCCAGAGACCACTATCACCGCCCGCGTCCCGGAGGCCAGCAGTCCCGGGAAGACACCGGCCAGTGCCGCGGCTCCGATTCCGGCGAGGCCGAACGAGACGAGCAGGGCGCCACGCGCTGCCGCGAAAAGGGCCGCGAAGGTCCGCCCCCGCAGCTCGTCGGTGACCACGGCGTGGAGATGGGTGAATCCGGTGACGTAGGCGATGCCCGTTCCCAATCCGGCGGCGAACACCCAGGAACCCGCCCCCCAGACAGTCGAGGTGAAGGACGCCGCCGCGATGGCGAATCCGGTGACGCTGAGACCCGCCGCGAACCACACCTCGCGGTAGCTGAGATGGCGACCCCACACCGTCATCGCCCCCATACCCAACCCCACACCGACGCCGAGGGCAGTCACCAGGATGCCATACCCGGAGTTTCCCCCACCGAGCACCTGACGGCTGAAGGGCTGACCGAGGACGAAAAGGGCCCCTCCTCCGAATAACCCTGCCGCCATCCCCAACACAAGACGCCGGACCTCCTTGGTGCGGGCGACGAAACGGAATCCGTCGGCGATGTCGGCGAGCGGTCTGGCCGTTTCCCGTATCCGAGTCTTACCGGCCGCCCTCACCGGGATGGGAATGGTCAACACCAGGATCCCCGACGTCACGAAGGTGACCGCATCGAGGGCGAAGGCGGCGGCGGCGCCGGGGTTTGCGGCCCACTCGAACATCGGTGATCCGAACTGGGCGATGACCGCGAAAAGAGCGGAGCCGACGGGGGCGGTCCCGTAGGCGCCGAATAGGTTGAGACCGTTGGCCGCCATTAGATAACGTCGATCGATGAGCTGGGGTACCACCGACTCACGGGCCGGCTGACGAACCAGGGCAAGGACCTCGATGGCAAAGGTGAGCAGGAAGAGGTCGCGGAAGTTGGCGACGAACACCAACGCGCCGACGAGGACGGCTCGCCCCAGGTCGGAGCCCACCATGATCGCCTTCCGGTTCCACTTGTCGGCGACCACGCCACCGATCACACCAAAGAGCAAACCGGGAAGTATGCGGGCGACGAGAGGCACGAGGATGCCCAATCCGGCCCGGTTCCCGCCCCCCGCCAACTCGGCGCCGAGGGAGAAGGTGGCGAACAGCGTTACCCAGTCCCCCAGACTGGAGATGGTGTGGGAGACGAGAAGGCGGGTATAGGGTCCCCCCCGGAGAAGATCGAATGCGCTCGGGCGCCTCAACTCGTTCATCGACACATGAACGGTAGATGGGCGGAGCGCCAAGTCGGGCAATGTGGAGGAGCGGCTCACCACCTCGCCCGATCGACGCCCCCAATCCCCGGGGCAAGTTGACATCCTCCCCCGACGCACCGTACGTTCTCGGCGTGGCAAAGACCGTTGTAATCGTTGAGTCCCCCACCAAGGCGAAGACGATCTCGTCGATCCTCGGGTCCGATGTGGCCGTCGAGGCGTCGATGGGGCACATCCGCGATCTGCCCCGTTCCGCCAAGGAGATCCCCAAGAAGTACAAGGACGAGGACTGGGCGCGTCTCGGTGTCAACGTCGACGACGGGTTCGATCCGATTTACGTCCTCACCAAGGAGCGACGGGACCGGATCAAGAAGCTGAAGCGTCTGCTCGCCGACGCCGACGAGCTCTATCTCGCCACCGATGAGGACCGCGAGGGTGAGTCGATCGCCTGGCATCTCGTCGAGGTCCTCGACCCCAAGGTCCCGGTGAAGCGGATGGTCTTCCACGAGATCACCAAGTCGGCCATCGAGGCCGCCTTCGCCTCGCCTCGCGACATCGACGAACGCCTCGTCGACGCCCAGGAGGCCCGCCGCATCCTCGACCGCCTCTATGGATACGAGGTTTCTCCCGTCCTATGGAAGAAGGTGGCCACTGGTCTGTCGGCCGGCCGTGTTCAGTCGGTGGCGATCCGAATCGTGGTGGAGCGCGAGCGCGAGCGTATGGCTTTCACCTCGGCCGGCTACTGGGACATCGTCGCCACACTCCAGAAGCCGCGGGTGGGTGGTGGGGGAGGCTCGGGAGAGCCGGACGACGACCTCTCGTTCACCGGGACCCTGATCGAGGTCGACGGGACCCGGGTCGCCACCGGTCGCGACTTCGACGAGTCGGGTCAACTCCAGAAGGAAGTTGTCGCCCTCGACGAGAAAGACGCCCGGGATCTCGCCGACGGTCTCGAAAAGGCCGCGTTCGAGGTGCAGTCCACCGAGACCAAGCCATACACCCGTAACCCCTACGGGCCCTACCGCACCTCCACACTCCAGATCGAGGCCAGCCGCAAACTCCGGTTCTCCTCCTCGAGGACGATGTCGGTGGCGCAGCGTCTCTACGAGAACGGGCACATCACCTATATGCGCACCGACTCCCAGAACCTCTCGGGTGGGGCCATCGCCTCGGCCCGATCCGAGATCAAACGCATCTATGGCGAGAAGTATGTCCCATCGTCGCCCCGGACCTATGGGAAGAAGGCGGTGAAGGGAGCCCAGGAGGCCCACGAAGCCATCCGTCCCGCCGGGGACCGCTGGAAGACACCCCAACAGGTCCGAAAGGAGGTCGGCGCCGACGAGGCCCGTCTCTACGACCTGATCTGGCGACGCACCCTGGCGTCGCAGATGCCACCGGCCACCGGCCAGACGGTGTCGGTAAGAATCGGGGCGACCGCGGCCGACGGGCGTGACACCGTGTTCGCTTCCTCCGGTCGGGTGATCCATTTCCCCGGGTTCCTCAAGGTCTACGTCGAGTCCCACGACGATCCCAACGCCGACACCGACGATGCCGAGAGACGGCTCCCCGATCTCGCCAAGGGTGACGGGGTCGATGCCCTCGAACTCGTGCCCTCCGGTCATGACACCCAGCCACCCCGTCGCTACACCGAGGCCTCCTTGGTGCAACGTCTCGAGGAGCTCGGTGTGGGTCGCCCGTCGACGTACGCCTCGATCCTCTCCACCATCCAGGACCGGGGCTATGTGTGGAAAAAGGGTGGAGCGCTGATCCCGTCCTTTACCGCCTTCGCCGTGGTCTCGCTGCTCGAGTCGAACTTCCCCAACCTGGTCGATTACGAGTTCACCGCCCGCATGGAGGGCGAGCTCGACCGAATCGCATCGGGGGAAGAGGAGCGGGTCCCCTGGCTCACCGGTTTCTACCTCGGGGATGAGGGTCTCCGCGAGACGGTCGCCTCGAAGTTGGGCGAGATAGACGCCCGCGCCGTCAACTCGATCCCCATCGGCGAGGACTCCGACGGCAACACCATCGTCGCCCGGGTCGGCCGTTATGGCCCCTATGTCGAGCGGGGCGAGGAGCGGGCCTCGATCCCCGAGGACATTCCCCCCGACGAGCTCGATCCCGCCAAGGCGGCCAAGCTGATCGAGGAGCAGAACAAGGGTGACAAGATCTACGGAACCGACCCCGATACCGGTCTCACCGTCTACGGGAAGACCGGCCGTTTCGGCCCCTACGTCCAGCTCGGGGAGCAGGAGGAGGGCTCCCAGGAGAAGCCGGTCCGGGAGTCGCTGTTCAACGGCATGGAACTCGACGGCATCGGCCTCGACGAGGCTCTCAGGCTGTTGTCCCTCCCCCGTACGGTCGGGACCGACGACGATGACGTCGAGATCCTCGCCAAGAACGGGAGATACGGCCCATACATCGAGCGGGGCAGCGATCGCCGCTCCCTCGAGACCGAGGAACAGCTCTTCGAGATAACCACCGAGGATGCCCTCGAGCTTCTCGCCGAACCACCCCGCCGTCGGGGTCAGAACAAGCCGACTGCTCTCAAGGAACTGGGGAACGACCCGGCCTCGGGTAAGCCGGTGACGGTGCGGAGCGGGCGTTACGGCCCCTATGTCACCGACGGCGACGTCAACGCCAGCCTCCGCAAGGGCGACGATGCCGAGAAGATCGACATCGAACGCGCCGCCGAGCTGTTGGCGATCCGCCGGGACAAGCTGGGTAAGTAGGGCTCCCTGTGGGGAACTGATGAGGATCGTGGTGTCATGGTCGTCGGGGAAGGACTCGGCGTGGGCCCTGCACCGTCTTCGTAGCACTGGTGCCGATGTCGCCGGTCTGCTCACCACGGTGACCCTCGACGATCGGGTGACCAATTCCCACCGAGTCCCCTATCCGTTGGTACGCCGGCAGGCCGCCGCGGTGGGTCTCCCCCTCCGTACCCTGGCCCTCCCCGATCCGTGTCCCAACGACATCTATGAGGAGCGGATGGCCCGGATGGGCAACAGCATGGCCTCCCGCGGGGTGACCCATCTCGCCTACGGCGACCTCCACCTCGCCGACATCCGGGCGTACCGGGAGGAGATGATGGCGGTGTGGCCCCTGGAACCCCTGTTCCCGATCTGGGGTGAACCAACCGACCGGCTCGCCACCGAGATGGTCGACGCCGGTGTCGATGCCACCATCGTCTGTGTCGACCCCGACCGCGTCGACCCCACCCTCTGCGGGACCCGCTGGGACCCGGGGGCACTGCCCACCGACATCGACCCCCTCGGTGAGAACGGTGAGTTCCACACCTTCTGCCACCAGGCCCCCGGTTTCACAGAGCCCGTCAGGGCCGAGGTCGAGGAGACCTACACCCACCACGGCCTGGTCTGGGCCCGGCTGTCCCCGTAGGCCCTCATACCGCCCTACCGCCCTCCCTTCCAGAAGAATCGACCCGGGATGAGAGTAGGGACTCTATGTCGGCTCGCAGTGGTGGCAGTTCTTGGACGACGGTATTCCAGACAACGTCGAGATCGACGCGCCAGTACTCGTGCACGAGGATGTTGCGCTGGCCCTTCGGCAGGTGGGGAGGCAACGACGGGAGACGAGAGTACATCTCGGCGGTGAGCGACCCCAACGCCTCTCCGATCACGGTGAGGCAGTGGAGGACAGCGTCTCCGGTCATGTCATCGTCGAGGGTGGCGCGGCCCCCATCGCAATAACGGTGGATCCGGTCGATTGCGTCGAGGACGTGGAGCAGGCGCCTGCGATCGGCGGGAGTCACAGAGCAAGGACATCGGTGAGGATCTCGTCACGAATATCATCGTCGAGCCCGGAGGAGGACACAACGTCGACGGCGGTGTCGAGCAGATCCTCGAGGTCGGCTCGCATCGCGGCGAGGTCGAACAGGGTGCGCCCCGCTTCCAGGTCGACGAGGACGTCGACATCGCTGTGCGATCCGGCCTCCCCTCTGGCGACCGAACCGAACAGGCGCGGATTCGATCCGCCGTGATACGAGACGATACGGCGAACGGTCCCGCGGTGACGCAGCACCCGCTCGAGCGCACCGGTCGCAATCGTCGGCTCGGGTCCGTCCTGCAGGTACCTCTCGAGTGCCGCCTGGACAACCGATGTCAATGACGGGCGCGCTGGCTGGTCCCGGCGGAAACGCTCCACCTCCTCGTCGAGACCGTCGGGAAGGGTGATCGTTGCTCGACGCATCTCGAAATTGTATCACCATGTGGTGAAGATGGTGAGACGATACGAGACGAGACGACAGACCACAGGGAAAAACGGCGAACGGGGCGAGCCGCCCCGGCAAATCAGAGACTGGTCGCGGCGAGCTCGGCGAGGGGTGAGCGGACCGAGCGCTCCAGAAGGGTGTGGCCAAAGAGGGGGCTGTCCTTGAACTTCTCGATGAGGGCCGCCATCCCCCCGTATGGGGAGATGTAGGGGTTGTCGACCTGGGACAGGTCACCGCAGAACACCACCTTGGAGTCCCGACTCATCCGGGTCAGGATGACCCTGAGGGTGGAGAGCTCCAGATTCTGGGCCTCATCGATGATGACGAACTCCTCGGTGATGGAGCGGCCCCGGAGATAGGTCACGGCCGCCATCTCCAACTCGTTGCGGTCGATCAGCTCCTCGATCGCGTCCTTGGCCCCGTCGGGTCCGGCATCGGCGAAGAGGGCGTAGAGGTTGTCGTGCACCGCCGCCATCCACGGCGCCAGCTTCTCGTCGAGGTCGCCGGGAAGATATCCGATCTCCTGGCGACCCACGGCCACCAGTGGCCGATACACCGAGACCCGTCGGTAACGCTGCTGTTCGAGGACCTGCTCCAGACCGGCGGCGAGGGCGAGGAAGGTCTTTCCCGAGCCGGCCATACCCATCATCGACACCGCGGGGATGTCGGGGTCGAGCAGATGGTGGAGGGCGACGGTCTGGCAGAGGTTCTTGGGTTCGATCCCGAACGCCCGCACCGAGGGGTTGAGCCGCTCGACGGTGACCTGCGGCTCGTGCTCGATGACCCGGGCCAGGGCCGATCGAGATGACCCACTCTTGAGGACGGCGACATCGTTGGGGTTGAGATCCTCGTCGGTGTCCAACACCATCTTCCCCTCGTCGTAGAGGGTGTCGATGAGCGAGGAATCGACCGTTATCTCGGTTACCCCGGTGTGGATCTGGTGCTGCGCCGCGGTGTCGCCGCGATAATCCTGCACCTCCACCCCGAGTTGGGCGCCCTTGATCCGGAGAGAGGCGTCCTTGGTGACAAGGACGGCGTCAACACCTTCCTCCTCCATGGTGAGACAGGTGGAGAGGATGCGGTGATCGGGCGTCGACGGATCGAGAACCTGGGGAAGACGCTCCGAGTAGATCCCGTTGACCTCGATCCGGAGGGTCCCACCCCCGGGAAGGGCGACCGGTTCCGAGAGGCCACCGGGTCGGGACGCCCCCAACTCCTCGAGGAGCCGAATGGCGGAGCGGGCGTTGGCACCCACCTCATCCATCCGGGTCTTCTTGCGGTCGAGCTCCTCGACGACGACCAGTGGGATGACCACATGGTGTTCGTCGAAACGAGCGACGGCGTGCGGGTCGGCCAGTAGGACACAGGTGTCCAACACATGGGTACGAGGCACCGGGTATGTCTCCTGTTCAGACAATGGAACCATCTTTACAGCTTCCGAATTACATCGGTGGCATTAGAGCACCAGTCTCCTAGACAGGCACCACCAGCCTCCTAGGAGACTGGCCTGCGACCATGGGATCATGGCGACCCATCAAGAGGGGAGAGGCATGATGCGAACGCTGGGCGTGGCGGCGCTGGCAATTATCGTCCTGGTAGCGATCCTGTGGCTTCTGCAACGGCGTCTTATCTACCTGCCCGTCGGCGCGGTTCCGCCGGCACCCAACGCGGTGGAGGAAGTCACCATCCCCACCGAGGACGGACTCGAACTCCCAGGGTGGATGCTGGCGCCCCAGGGCGAGGCGGTGGCGACGGTGGTGGTCTTCAACGGCAACGCCGGGAATCGTGCTCATCGCCTTCCGCTTGCCGAATCCCTTGCCGCCTCGGGTTTCGAGGTGCTCCTCTTCGACTACCGGGGGTATGGCGACGCACCCGGCAGTCCCAGTCAGCCCGGTCTGGAGAGGGACGGTCGGGCAGTGGGTAGGTTCCTTGATACCCGCGGCGGCGGACCCGTCGTCTACTTCGGGGAATCCCTGGGGGCTGCGGTAGCCGTCGGTCTCGCCACCGAGCGACCCCCGGACGTGCTGGTTCTACGTTCCCCCTTCACCTCCCTCGTCGATGTCGCCCGTGTCCACTATCCGATCTTGCCGGTGGGTCTCTTGGTGCGCGACCGTTGGGAGGTGGTCGACCCCCTGAGGAATCTCGACGTACCGGTTCTCGTCATAGCCGGCGAGGAGGATTCGATCGTGCCACTGGACCAGAGCCGGAGGGTTTTCGACGCCGCTCCGGATCCGAAGGGGATGGTCGTCTTCGACGGGGCGAACCACAATGATCCCGAGCTCACGGGTGGGCCCGCCGTGGGCAGGGCAGTCCGCCGCTTCGTCGAGACGATCGAACCCTAGGAGGCTGGTGTGAACCCTCCATCCCAGTGTCCTGTCGTACCTGAGCGGATCAAGTGGTGACGTCGCCCAGCAAGCCTCCCACCCCCACACCCGAGTAGCCCCATCCCACCAAAGCGAGCCCTGGATAGCGACGGACCCAATGCCGGATACGGGAGAGCCACTCAACGTGGCCCCTCCCGTACTGGGGTATCCCGGGGCGCTGGCGGACCACCACGGACAGGTCGTGATCGATGTCGATCCCGGTGACACGTGACATATCGGAGGTAACCTTCTCCACGATCTCGTCGTCGTGTCTATCAACCAGCCCGGGGACGAGGGCACCACCCGCCAGCACCCGCAACAGCCGTCGACCGGGTGGCGCCGCCGACGGGTCGACGTCCGACTCGAAGACACACCCGAGGACGGTGCCGTCGTGGTCCGGGCCGGAGAGGAAACCGAAGCCGTGCGGATAGGG
>WHUC01000073.1 GCA_009377435.1 Acidimicrobiia bacterium
AACATGTCGACGGGGGTCACCTCGGTGAGGCGGTAGCCCTCCTCGGCGAGGAGGCGGACATCACGGGCGAACGACGCCGGGTCACACGACACGTAGGCAACCCGTCTCGGTCCGGCCGCGGCGAGGGTGACCACACCGTCGGGGCCCAGCCCGATCCGGGGTGGGTCGACCACCGCCAGATCGACCGGTCCCGGTCCGGCCGCCTCGAACGGGGATGCGACCACCCGTGCCCGGGGGGCGTTGACGGCGAGGTCGGAGAGGGCGGTCCGATCCGCTTCCACCGCCACCATGGATCCAGCCGTCCTCCCCACCGTCCCCGAGAAGAGACCACCACCGGCGTAACCGTCGAGGAGGGTGTCATCGGTGGTTGGTGCCAGCGCCTCCCCGACGAGACGGACCAATTGATCGGCGCCCGCCGTGTTCACCTGGAAGAAGGCATTCCCGGTAATGCGGAACCGCTGCCCGGCCACGATCTCGTGGATGCGGCCCGTTCGGTGCTTGGTGATGACGAGACTCTCCCCGGTCCTCACCCCGACCCTGAGGATCAACTGGTGTGCGTTGCGGATCGGTTGCACCGACGCCAGAAGACGAGCAAGTGACGGCGCCGCCAAGAGACACGCCTCGACGCCAACCAGACGGTGGCTGCCACCCTCGCGGAATGCGGGGAGGCCATCGGCGACCGCAACATCGAGCCGGTTGCGATAGCCGTAGCCATCGCCGGTGGGGACCATCTCGTTGACCACGGGTTCGGCGACCCTGCCGATCCGTTGCAGCTGTTCGACGACGGTCGACCTCTTCCAACGGTGCTGGGCGTCCAGGGTCATGTACTGCCACTGGCAACCCCCGCAGCTCCCGAACCACCGACATGGTGGGGAGATCCGATCGGACGAGGGGTTGACAACCTCGGTGACCCGGCCGACGTCGAACGATGGCTTCTCCTCGATGAGCCCGACCTCCACCTCGTCACCGGCGACACCTCCCTGGACGAACACCACCTTGCCCTGGTGGCGGGCTACCGCCGCCCCGCCGTGCGCCATGGTCTCGAGTCGCAGTCTCATGGGTGCACCCCACCGCAATTACGCTGACGTTTCAACGGCCAGTGACGCCGCTCGCGGTGTCCTCGTCCTCGAAGCACCGCACCGGGTGCGCCTTCGCCCTGCATCCTGGCGAGCGACGCCCCTGGCTCGCCGAAACATGCGACCGTACTTACGGTGGGGAGCACTTAGAATCTGATCCGGGTTAGCGAATCGGTGAGCATCTCGACCATCCAGCCGAGGAAATCGAGGACAGCGGTGTCGTTCTCGCCCAGGTGGTGGTAGTCCTCGGCCACATCCAGACCCATCCTGGCGGCGAGTATCAGCCGGGCGTGGTTGACCGAGCGCATCATGGACTCGGCCTCATCGAGATCGAGGCGCAACGTAATCTCGG
Source organism: Acidimicrobiia bacterium (assembly GCA_009377435.1). Taxonomy (GTDB): domain Bacteria; phylum Actinomycetota; class Acidimicrobiia; order Spongiisociales; family ZC4RG35; genus WHTL01. Next base: position 1,429 of record WHUC01000073.1, read on the forward strand.
TGTCTCCCGACACCTTCTCGGAGATGAGGAATGCGTCGGTGTTCCGGGCGACTTCGAGCCCGGAGCCGACCAGACGCCACCAGGCGTCGTCGATCTCGGGCTCGCCCGGGGCCACCGGCAGATTGAGCCGACGGGCGGCTGGGTCGTCCCCGTCACCGAGGGAGGCGATCACACCGGGGATCGAGGACACCAGCGACGCCTCGACGACCCCGAGGTCGACCCGGACCGAGCCATCCTCGACATCGATGAAAGCGGTCATCGTTCCATCGTCGCCCACAGCCCGTGCTGATGGAGCCGGTACACATCGTGCTCGGCGCGCTCCCGTGCGCCCGAGGACACCACGGCCTTGCCTTCGTTGTGGACACGGAGCATGAGACGGGTCGCCTTTTCGTCCGAGTAGCCAAACAGGGTGCGGAACACGTAGACAACGTAAGACATCGTGTTGACCGGATCGTCCCACACGATCACCTTCCACGGGGTGCGGTGAAGGGTCTCGTCGTTGGTCTCCTCGATGATCCCGGCATCCTTCTCACGAACGGGTGTCGTCATCATGCGTCGGAGTTCCTCCGCTTGTTGAGCCACTCCTCGAAATCGGCCCGGGCCACCCGCCACTCCCGACCGAACTTGACGGCGGGGAGATGCCCGCTGCGCAGCACACCGGTGACGACATACGACGACACCTCCATATACGCCGCGATGTCGGCCACCGAGAGCCACTCCTTGTCCATCGGGACCTCTATCCAGTCCATTGGGGCGATGGTATTGGCTCGGGCGGCTTGTCGGTTCGTGGTGTGCAACTCGGCCCAAGGAGGACGAAGCGCGCGAAAACGAGACCACACATCACCTTGGACCTCACATACTGTTGACACATGACGAGCAACGACGACTTGCATCCCGATGTGGTCGCCATCGACGCCATGATCTCGGAGCGCTTCCAAATGGTGCTCGATGCCGAACATCGTGCCGCACTCACCGCGGTCACGCGGTTCACCTCGTTGCGGGACAGGCTCATCGAGATCGAGGACCGGGCCGAGCCCGTCACCATCAACACCGGTTCGGGGCCACATCACGGAGTCGTCACCGCCGTGGGGATCGATCACATCGTGGTTGAGGATGCCAGCACCTCGGTCGTGGTTGCCCTCGATGCCATCCGATCGGTCCGACGATGATCGCGGTGGCGACGGTGGTGTCCTCCCACCCATGGGAGGACATGCTGTGGAACATCATCCGTGTCACTTGTCGGGCCCGTCTCGTCGCCCGTCACGCCACCGTCATCCATCTGAGCGAGGATCCACTGGTGGAGGTGGCCATCGTCGACGGCGACTCGCCCGGTCTCGGGCCGGGTCCCATCTCCCGACTCACCGCACGGGGTGTGCGCGTCGTCGGACTCCATCCCCGCCACGACACACCGGCGCGTAGTCGGCTGATCGCCGCCGGAGTGGATCCGGTTCTCACCGACGACGTCGACCCCGAGGTTCTCCTGTCCATCCTGTCCCGACCCCGACCGGCGATTTCACTACGAAATGCGATTGCGGTGGCAGGACCGGGGGGCGCACCGGGGCGGACCACCTTCGCCGCCGCCCTCTGTCTGGCCCACACGATCCTGGGGCCGGCGGTCGGTGTCGATCTCGACCCCGTCGCTCCCGATCTCGGCGAGGCCCTGGCCGGGGCTATGGGTGGGAGCGTCACCGGGATGGACCTGGGCCCCTACGACCGTCCAGCCGTGACCTCCACCATCTCCGACGACACCACAATCGTCGACGTGGGTGAGGTTCCCGGGACGAGCCCGCTTCTGGCAGGCAACGATGATCTCTTCGTGGTGATCGAGGGGACCGGGCCCGGTGTCGAAGTCGCCCGGGATTGGTTCGGCTCCTGGACGGGGGACGTCCCCCGCTTGGTCGTGAATCGGACACTCCAACCCGGGACCATCCTCCCCCTGGTAAGACGTCACATCGGTCTGGAGCCGATCGTGGTCCTACCGGTCGTCCCCGACCCCGTCCCCTACATCATGGATCTCCTCATCCCCCTCCTTCTCGCGGACGCGTTCGAATGATCTCTCCTGAAAGAGGAGCCCGCTGTGGGCAGGGTATGTGCCGAGGATGGTGAGGTCGCGGATCGTCGCCGCTGGCGGGTCGAAAATCAGGGCCCTGCCCCGGAGACCGGGATTGTGGGTGATGTCGGCGAAGAACCGGTAGCGCCAGGCCTGTTCGGTGGGTCGGCTCTCGATCCGGGTGAGATTGGCACCCCGCAACCCCAACTCGGTGAGAGCGAGGGCAAGAGCACCGGGGGTATGCGATGTGGTGAATGCCACGGTCGTCTTCCCGGCGTTCTCGGCGACCGGCTGGTCGCCGGCGGCGATGACCACGAACCGGGTGGTGTTGTGCTCGCGGTCAACCACGTTGCTGGCGAGGACCTCGAGCCCGTGGTCCCCCGCCGACCAGGGTGGGGCTAGTGCCACCTCCTCCGGGTCGGCGTTGGCCGCCACCTGTCGCACCGCACCGGCAGTATCGTGGGCGACGACCCTCTCCCATCCGTGACGGGTCAGGTATCCCTCGGTCTGTGCCAGGGCCTCGGGATGCGATCGCACCTTCCGCACGCCGTCGAGTGTCGAGCCGGGCACACCGAGGATGCTGTGCTGCACCTCGATCATGTGCTCTCCAATGATGGTCACGCCACCGGGAACGAGGCGATCGAGCACGGGGAGAACACTCCCGGTCGTCGAGTTCTCGATGGGAAGCACCAGTCGATCGACCTCTTCCGCCGCCAGGGCGTCGAAGGCGGCGACGAACGCCTCGAATCCGACGCCTCGATCATCGGGGAACAGCTCGGCAGTCGCCCGATGCGAATACGAGCCGGGCTCCCCCTGGTAGCCGATCCTCATCGGTCTGCCCCCGTGGTGCATGCGCTCACCGCGGCCTGGAAGCCATCGGCGTTCCTCGGGATGGCGTCTGGTGGGAAGGCGGCCCCGCTTCCGTCGTAGTCCTCCACCGGATCGGGAAATCGGCCGATGCCCTGGTCCCTCATGCACTGCGCGAAGACCCTCAGGTCGCTCATCACCGCGGTGCGAAGGGCGGGATCGGCATCGAGCTCCAGCAGCCCCCGCTCGGCCAGTGGTCCGACACATGCGGTGAGGAGCTGGCTGACGGCGGGATCGGAGGTGCCGAGTCGGGCCACGGCGTCGAAGATGGGCCGGTCGTCGGGTCCGAACCGGATGGGAGGAATGTTGACGCCTCCCTCGGCGAGACATGCCCGGAAGCCATCGACGGTTTCCCGTGCCGTCAACGTCGTGGTGGTGCGGGTGTCGAGGGTCGTCACCGTCTCCGGACCCGGTTCACACGCCGTCAGAACCATCATCAGGCCGACACCGACGAAAAGCACCAGAAACCTCCGGCGACACCCGGTCGCCGGTGGCGGCGACGCCATCACCCGTCGGTCTCATGGAGGCGGTCGGCCAGGATCATCGCCAGATCCCTGACCCTCACGTCATCGCCCTTCCCCAGTTCCTTGACGGCGTCGTCGAGCATCACGTAACAGAAGGGACAACCCACCGCGATCTCCTCGGCGCCGGTGGCGATCGCCTCCTCGGCCCTCTCCGTCTGCACTTTCTTGCCGGTCTGCTCCTCCATCCAAAACCGGGCGCCCCCGGCCCCGCAGCAAAAGGACTTGGTCCCGTGCCGGTCCATCTCGGTGATGGGGCCGGCACCGGCCCCGACTACCGCTCGGGGCGCCAGATAGACGTCGTTGTGGCGACCGAGATAGCACGGGTCGTGGAACGTGATCGGTCGCTCCTCCAGACTCGCCGTCAGTGGGATCCGGTCCTGGGCAAGAAGCTCGGCGAGGAGCTGGGAGTGGTGGACGACCTCATAGTCCCCACCCAACTGGGGATACTCGTTGGCGAGAATGTTGAAGCAGTGGGCGCACTGGGTGATGATCCTGCGGACCCCGAGGTCGGCGAAGGTCTCGATGTTCTGCAGGGCGAGCTGCTGGAACACGAACTCGTTGCCGGCCCTTCGGGCGGGGTCGCCGTTGCACAGCTCGTTCTGTCCGAGGATGGCGAAGCTGATCCCCGATTTCTTGAGGAGTCTGGCGAGGGCCACCGACACCGCCGTGTTGCGATCGTCGAAGGACCCGGCACAACCAACGAACCAGAGGAACTCGATCTCCTCGGTGGTCTCGGTGAGACGGGGGATCTCGAAGTCGAGTTCGTCGGTCCACGAATCGCGTTGCTGTTGGGACAGACCCCAGGGGTTGGACTGGTTCTCCATGGCGACGAAAGCCTTGCCCAGCTCGGATGGGAAGTCCGATTCCATGAGGGTGAGATGGCGCCGCACATCGAGGATCCGATCCATGATGTCGATACCGACCGGGCAGATCTCGTCACACGCCCGACACGTGGTGCAGGCGAACGCCTCCTCGGACGTAATGCGAGAGGAAAGCTCATCACCGTCGATCACGATGCCGTCCGCCAGTGACACCGGTGGCGAGATACCGGCGGTGACCGCGGCCACCTCGCCCATCTTGAGCACCATCTCCCGGGGGTCAAGTGACTTACCGGTGATGTTGGCGGGGCACACCGACGTGCACAGCCCGCAGATGGTGCAGGCATCGGTGTCGAACAGCTGCTTCCAGGTGAGGTCGGTGACGACGGCGGCCCCGATGGTGTCGATGTCCTCGACCTCCATGAGATTCGGCATCTCGCGCATCGCCCCCTTGGGTCGATCCCGCGGTTGCATCGCCAGATTTGCCGGCGACGTCACCATGTGACGGAGCTTGGTCGTGGGGAGGGTCACCAGGAAGGCCAGGAAGGCGATCACGTGTGAGACCCACGCCGCTTGATGGGCACCGGAGGCCACCTCCGCGGGGACCAGCGCCGAGAGGGGATATCCGACGAACGACCAGTACTCAAAGGCTGGTCGACCCACCAGGGAGATGCGGGCAGCCTCGGTGAGGAGACCGGTGACCCCGATGAGTCCGAGGGTGAGGAGGATCCAGGCGTCCTCCGGCTTTGTCTTGGAACGGAGCCGCCACACCCCACCGGCGTAACGTCGGGCGATGGCCCACACCAGACCACCGAGGTACACCACCGACGCCAGGTCGAGGATGAACGAGTACACCTGATAGGTGACACCATGGAGAAACTTGAGACCGGCGGGCAGCAGGTGGTCGATCTCCAGTGTCACCGTCCCCAGGAACAGGACGATGAACCCGAAATAGACCATCGAGTGCATGACGCCGGCCTGACGATCCCTGAGAAGGGTCTTCATGCTGAGACCGTCCCAGAGACGGGAGATACGTTGGCGGATCCTCCCTGTCCGATCCTCGGGTTGGCCCCTCTGCCAGTTCTCCGCCCGTTGGGCGAACAATGCGAACGTGAGCCAGAGGAACACCGAGACCGTGGCGTAGAAGGCACCCTCGATCACGGCGGGGATGTTGCCGAACACCTCGCGGCCGATCTCGAACTGGGGATGACCGGGGACCTGGGCCAGGAACCACAGCCCCAGAGTCCCCACCGCCGATAGAACCCCGAGAATGTTGAAAACCATCGAGGCCTTCGGCCACCGCGGCGCGTCCGTTTCGGTCTCGTCGTCGCCCGCGATGGCTTCTGTCATCGTCATGTGGAGGGAGCGTAGTCAGGGCATGCCGTGGCGGCTTCGCGCCCCGGCTGCCCGGGTGATCGTTTACAGTCCCAGTTCGGTCTTGAGTTCCTCGAGGCGGGCATCGGCCTGGGCCAGGGATACGGCCTCCTTGAGCTCGGCCTCGGCCCCCTCGGGTGTGGCCTCCCGCAGTTCTGACGAGGCCTTGGCCTCGGCCACCCGCCGCTGGATCTTGTCCTCGACCTTGCCGAGGCTGGGGGCCTCGTGTTCGAGGGCTGATCCCATCGTCTCGACGGCGTTGTTCACCGCCTCTTGCATCTTGGCCTGCTCGAGCTGACCAACCAGCTCCATCCGCTTGGCGGCCAACTCCTGGAGACGCATCGCGTTCTGCTGGACGGCGCGTTTCGCCGACTCGGCCTGGGTCAGGGCGATCTCGTACTGCTCCTTGAGACTCCCCAGATTCGACTCGGCGGCCTGAAGCCGGAGCGCCACCGACTGGGCGGCGTTGGTCCACTTCTCCTGATCGGCGGTGTTGCCCTCGCCCTTGGCCTTCTCGGCTCGTTGCAGAGCCTGTTTGGCGGTCTCGCGGGCTTCGCCGACGTCGCTAGCCGAGCTCTCGATCTTGGCCTCGATCTGGGTGCGGTGGGCGATGACCTTGGCCGCCTGATTGCGAAGATCCTGATCACGACGTCGGGCATCGGTGATGGCCTGTTCCAATTCGATCTCGGGATCCATCGCCCTCTCGGCGGTCGTCCGGAAAAGCTGGCGGAGATAATTGATGATGCGTCTGAACATGCTCCCAATCCTACGTGACGTGAGTACGCACGGAGCTTAGAGGATTGGCGGATAGTGACGGTCGGCTCACCATTTGACCTACCTGCGGGTCCCGTTGGGTCGCAACCACCGACCCTTCCCCGATGCGAACCGGTAACGGGCAGGGGCGCCCATACCCTCGAGGGCGATGGTGAAGGTGTCGAGACCGGAGAGGCCACCTCCACCATGGGTCCGTGGTGCGATCGGCGCCGCCAGTTTCCTGCCCGCCACGGTGATCATCCGCGGTCGGGGCCGCTCCCCGTTGCGGAGGGTCTCGGCGTCGCGCCCACAAACCCAGGCCGTGGTGACCACACCATCGGATCCCACGACCGACGCCGGGACCGCCCCGGAACCGTGGGTGGGATCGAAGAAGCAGGCCGAACCGGCGGGGGCGGAAGCCGAACCGTCGCTGACGAGTTGGACGGCCGAGTCGAGTTCGGAGCGGATGGTGTCGAGACGTCCCACCAGGGCGTCACAGTCGCTCTTGCTCGATGCAGTCGCCAACTCGGCCTCGGCGCCGGCGAACAGATCGGCCGCCGTCCGATAGTGCTCACCGGCATCGCCCTCGGCACCGATCCGGGTGGCGACAACCGACATGTCATCGCCGAGAAAGGTGAGCCGCTGCCGGACCTCGGCACGACGCTCTTCCAGACGACGGGCGTCTCCACCGTCGGGACGACGGCTCAGCAGGGTTCGTCCCGCCAGCGCCAACAGGATCACGGCGACGAGGACGGCCAGCACCAGACCCCAGGGAGGACCGGGGCGGGCATCGGGTCCGGCGCGCCCGGAAAATTCGACGAAATCGGCCACCTCGTCGGCCCTATCGTCTTCCAGTGCGGCGGTCAGGGCCTCACCCACCGCAGATGACGAATGGTCGCGACTGGCGGCCCCCATCTCGGTGGGTGTGATCACGACGACGGTCCCCGCGTCCAGCGCCGCAAGCAGCTCGGCGGCCAGGTTCGACGCTCCGCCCTGGGGGTTCTGGCCGACCACCACGTATCGGGTCCGTGGGTAGTCGGCGACGAGCTCGGCCAAGCCATTGGTGGCGACATCGAGGCCGTCATCGACGAAGAAGCCCTGCTCGGACAGGATCTCGGTGAGCTCCTCGAAATCGGGTGCGCCCGATGTCTGCGCCGAGACGGCATCCGAGGCGACGATCAGGACCAATACGACGATCCAGTGAAAGACCCTCATTACAACGGATGGTAGGGAGACAACGGTCGGGAGATGTCTCTTTATTCGCCTAGTTCGCGGGAACGTGCCGCCGCCGCCCGGACCGCATCCTCGACCAGAGCGCGAAAACCCCGCTCCTCCAGAACATGAACGGCGGCCGCCGTCGTTCCTCCGGGTGAGGTGACCTGACTGCGTAACGCGGCGGGGCTGGTCCCCGTATCCGTGAGGAGGTGCCCGGCACCGCGGATCGTCTGGTGGACGAGGGCCTCGGCATCCTCCCGGGGGAGACCCTCCCGAACCGCCGCCTCGGTGAGGGCCTCGGCGAGGAGGAACACATACGCTGGCCCGGTGCCCGAGACCGCGGTCACCGCGTCGAGGATCGCCTCGTCGGCAATTCGCACCGCGCCGACGGCGTCGAGAACGGATCGGGCCAACTCGACGTCGGACTCGGAGGCATGGGGCCCGCGACACATCGCCGTGATCGCCTCCCCGACGATGGCCGGTGTGTTGGGCATCGCCCTCATCACGGGCACCTCGCCAAGGGCCTCCTCGAACCTGGCGATGGGGACCCCAGCCACCACAGACAAGATCACCTGGTGCGGTTCAACCCGGCCGGAAAGCTTCTCGAGAAGGGGCGCGACATCCCGCGGCTTCACGGCGATGACGATCAGATCGGCGCCGGAGATAGCCGTCACGGGATCCTCGGAGACGACGAAACCGAGGTCGGCGAACTCCTTGGCCCGTTCGGCCCGGCGTATACACAGGTCGATGTGTTCCGGTGGGGTTCCCGACTCGATGAGACCGCGGACGAGTGCCTCGCCCATGGCACCGACACCGATGATGGAAAGTCTCGGGTTCATGGGAAACAGTGTACGGGCATGTCGAGCGTGCACCCACCTAC
>WHUC01000074.1 GCA_009377435.1 Acidimicrobiia bacterium
GTCAGATTTCCATCGGCGTGAAGGTCCATGGCCACTGCGAAAATCCCGACCGTCGTCAGACCGATGACGAGGCTGTTAGCCGCGGACCGCACCGAGGCGACACCGGCGACATCCGACTCCGCCTGTGAGCCTGCCGTCGCCAGGGCGGCCAGCTCATCGGTTCTGTCCGCACCATGTCCAAAGACGACGAGATCGGTGATTCCCTGGATGCCATCGGTGAGATGGGCGCTCACCCTGCCCGCCGAACTACGGGCGGCGGCGGAGGCATTGCTGCCCATGCGGTTGCCGACCAGGGGGATGGCGACGCCGACGAACGCGAACGACGGGATGAGCAAGAGGGCGGCGCCGGGATGTACCCACAAGAATACCGTCCCCACGACGACCAGCGGTGTCACAATCGCGGCTATGGCCGGTGCGATGGTGTGGGCGAAGAAGGCCTCGACCCGATCCACGTCGGCCACCACCCGGGAGATCAGGTCCCCCGATCGCTGGTCGGCGATGGCGGCGGGCGCCAGTGGTTCGATCTTGCGATAGAAATCGACCCGCATCTCGGCGAGAAGGCGGAATGCGACGTGGTGCCCGGTGTATTGCTCGACATAAACCGCTACCGCCCTCACCACCGCTACCACGACGAGGGGCCACAGGAGCTGCACCATGCCCTGTGTTTCCCCCTCGAATAGGGCGACCAGGAAGGCGACTGCGAGGACGAGGAGGAGGATGTCGGCCAACCGACCGATCACAGCGGCCGTGGTCGACATCATCAGGGAAGGACGCACACCGGCGGTGGCCTCGAGAAGGCGCTCGACGATTCGACGGCGGCTCATCGCTGGTGCCGACCCGTCATGGCGGCGAGGAGGGGACTCCTCGACATCACCTCGATAGGGCTGCCGTCGTCGACGACCCGTCCCCGGGCGAGCACGATCACACGGTCCACATCGACGATTGTCGAGCGACGGTGGGCGATCAAGACGAGGGTCCGTCCCCTGGTGACCCTCTCCATCGCCCGGGTCACCCGTCGTTCTGTGTGGAGATCGAGACCCGATGTCGCCTCGTCGGCGACAACGATGGGGGTGTCGGCGAGGAGGGCGCGGGCGATCCCGATCCGTTGTGCCTCGCCGGCGCTGAGAGAAGTGCCACGTTCCCCGAGAACGGTCTCGTAACCACGCGGCAGAGCGGCGATGACATCGTGGATCTCCGCAGTTCGGCAAGCCTCGATGAGATCACCCGCGGTGGCCTCGGGTCGCCCGATCCTGAGGTTGTCGGCGACCGACATGGAGAAGAGGTGGGTGTCCTGACCGACATAGGTGATCGCCCGGGTGTGCCATGAGGGGGATACCTCGGCCCGGTCGCGTCCACCGATCGCAACGGTGCCCTGTTGGGGGATGCGCAACCCGAGCAGAACGGCGGCGAGAGTGCTCTTGCCCGATCCGCTCTCACCGATGATGGCGACCCGGCGCCCCGTCTCGATGCTGAGGCTCACATCATCGAGTGCCGGGATCGCATCGCCATAGTGGAATGTCACGCCGTCGAGTCGGATGGAACCATCGGGTGGGTCGGTCGGTCGGGCGGTTCCGGCGTGGGCCGTGGGCATGGTGAGAAGTTCGTTCACCTGGGCGAGGGCGGCGAGGCCCAATGCCCCGAGATAGATGCTCTGGACCAACCGCACGTAGGGGGCGACCGCCAGCCAGGCGAGGAGTGAGAGGACTACGGCCTCTCCCGGTGTGACGCTGCCGGAGTCGATGCGGTACCAGAGAACACCCACCACGAGCAGGGTGGAGACGGCGGCCTGAACGAGATCGACGATGATCAGGGCCCGTTGGTTGACCCGCAGCAGGTCCATCGTCTTCATCCGCAGATCCTCGGAGTCGGCGGCCAGGACCGCGCCGCGGTCGGCGCCACGGTCGAACATCCGGATAGTGGTCAGGCCCTGGAAGGTGTCGAGGAACTGGGCGGTGAGCCGGTTCGAGGCAGATCGGAGCTCACCGGCGGTGGTCCGAAAGCGCGTCTCGAGAATGCGGAGGGCGACGGGGATGAGGGGGAGACCGAGGAGAAGGGCGAGACCGGTCCAGATGTCGACGATCATGGCGACGAGGGCGATGAGGATGGAGGCAACGAGCGCGCTCCCAGCCATCGGCAGGAATGTTCCCGCCATCTTGGCGACGGCGTCCACACCCGGTACCGAACGAGAGACCAGGTCGCCCGTCCGCTGGTCGTCGGAGAGGGGGGCCCCGACCGCCATCAGGTGTCGCGAGACAAGTGTGACTCCACGGACCCGCACCCGGGAGGCGACATGATCACCCAACCGCTCCGTGAGGGCCCGGCACAACGCCCTGGCGACGAAAAGGGCGACCATCACACCCAGGGCGTTCGGGGACACCGACCCGGTGTCTATCGACCTGCCAATGACCAGGACGACACCGACCTCGGCCAGGGCGGCGAGGAGTGACCACGTGGTCGACCAGAGAACGCCGGGTGTGAAGGGTCGGATCAGGTCTGACGTCACCTGCTCTCCCGGGGGAGGGTCTCGAGGTCATCCGGGGAGGATCCGTCGATGGTTACGCTCGTCGGGATTTCGCTCCGGGTCACAGCACAGATCTCGCTCCCCTCGGGCACACGGACTTCTTCACGAGTTCCCGAGGCTAATCAGAACACCGGCGAATAGAAGGGGAGGCCGACAGCCCTACCAGGACAAATGTCCTGCCGACTGTCCCTGTTCACTGGTGCTCTCAGGCGAGAAACAACCGATCGTCAGTCGTCGTCGCTGAGCACTCCGTTGAGGATGGCCGACACGACCGAGATGATGAGAGCCCCGAGGAAGGCCGACCAGAAGCCATCGATCTGGAGATTCTCGGTGAGGGCCGCGGTGAGTCCGAGCATGGCCGTGTTGATGACCAGGGCGAAGAGACCGAGGGTGATGATGGTGAGCGGAAGACTGAGAAGCTTCACCAGCGGACGGATGAAGATGTTGACCAGCCCAAATATGAGGGCGACGAGGACGATGAGGGGGATCTCCTCGGTGAGGTTGATACCGCTGACGAGGGTTGCGGCCAGCCACAGGGCGAAGGCATTGATGACGACTCTGAGGAGAAGCTTCACGGGGGCGCAGTCTAGGATCCGTTCCAACCCCATTACCGTGAGCGGTGATGGAACCGAGGGAACGTCTCGAGAATATTTCGACGGCGCTGTCGATACCCACCGCGGAGCGGCATATCTTCCTGTGCGTCGAGGCCACCACTCCCAAATGTGCCCCCGCCGACGAAGGTGCCGCCGTGTGGCGGCATCTGAAGACCCGTCTCAAGACGATGGATCTGGCCTCGGCGCCACCACCGTGGGGTGGAGAGGCCGGGGATGAGGCCCGTCCCATGCCGCCCGGAGGTGGACGGATCCTCAGGACCAAGGCCGACTGTCTCCGTATCTGCGAGCAGGGGCCGATCGCGGTGGTCTACCCCGACGGTGTTTGGTACCACTCGGTGACCATCCCCGTGCTCGACCGGATCATCGACGAGCACCTGGTCGGTGGGAGGCCCGTCGAGGACTACGTTTTCGCCCGCACCGGTGGCTGAGGCGTCCCGGTTCTAGGCGAACCGTGGGCTGAGGGTGACGCCAGGCGTGAGGGTGAGCCCTGGGCTCGGATGGGCAAACGTGCTCGCACCAATCAACCAGCCCCCAGCCAGGCCCGGTTGTCGAGGCTGGTTGGTATGACGTCGACGGGTCGGGAGTTGGTGAGATCGGCGGTGAACTTGCTGATCTCTCGACGGAGCAACGACGTCGCCGACTCGATCCAGTCGGAGGGGAGGGAGGTGCCGAGATCCAGCGCCATGTTGATGCCGACGACACGGGAGATGATTCGTCCCAGGGCGACGGCGAATCTCTGGTCGGGCGACTCGGGGACCTCGCGGTCGATCAGCGAGCCGAGGCCGTCGGCCGCCTGCGCCGTCAACTCGCCCGCCCCGAGGTGTCGCAGCAGGTTGAAGTTGTCGGTTTGTCGCATTTCCTTGAGGTTGGCGAGGGCGAGCTGCTCGTAGAGGATGTCGTTGGAGCCCTCAAAGATCTGGAATGGACGGCTGTCCACGAGGGAGCGACCAGCGATGTGATCGAGACGATATCCGGTCGCGCCCACCAGCTGCAGGAGGGAGTCGGCGGCCTGATGCATGAAATCGGTGGCGACCGTCTTGATGGCATTGGCGGGAACGGCCAACCGGCTGAGGTCGCGGTCGATGCCGGCGTTCTCACAGGCCCACCGACCCAGGGCCATCACGGTGACAAGACGCCCCTGGAGCTCGGCGATGCGCGCCCGGACCTGGTCGTATTCGATCAGAGGTGTACGTCCGACGACCCTCTGCCGGCAGTGGTTCACCGCCTCGTCGACCATCCTTCGGATGAACCCGACGGCCATGCCCGGGAACTGGATGCGGCTGCGGTGCAATGTGTCGAGGAGCATGCCCACACCACGCTTGCCGTCGCCCAGTCGGTTCTCGCCGGGGACCGTGATGTCGATGCGGTTCCTCCCGTACGGGATACCGTACAGACCGAGGGCGTGGTACCGGTCGACCACCTCGATGTGTTGCTCCGGGTCGTCTTGCTCGGCGATGAACATGTCGATACCGGGGCGGAGCGAGCCGCTATCGGTGCGTTCCCTCGCCGTCACCAGCCAATAGTCGGCCCAACCGGTGAGACCGCCCCAGTGCTTGATACCGGTCACATGGAAGCCATCGCCCTTCTCGGTCCATGCGGTCTGCATTCCGAGGGCGTTCGAACCGAAGTCGGGTTCTGTGATCATGAGACCACCGAGGGCGCTACCGGCGGAGAAGCGGGGCAGGATGCGCGCCTTGATCTCGGGGTCGCCGTACTTGCCGGTGGGCTGGAGGAAGAGGGCACCGTTGATCCCGAGGGTGAGCCCGAGCGACAGGGAGTGATAGCAGGCGGCATCGAGTATGCCGAGACCGTCCCGGATCTGGCCGTCACGCCCCCCGTACGCCGAGGAGATGTAGGCGCGCAGCGGGCCGGCGGCGAGGACGTCGCGCAATAGAAAGGGGGGTACGCCGCGGGCGGTGCCGGTCTCGTCGGCGTCATGACGATGGGAGTACAGCCGGGAGAGGGTCTCCCTGAATTGCTCGTGGACCGATTTCAAATCCATCAGACGGCGAGTCTACCGGGATTTTCCCCGGCAGGGGAGATCAGCCACCTAGGCGGTAACCGATGTCGCTCCCACCACATGGGGATACACTCGGGGATATTGCGGTAAGTCGACTCGATACCGGTGAATGATATGTCCATTGAGAGTGAATCCAACCGCGGGACCCAGTTCGGTTCCAACGACTGGCTCGTCGATGACATGCGACGGCGTTGGGAGGAGGATCCCGAGGCGGTCAGTGACACCTGGCGTAGCTACTTCGAGTCGGACGGGGAGGTAGATGCTGCCGAGGGCGAACCAACGGAATCGGAGCCGGACGCCGACACCAAGTCGACGGGGGCTTCATCGAAGACGACGCCGGCGAAAGCAGACCCCGACGGCCATCTCGCCGACGACACTGCCGTCAGGTCGGCACCGGCCCAACCCACTCCTGCCAAGTCCATCCCAGACAAACCTGCGCCCGCCAAGTCCACTCCCGGCGCATCACCGGAGCTTCCCGAGGGTGCCGCTCGGTTGACCGGCATCTCGGGAACCATCGCCAAGAGGATGGAAGAGTCCCTCGACGTCCCCACCGCCACCTCGTTCCGGAATGTCCCCTCCAAGCTGATGGAGGTGAACCGGATGATCCTCAACAACCAGCTCAAGAGACTCACCCGCGACGGCAAGATCAGCTTCACCCATGTCATCGGGTGGGCCACCATAAAGGCATTGGCGTCTATCGAGGGTATGTCGGTGTCGTATGCCGAGATCGACGGCAAGCCCCATGTGATCGAGCATCCCCACGTCAACTTCGGTCTTGCCATCGACATCGACCGCGGTGAGAGTGGGCGGGTCCTCCTCGTACCAAACATCAAGAAGGCCGACACGTTGGACTTCGCCGGCTTCTGGGCGGCATACGAGGACATCGTCGCCCGGGCCCGGGACAACGAGCTGACCCCCGACGACTTCGCCGGAACGACGGCCACGCTGACCAACCCGGGCACCATCGGGACGGTGCAGTCGGTGCCCCGTCTTATGCCGGATCAGGGCGTGATCATCGGTGTGGGCGCGATCACGTATCCGCCGGAATACCAGGCGTCCGACCCTGAGTACCTCGCCCGCCAGGGCATCGGTCGGATCGTGACTCTGACCTCGACCTACGACCACCGGGTCATCCAGGGCGCCCAATCGGGCGAGTTGCTGGCCCGGGTCCACCAGTACCTCCTTGGAGAGGACGAGTTCTACGAGGAGCTCTTCGACGCTCTCGAGGTGCCCTACACACCGGCCAAGTGGGCGGTCGACTTCAACCCGCCCATTGGCAGCTCGGAGTGGGCCCAGAAACAGGCCAATGTCTTCCGGCTGATCAACGCCTACCGGGTGCGCGGCCATCTCATCGCCGATCTCGATCCCTTGCACCAGGAGCGTCCCCGGATGTGGAAGGAGCTCGACCCGCTCGGTTATGGGCTCACCATCTGGGATCTCGATCGCACCTTCGCCACGGGTGGTATCGGCGGGGAGCCGACGCTGACGCTTGGGGAGATACTCGCCCGTCTCCGCGACGCCTACTGCCGCACCATGGGTATCGAGTACATGCACATCCAGGAGCCCGAGGAGAAGGAGTGGATCCAGGAGTGGCTCGAGGTCCAGGGGGAGCCGATGAGGATCGAGGAGAAGATCCGGATCCTGCGCAAGCTCGACCGGGCCGAGGTGTTCGAGACATTCCTCCACACGAAGTTCGTCGGTCAGAAGCGCTTCGGTCTCGAGGGCGGGGAGTCGCTCATACCGATGATCGACGCCATTCTCGGTTCGGCGGCCGGTGACGGGATGGAGCGTGCGGTGATGGGTATGTCCCACCGGGGTCGGCTCAACGTTCTCGCCAACGTCATCGGAAAGAGCTACGAACGGATCTTCCGCGAGTTTGGTGGTTCCTTCGATCCCGATCAGGCCGGGGGCTCGGGTGACGTCAAGTACCACCTGGGCGCCTCGGGGATCTACGACTCGGACAACGGTGAGATCGCCGTCGAGGTGGTGGCCAACCCCAGTCACCTCGAGGCCGTCGACCCCGTGCTCGAGGGCGTGGTCAGGGCGAAGCAGGAGAAGAAGGGCCCCGACGGCTCCGACATGATCCTCCCCATCCTGCTTCACGGCGATGCCGCCTATGCCGGTCAAGGTGTGGTCGTCGAGACCCACAACCTCTCCCAGCTGAAGGGATATCGCACCGGGGGAACCGTCCACATCGTCGTCAACAACCAGGTCGGGTTTACCACCTCCACCCTCGACGCCCGTTCCAGCTTCTATGCGACCGATGTCGCCAAGACGGTTCAGGCGCCGATCATCCATGTCAATGGTGACGACCCCGAGACGGTGGTGAGGGCGGCGCAGCTCGCCTTCGAGTATCGCCAGGCGTTCAACAAGGATGTCGTGATCGACATGCTGTGCTATCGGCGGCGTGGTCACAACGAGGGCGATGAGCCGTCGTACACCCAGCCCCTGATGTACAGGCTGATCGATGAGAAGGAGTCGGTCCGCAAGCAGTATCTCCGCCGGCTCGTGGCGACCAAGGCCATCACCGAGGAGGAGGGTGAGGAGCTTGTCGCCGAGTTCCGCTCGATGCTGGATGCCGCCTTCGACGAGACCAAGACCGGGGACGAGGCCCCGCGGCGACGTCCCGAGCCATCGGTGCTCGACGATCCCGCCACCAAGGTGGGCAAGGAGGTCCTCTCCGATCTGCTCACGTACATCACCACCCCGCCAGAAGGATTCGACGTCCACCCCAAGCTGAAGCGAATCCTCGAGGAGCGGGCCGGCGCCCTCGATTCCGATGGTGTCGACTGGGGCACCGCCGAGGCCTTGGCCATGGGAAGCCTCGCCCTCGAGGGAACTCCGATCCGACTCGCCGGCGAGGATTCCCGGAGGGGGACGTTCAGCCACCGCCACGCCGAGCTCACCGACTTCACCACGGCGGAGACATGGGCACCCCTTGAGCTGCTCACCGAGGGTGAGACCAGTGTGCGGGTGGTCGACTCCCTACTCTCGGAGTTCGCCGCTGTCGGCTTCGAGTACGGGTACTCCGTCGAGTTGCCCGAGGCACTTGTCATGTGGGAGGCGCAGTACGGCGACTTCGCCAACGGCGCCCAGGTGGTCGTCGACCAGTTCATCACCGCCGGGGAGGCCAAATGGGGTCAGTTCTCCGGTCTTGTGATGCTGCTTCCCCATGGCTTCGAGGGTCAGGGTCCCGAACACTCCTCTGCCCGCGTCGAGCGGTATCTCGGGCTATGCGCCGAGGACAACCTTCGCATCGTGATCCCGTCGACCTCCGGCCAGTATTTCCACATGTTGCGACGACAGGCCCTGCAGCAGCCGCGCCGTCCGCTCATCGCCTTCACCCCCAAATCCCTGTTGCGGGCCAAGCAGTCGATGACCGGCGCCGAGGTTCTCACCGACGGCGCGTTCCAGCGGGTGATCACCGACGAGGTCCACGAGCCCCGACGGGTCGTGCTATGCGCGGGCAAGGTCTTCTACGACCTGGCGAAGATGCGCGCCGACAAGGAGATCGAGGACGTCGCCCTCGTCAGGGTCGAACAGCTCTATCCGGTGCCCCGCCGTGAGCTCGCCGAGATCGTCCGCGAGATCGGAGACGCCGATCTCATCTGGTGCCAGGAGGAACCCGAGAACATGGGTGCGTGGCGGTTCATCGGCCCTCATCTCGACGAAATCTGTGGGCGCCAGATCCGTTATGCTGGTCGGGACGCGGCGGGTAGTCCCGCCACCGGATCGGCATCGGTCCATCTCGCACAGCAGCGGGCACTGGTCGAGGAAGCCCTGGAGCGCTGACGACAAGGGATCGCCGATCCTCTCCCCATCCCGAACCCCCATCCCCAAGTGTGATCCCCATGCCTCTGTTTTGTGCTGTCGTCTCAATCTTCCTCTTGCGTCTCATCGACGTCTCGATGGGCACCCTCCGGATCGTCTTCTTGGTCCAGGGACGACGTGGTCTCGCCGGCGGCACCGCCTTTGTGGAGTCTCTGGTGTGGACCATCGCTGCGATCCTCGTCCTGGGGAACCTCGACTCACCCTGGAAGGTCCTCGGGTATGCCGGGGGATACGCGGCGGGAACGATGCTCGGTGGGTTCGTGGAGCAGAAGATCGGTCTTGGTGATCGGTTGGTCCGGATCGTGTCTCCCATCGACTCCCCGCAGACATATCCGCGTCTCCATGAGGAGGGTTACCCGGTGACCGTCGTAAACGGGGAGGGACGCGACGGTGAGGTCAGGATCTCCTTCTCGTTCGTGCCCCGCAAGGAGGTGGCCGCGGTGACCGCGATGGTCCGTGAGGTCAATCCCGACGCCTTCGTCACCGTGGAGGACTCAACATTGGTCAACGGATCGGCGAACTGGTCCCGTGCGGCGACATCGATGCGGAAGTGAGTCCGGAGGAGTTCCGCCAGCTCGTCACCACCGTCGTGCCCCAATTGCAGGCTGGGGGAGTTTCCGTCGAGGTGGGAGGCAGTGGATCGCTTCTGCTCCGGGGCGCCGACCTTAGCCCCGGGGACTTGGACCTCGTCGCCCCCGGCCGCGATCTGGGCCGTCTCCGCGAGATCGTGCCCGGTGACGACCTCGACACCACCCGTGCCGGTCCCTGGTTGACGGAGTGGCGCTACTCGTGGGACTCCATCGAGGTTCTGGGTGGTCCCGCCCTCCGCGACAGGGATCGGACCTGGATCATTCCGCTGGGGACTCCCGACCTGGTGGACGTCCACGGTGTCATCATCCCGGTG
>WHUC01000075.1 GCA_009377435.1 Acidimicrobiia bacterium
TTAGCCCTCAACCGATCCCAAACTCGGCCTCGGCCGTGACCATGTGGGGGGCAACCGGATCGACGGCGATGAACACCGGGGCGCGCAGTCGGCCCTGTGCTGTGACGGATGCGTACTCGATCCTGATGACGAGGGTCGGTTCCACCCACACCGCCCCCCGGGGGACGCCCGTCACGTCGACGAATGGCGGTTTCGGTCGCTCCATCTGCCCGAGGGCGTCATGGAGAGCCGTGAGGTCCCGGGCGGAGAACCCCGAGCCCACCGCCCCCAACCATTCGAACCCACTGGTGGTGTGGACACCGATCAGGACCGACCCCAGGGTCTTCAACCGGCTGCCGCTCCCCGGCAGATACCCACCCACCACGACCCGGGCCGTGCGACGATGAACGATCTTACGCCAGTCGGGTGAGCGACGACCCGGTCGATAATGGGATCCGGATCTCTTGGCGACCATGCCCTCGAGACCCTCGGTCTCGACCCCCGCCCAGACGGCCAAGCCCCTGCCGCGCAGCCGCTCCGACTGGATCAGATTGCCGGGGAGGGCCAATGCGTCGAGTCTCTCCCATCTCTTCTCGAGGGGATTATCCACGATTGACTCGCCATCCCAAGCCAGGACATCGAACACCATCCCGACCAGACCGGAGCCCCGGGCCCCCATCGAACCCTGCAATCGGGAGAAGTCGGAGCGTCCCGTCTCATCAGGTGCGATCAACTCGCCATCGAGCACCACACCAGTGGGGATGGACCATCGGCCGACATCGGGGAAGCGGCCGGCGAGGTCGTTGCCATTCCTGGAGACGACACCGTCGTCCGATGCGATAAAGCGGAATCCGTCCCATTTGACCTCGAACCACCAGCCGGGATCGTCGAAGGGTAGGGGCCATCTGGTGGCCAGCATCGGTTTGATCATCTAGGAGACTGGCCTCAAAATGACCTTCTCCGTTCGTGTCCCTGTGGCCTTGCCTTCGGCGCCCATGGCTCGGCGACATCGCGGCATCAATTCAGCCTCCTAGGAGAGACGTTCCCGGACGATCCGATTGACGAGAGCGCCGTCGAGATCCTCGTCGTGGGCTTTCATCATGGTACCGATCACCCGGCCTGTCGCTTTGGGATCTCCGGCGACGCCGAGTTCGGAGATGGTGGCGTCGACGAGTCTCGCCGTCTCGTCCTCACCGAGTTTGGTGGGAAGCCAACGGGAGAGGAACCCGATTTCGAAGTCGAGCTTTTCGGCCATCTCGGCGCCCCGCCCCCCCAGCTCCCGGTACTCGTCGCGAGACTTGGCCATCTTCTTGCTGTAGGCGGCGATAACCGAGCGGTACAGGTCGTCGTCGATCTCGCCCGAGAATCCGACGCCGGCCGCGGCAACCTGGACCTCGGATCGGATCTGGCGGACGACATCGCGTCGGCGACCGTCCCCCGTCTTCATCGCTTCCCTCAGCTCGTGGTCGAGCTCGGACTCGATACTCACGGGGCCCCCGGCATGAACCCCACGGTGTGTGGCGTTCCCTCCGCCTCGATCTCGATGTATGCGATCTTGTCAAGAGGGACACCAATCGAACGCCCCTTGACGTCGTTCACCCAGAGGACCGATCCCGGAACGGCCGATTCGACGAGGTGACGAAGCTCCTCGCCATCCTCGATCTCCAACTCGATTGTCTTCTGGGTCTGGGCAATACCGATCCACGCTCTCATACGGCGCATCGTATACCCCGCGCCGCCTCGCCCCAACAGATGCCGTATCAGCCCCGGAGAAAGGAGAGGCGGACGCTGCGCACCTCGTTGTCGCTGTTGGGATCGACGAGGACCACCGACTGCCACGTCCCCAGGGACATATTGCCACCCACAACCGGGATGGATATCGATGGTGCTATCAGACCGGGGAGGACGTGGTCGGCCCCGTGACCGGGGCTTCCGTGACGGTGCCGCCATCTCTCGTCACGGGGAAGGATGACATCGATGGCGTCGATCAGGTCGATGTCGCTCCCGGCCCCCACCTCGATGATCGCCACCCCGGCCGTGGCATGGGGGATGAAGACGTTGACCAACCCGTCGTCGGCCCCCACCGAGGAGAGAAACCCTGTCACCTCAGATGTGAGGTCGAAGACGGCGCGACGCGCCCCCGTGTGCACCGAGAGGACGGTGGTTTTCATGGGAGAGCACTAAGTGTTGTCGCCGAGAAAGATCTCCGACACCGACGAGTCCAAGAAGATGGCCTGGAGCGCCTCGGCCACGATAGGTGCGATGGAGAGCACGGTGACGTTGTCCAACTCCATGATCTCCGGGGAGACGGGTAGGGTGTTGGTCACGATCACCTCCCTGATCGGGGCGTTCTTGAGCCGGTCGAGGGCCTTGCCGGAGAAGATTCCGTGAGTGGCGGCGATGATGACCGAGTTGGCACCCGCTTCGGTGACCATCTTGGCAGCGTTGGCGACGGTGCTGGCCCCATCGATGATGTCGTCGACGATCGTGACGTCCCGGCCCTCGACCTCTCCCGACACCTCCAACGCGGTCGACTCCCCATGTCTGGTGGGATCGCGTCTCTTGTAGACGAAAGCGACCGAGGCGTCCAGCCATCGGGCGTACTTCTCGGCCCGTTTCACACCACCGGCATCCGGGGACACCACGGTCGTGGGCCCCCCGAGGGCCTCCTGAAGATATCCGGCGATGATGGGGAGGGCGGTGAGGTGATCGAAGGGTTTGGGAATGAATCCCTGCAACTGGCCGGTATGGAGATCCACGGACACCAATCGGTCGGCACCGGCGGTCATGAAGAGATCACCTACCAGACGGGCCGTGATCGGCTCACGGGGCAACACCTTCTTGTCCTGGCGGCCGTATCCGTAAAAGGGCATCACCGCCGTGATCCTCCGAGCAGATGCCCTCTTGAGGGCATCGATGGTCACCAGCTGTTCCATGATGTGGTCGTTGATCGGGTCACAGTGGCTCTGGAGCACGAAACAGTCGGCGCCACGAACGCTCTCGGTGGGGTGCACGTACGTCTCACTGTTGGCGAACGTCGAGATCTCGATCCCCCCCAGGGGGACCCCGAGCAGCTCGGCAACCTCTTCCCCGAGGGAGGGGTGGGCGGTACCGGAGAACAGCATGAGGCGACTACGGCTGACGATGTCCATTCAGTCCTCGCTCAACTTGTTTTCGTCCCTACGTTTGCGAGCGTAGCCGGGGATGTGCTTCTGGGGTGAACGCTCCAGAGACAGTGCGTCGGCCTCGACGTCCTCGGAGATGACCGAACCGGCGCCGGTGAAGGCCCCGTCGCCGATCTTCACCGGGGCGACCAGCATCGTGTCGGATCCGATGTTCGCCCCGGCGCCGATCTCGGTCGGATACTTGTTGAACCCGTCATAGTTGCATGTGATCGCCCCCGCCCCGATGTTCGCCCCGGCCCCGATGGAGGCGTCACCGATGTAGGAGAGATGGGGCACCTTGGCGCCCGCTCCCACCGTCGACTTCTTGATCTCGACGAATGAGCCCGCCTTCGACCCGTCCTCCAGCACGGTGCCCGGTCGCAGGGACGTGTATGGCCCGACGTCGCAGTCAGACCCTATATCGGCCTCCCGGACCACGGCATACCACACGAGCGAATCGGATCCGATCACCGAGTCGATGCAGGTGACATCGGGCCCGACCTGGGCGCCGGCCCCGACGCGGCTGGAACCTCGCAGGTACACGCCGGGCCGGAGAACGGCACCCGGATCGACGACGACACCGGCATCGACGTGGGTGCGCTCCGGGTCGTCGATGACGACACCGGATTCCATGAGGTCGCGGTTGATTCGGCGCCGGAGATACCGCGCCGCCACGGAGAGCTCCTCCTGGGAGTTGACACCAAGAGCCTCGATCGGATCGGCTGCGACCGACGTCATGGCGAGTCCCGAGTCGGCAAGGATCCCGACCGTGTCGGTCAGATACAGCTCTCCCTGTGCGTTGTGATCTTCGATGCGATCGAGCGCCTCCCCAAGATCGGCGGCCCGAAAGGCGTAGATACCGCCGTTACCCTCGGTGAGTGCGGCCTGCTCCGGTGTGCAGTCATCACGCTCCACGATGCCGACGATTCGATCCTCCCCGTCCCGGATGATCCGGCCGAAAGGCTCGGGGGTCGGAGTAACCGTGGTGAGAACCACGGCATGGCCTGGGGCGACATCGAGTAGCCGCCGGTAGTGTTGGGCCGACACCAGCGGGGTGTCGCCGTAGGCGACCAGGATGGTGTCGTTGGGGTCGATCCCGTCGAGGTGCTCCAGGGCGATCCTCACGGCGTGACCCGTGCCGAGCTGCGGTTCCTGCAAGACCGACTCGACCCCGTCGGGAAGCTCGGCCGTGACCTCGTCGGACCCATGACCGACCACCACGGCGATGCGATCGGCGTCGACACCCGAGATGGCATCGAGGACCCAGCCGAGAAGGGGTTTTCCCGCCGCCGGGTGGAGCACCTTGGGTCGCGTGGAGCGCATACGCGTCCCCTTACCCGCCGCCAGGACTATCGCATGGATGGACAAGTCGTGAACTCCTCATGTTGGGTTGGAGGATGGGGCTGGGGGGGCAGGACTCGAACCCGCTCTGACGGGACCAAAACCCGTAGTGCTACCTATTACACCACCCCCCACAAGGGCATGGCACTCCCAAGCTTACCGAGATCCCCCACCGCTACCACACCACCGCTACCACAACGGCTACCACAAGGGCATGGCACCACCAAGGTTACCGAGACCCCGCACCGCTACCACAAGATGCCACCCCGATCGGCCTCGTGGTGGCGGCGAAACCTGTCATTGAATCGGCCACGGCGCCGACGAGGGCACCCTCGGCCTCGTCGTGATCCATGAAGAATCCGAAGCATGCCGAACCCGATCCTGACATCAGCACGGGCCGCCCCCACAGGCTGGACAGATCCGTCATCCAATCAGCCAGCTCGGGATGGAGCGAGAGGGCGGCCGGAACCAGATCGTTGACCAGCGGGGCCCTATCCCGGAGTCCGGGGGGTATGGCTGTCCCACCCACGCCGGGGCCCTCTGGTCCATCCAATCGATCCCAGGCGGCGTAGACGTCGGGTGTCGATAGTCCAAACCCGGGCAGCATGACGGCCACGGCATAATCCGCGACCGGTGCAACCGGTGTGATCATCTCGCCGCGGCCCTCCGTCAGGGCGAAGCCGCCATAGAGGAAGAAGGGGACGTCAGAGCCGAGCGTGGCCGCCACCGAGTGGGCATCAAGGTTGGCCCCGGGAACGGCCTTGATGACGGCGGCGGCATCCGAGCTCCCCCCACCAAGGCCGGCTCGGTGCGGAATCCGTTTTTCGAGCTCCACGGCCAGCGGGGGAACGGAAGTCAACCTGCGCAGGGCGTCAAGTGCGGCCACGACGAGGTTCTCGTCGGTCTCACCGAGATCTGCTCCCGTCACATCGATGTGGTCCTCCTCGGCCGGGACGAATCGGAGTATGTCGCAGTATTCGACGGTCTGGACATGGGATCGGACAGGATGGAAGCCGTCATCGGCCGGGGGGCCGACACGGAGGTCGAGGTTGATCTTCGCCGGTGCCTCCCAAACCACCCCCTCCTCGGGAAAGATGGGTGATATCACGGCCATGTGCGGACCTTTGGTCGCCACGTGACGGGATGGGGCTGGGCGGGTGGAGATATCATGGTCATGAGTCCTCCAACGCCGCGGCGAGATCGACAAACCCCTGGGGAGAAACCGTCTCGGGACGGGCGGTGGGGTCAATACCGACGGAGCGGAGGAGTCCGGCGATGTCGTCGCTCTCGGCCGCCAGAGATGCCCGAAGCATCTTGCGGCGCTGCCCGAAGGCAACCGCGGCGAGTCTTATCGCCTCGTCGACATCACCCACCACGGTCTTGCGATCGAGTCTGATCACCGATGACCCCACCCGGGGGGGTGGAAAGAACACCTGGGGCGGAACCGTGAATCGGTCTCCGGTCAGGGCGGTGAGACCCACCACGACACTGGGGAGGCCGTAAGCGGCTTCACCCGCCTTCGCCACCAGTCGGTCGGCGACCTCGGTCTGTACCATCACCACCATCGTCGCGATCTCGGGCACCTTCCGCAGGACATCGAGCACCAAGGGTGTCCCCACGTTATACGGCAGGTTGGCAACCAGCTTCCACCCGTCTCCCTCCAGTTCGGCCACCCACGAGAGGTCGGTGGCGTCGGCGAAGAGGAGGCGGGCCGTCGTCCCCACCGTCTCACGGAGGAGGGGTGCCAGCCGGTCGTCGACCTCGACGGCCACCACCTCTCGGGCGACCCGTGCCATCTCCAGGGTGAGGGCTCCGGTGCCGGGACCGATCTCGACGACTCGATCGCGTTCACCCAGGTCGGCGAGACGGACCACCTTGGACACCAGGTTGGGGTCGGCTAGGAAATGCTGTCCCCGCGACTTGTCGGGACGGAGCCCGTGCCGTTCGAGTAGTCGTTTGATCTGCGTTGGCGTGTGCCCGCTCAAGCGGGAACCCCGAAGACACGTCTCGCATTTTCCGTGGTGGACGCGGCAACATCAGCAACAGCCATACCCCACACCTCGGCGAGCTTGGCGCCGGTGTAGGCAACCCAGGCCGGCCTGTTGGGCTCGCCCCGATGAGGCTCCGGAGCCAGATATGGGGTGTCGGTCTCGACCAGCGCCCGTTCCGGGGGCACGAGTTCGGCGGCAAGACGGATCGTCTCCCCGGTCGCGAATGTGACCGGACCGGCGAACGAGAACATGACGCCGAGTTCGAGGAACCTCTTGGTCCAGCGGGTTCCTCCCGTCCAGCAGTGCAGTATCGTCCGCTCCCCTGCCCCGGTGTCGTCGATCATCCGGTGGACATCGGAGAAGGCGTCGCGGCAATGGACGATCAGTGGCAGCGACAGTTCCCCGGAGAGCCCGATGTGCCAGGCGAACGACTCCCGCTGGATGTCCCGCGGGGTGAGGTCGCGGTAGTAGTCGAGACCTGTCTCCCCCACCGCCACCGATCTGTGTGCCAGGGCCGCGATATCATCGGTTGCCGTCTTCCATCCCTTCGAGTCGTGGGGGTGGATGCCCGAGGCCGCGCCGAGACGCCGGGGATCCTGCTCGGCCAACCGGACGGCTGCGGCGCTCGAGGGGACATCGATCCCGGGAACGACGACCCACTCGACGTGGTCGGCATCGCTGAGGAGACCTGACACGCTACGATCGTCTAGTTGGAGATGACAGTGCGTGTCGACCCATGAAGCTTTCACGATGGCGGAGGTTACACTCGCCGGTCTAGGGGTCTAGGAGGAACTGGTATGCAGACTGGTATGGCACGGAAGATGGACGGCCTCGGTCGGATCGTGATACCTGCCGAGATGCGGCGGGCAATGGACATCGACCCGGGTGACGAGGTGATGATCGGCTTCGAGGACGGCGCCGTCATCCTCCGTAACGCCGAGGCGGCGTGTGTCTTCTGCGGGAGCGCCCGGAATATCGGTGATTTCAGGGGTCGTGGGGTGTGTGCCGACTGTCGTCACCAGCTCGGCGCCTGACGACGAGCTCGTAGAGCTCACGGCGTGACACGCCGGTCCGGCCCGCCACCTCCTTGACAGCCCGGGACGGCGACGCCCCCTTCCCGATCAGGCGCTCCACCTCTTCTGCCGCCGTGGTCGTGTCGGGCGCAGCTTCGGTAGCCCCGGCGATCACGAGGGTGAACTCGCCACGGGCCCGCGCCTCATCCCAATGAGTCAGGGCCTCCCCGAGGGTGCCCCACCACAGCTCCTGGTGGAGCTTGGTGAGCTCCCGGGCCACACAGATCATTCGTGTCGGTTGGAGGACGGAGACCAGGTCGGCGAGGTCACGGCCCAATCGGTGGGGTGCGGCGAAGATCACGATGGTTCGTCGTTCTCCGTCGAGACCCTCGAGAGCGTGATCCCGTTCGCTCTGCTTGCGGGGAAGAAATCCCTCGAAAACGAACCGATCCCCACCGAAACCGCTTATCGCCAATGCCGAGGTGACCGCACTCGGACCCGGAATCACATCGACGACAGCCCCGGTGTCTCTTGCCACGGCAACGGCGCCCGATCCGGGATCGGAGACGGTCGGCATCCCGGCGTCGGTGACAATGGCCACCGACTCACCACGGGTGAGTCGCTCACGGAGCTGGTCGAGACGCTGACTCTCGTTGCCGGTGAAAAACGAAACCATTGGGGTGGCGACGGCGAGGCTGGAGAGGAGTTTTCCGGTCCTCCGCGTATCCTCGGCGAACACCACATCCACTTCGAGGAGTGTCGTCCGGAGCCGCTCGGAGACGTCTCCGAGATGGCCGATGGGGGTCGCACAGAAGACGAGACGACCCGTCATCGAGGGAACGGAATCAGGGAGCCGATGGGAATCTCGGGCCAGTTGATGGGCACTTCCAGCATCCACGTCGACCCGGGGGAGACGATAACTCGCTGCGGGCGGAGCAGATGCGATGTCGTCACCTCGCCATGGTCATCGATCCCGTAGACACGAAGGGCCTCGCGCATCCCGAAGCCGTGAACGGTCCACGTGCGGAGAAGGAGCCCCCGATCTCTCGGACGGGGCATCAGACCCCTGAGCCTGGCACAGAAGGTGGCGGCGACCACGACCCGCGACCAGTCGACACCACCAAGATCCGATCGGGTGACCCCTCCCCCGCTGGCGGCGGTGTTCGGCAACATGATCCGACGGTACCGGAGTCGAGGTGGGGGAGAAACCCCGGCGTCATCGATTGACGGTGGCGAGCACCTCGTCAAAGACACTGGTCAGCGACGCCATCACCAGGGTCACATTGGGACCCTCCCGTCGTATCCAGATGTTGTCCTCACCCCGTGCCACCAGCGCATTCCCCTCTTCGGTGGGCTCGCCGGTGTCGAGGGCGGCGGGGATGTAGGCGGCGAGGGCGTCGGCCAGCTCGCTCCCGTCCGCGGGGGTGTCACCCCGGTACTCGAGGACCAACACCGCCTCTCCGCTCCCGTCGTGGTATTGGCGGTAGGAGTCGCCGCCCCAGCCCTCCGCAGCCCGGGCGGACACCTCCTCTTCGAGAAACTGACCGAGAAGGAGACGGAAGCCGAGTTCACCCCAGGTGGAGTGGACGGTCTCGGTGTAACCGGGAACCGTTACCCCGCGAAGCTCGACGTCGAGTGGTAGGTCACGACCGAAGTCACGTGTGCGGATCACCTGCTCAGTGCTCAGGTTCACGGCGCGATAGGCTTCGTTGACGGCCTGATAGCCACCGCTGTCGAGGAGATCGGTGACGAACACCTCGCCCTGTATGTACGGGAACGCCAGTGAGTCCCGCAGATAGCCGGGTGCCGTATTCCACGCACCGGGATCCACACCCATGATCTCGTCGTAGTAGAGATTGAGACGATTCTCGGGCAGAGAGGCCACGTAGTCGTACTCGACACTCACCGCATCGCCCTCGATCAGCGTGATATAGGAGGAGGCGGCGTCGTACTCCTCGGCGTCGATCATCTCCTGGTACCGGTCGTCGAACCCGAGATGCTGGTCGGTGAGTGCGTGGGTGAGCTCGTGGACCAGGGTCGCCTTCTCGAGCTCGGTGAACTCGTCGCCACCGGTGCCGACCACGAGGGTGGCTGCCTCCCCGTCATAGAACCCCGTCACTTGGTCTCCATAGAGCTCAAGGATGGCCTCTCTGAGATCGGTATCGGGTGGGATCAGACCGAGTAGATCGTAGAGGGCGTTATCGGCGACGACATCCTCGAGCTCCTCGTCCACGAGGTTGCGTACCCGTTGCCTCAACCGCTGGGGGCCGAGAAGCTCAACGGTGGGGAGTCGTTCGAATCTCAGTTCCCGAATCTCCTCCGTCTCCGAGATGAGTTCGACAAGATCGTTCTTCATCCCCTCGGGGAGACCCTCGGCACCGGGCGGGACCCGCA
>WHUC01000076.1 GCA_009377435.1 Acidimicrobiia bacterium
GGAGACCTGACGCATGGTGCGGGTGCGGAACCCTCCGAAGGTTCCCCGCACCAGACCGGTGATGAAGGCGACGCCACCAACAACCATCAGGATGATCCCGACCGTGGAGATATCCATCCCACTCACGTCGGCCTCGAGAGCGAACGTCAGGACGGCGCCGATGGCGATAAGGATGATTCCAAGAACACCCATTTTCGATCCTCCTCGTTTGATTACCCCCAGGATACCCCGGTGGCGAGGTCTGAACCCCGATTGGTCAATCGCCGAGATTGATACCCAGTGACCTCGCCGAACCGATCCAGCGATGGTCGAGGGGCACGGTCTTCCTCTTGCCGGTGACATCGGCGAGGGGGATAATGGTGTACCCATCGCCGTCTGAGGCGACCAGGACCCCGGTGACCCCTTCGACGATCAGATCGACGCACGCCGTGCCGAGTCGGGTGGCGAGAAGACGATCGACCGGTGACGGCGTCCCACCCCGCTGCACATGACCGAGGATGGTGACACGACTCTCCAGACCCGTCCTCTCCTCGAGTGCCGTGGCGAGGTCGTGCGTTATGTCCCCCCTCACCCCGTCAAGAAGGCCCAGGGCGTCGGAGGCGACCTGTTTAGCCCCGGTGTCACCGTCGTCGCGGGCCGTCTTCTTCTCGGTCTTGAGTCGCGAGCGCTCCTCGGTCATGGAATGGGACATGGCGCCCTCGGCGATGGCCACGATCGAAAAGGGGTTCCCCGCGGCCTTCCGACCGAGAATGGCCGAGGCCACCGAGTCCTCGTCGTAGGGGATCTCGGGGATCAGGATGACGTCGGCACCGCCGGCAAGACCGGCGCCGAGGGCCAACCACCCGGTGTTGTGACCCATGATCTCGACCACCACGATGCGGTGGTGGGAGTGTGCGGTGGAGTGGAGCCGGTCGATTGCCTCGGTGGCGATGTTGAGGGCGGTGTCGAAGCCGAAGGTGGCATCCGTGCCCCAGATGTCGTTGTCGATGGTCTTGGGAAGCACCAACACCGGGATGCCGGTCTCGGCGAGACGATTGGCGTTCTTGATCGTTCCCCCGCCCCCGAGACACACCAGGGCGTCGAGCTGGTGCTGATCGACCACCTCCTTCATCATGGGACGCATGTCGAGGCGTTCCCCGTTCCCCACATCCATCTTTTGCACCTTGGCCCGGGAGGTGCCGAGAACGGTGCCACCACGGGTGAGGATGCCGGACAACTCGTCTGCCCCGAGACGAACGTAACGGTTCTGCATGAGACCACGGAAGCCCTCACGAAACCCGATGACGTGCATGTCATGACTGCGCAGAGCCGCCTTGCCGACGGCCCGGATGGCCGCATTGAGACCCGGCGAGTCGCCCCCTGCGGTCAGGATCCCGATCGTCTGCGCCATCGCCAAGACTGTAGCGATTGTGTGCGAGCTTTCTTCCGACCTCTCGCATGGGGTGTGATGTCGCGACCACCGATGTTCTCCCCCCACGGAAGTGGGGGGAGTGGCAGCGCCGCAGGCGCTGACGAGGGGGGCAACTCCGCGACCCGATCGGGCCGCGACCACCGAGACCATTGTGCCCCCCTACCTCCCGGACCTTCGGCCCGGCAGGGACTTTCCCCCCTCTCCGAGGGGGACAACAACATGTCGGGGGCGCGCCTCGGGCTGTGCCCACCGTTATCCCATACGACGGGGGATCGCCCTTTCGTAGAGGGTGCGGGCGTCGTCGACCCCCAGCTCGGTACGTACCCCCATCGGGCCCTCCAACACGATGGTGGTGCCGCCCACCCAGCCGATCCTCTCGACGGGGACACCCAGCTCCTCGGCGAGGAGCACGAGGGTGTTCACCTTCTCGGGCTCGACCACGGCCACCACACGATGTGGGTCCTCACAGAAGAGATGACGCCAGTCGCGATATCCGATCTCGACACCGACTCCGGAGGCGATGGCGATCTCGGCGATCGTGACCGCCGATCCGCCGTCGGAGACGTCATGGAGGACCGCGGCGACCTCGTCGAGGGCGAGACGTCGGATCAACTCGTTGACCCTACGGGCCATCGAGGCGTCGGGGGCGACGGGACGTCCCCCGATATGACCGAATACGGTCTGCTCGAAGGCCGATCCGGCAAGATTGACCACATCGGGTAGCCCGATGAACCACACCTCCATCCCCTCGGCGGCCCGATCCAGGGTGGGTAGCCGGGAGGGCACGGGCTCGGTTAGTCCGAGCAGACCGACGACGGGTGTCGGGTGGATGTCGTTGCCGTCCGTCTCGTTATAGAAGGAGACGTTGCCACCGACGACGGGAATGCCGAGGGCCTCGCACGCCTCCGAGATGCCCTCGACCGTCTCCCGGAACTGCCACATGACATCGGGCTTCTCGGGGTTCCCGAAATTGAGATTGTCCACCACGGCGAGCGGTCTCGCCCCCACCGTGGCCACATTCAGCGCCCCCTCGTAGACGAGGCGGGCGCCACCCCGTCGCGGGTCGAGGAGGCAGAGACGTCCGTTCCCGTCGGAGGTAACCGCCAGGGCCTTGGGGGTGCCATGGATCCGGAGCAGAGCCGAGTCGTTGCCGGGGCGGACCAGGGTGTCGCAGTACAGCATGTGGTCGTATTGTTCGAACGCCCACCGCGCCGACGCGATCGAAGGGTCGTCGAGAAGCGACTGGAGCGCCTCGCCGACGGCAGGTGTCTTCATGAAGCCGACGGTGTTGGACCACAGGTCCTCCATCCACGGCGGCTCCCCGAAGGGTCTCTCATAAGCAGGCGCCTCATCGGTCAGCGCCGGTGCCGGCACCTCGGCGACGATCTCCCCTTCGTGACTGATAGTGATGGTTTCACCGGCGACCACCTCACCCACCACGGAGGCGGAGATCTCCCATCTCTCGGCGACCTCGAGGACATCGTCGAGCAGGTCGGGGGAGACGAACACCATCATGCGCTCCTGCGACTCCGACATAAGGAGTTCGGGGGCGGTCATCCCGGGCTCCCGGGTGTGGATCGCATCGAGATCGACCCTCATCCCCACACCGGCGCGGGCGGCGGGTTCGGAGAAGGCACAGGAGACCCCGGCGGCGCCCAGGTCCTGCACACCGACGACGAGGGCGCGGTCATAGAGCTCGAGACAGGCCTCGATCAGCTTCTTCTCCTCGAATGGATCACCGACCTGCACCGAGGGCCGCTTCGTCCCGCTGTCCTCGTCGAAGGAAGCCGAGGCGAGAACCGATGCGCCACCGATGCCGTCGCGGCCCGTGGCCGCACCGACCAGAACGGCCATGGTTCCGGGCGGTCCCGCCGTCCCGAGCACCAGATTCTCACGGCGGAGGACACCGAGACACATGACGTTGACCAGTGGGTTCCCCCCATAGCTCTCGTCGAAGGCGATCTCCCCGCCCACCGTTGGAACGCCGACGGCGTTGCCGTACCCGCCGATCCCGGCGACCACACCGTCGAAGAGGAATCGGTTCTTGGGCTGGTCCAGGGATCCGAACCGGATCTGATCCCACAATGCCACCGGTCGGGCACCCATCGTGAAGACGTCACGCAAGATCCCACCCACCCCGGTGGCGGCGCCCTGGTAGGGCTCGACGAAGGAGGGATGGTTGTGGCTCTCGATACGTATCGCCGCCAGCCAGTCATCACCGAGGTCGACCACACCGGCATTCTCACCGGGACCGACTACCACCCAGTCGGCCTCGGTGGGGAACCGCCCGAGATGGGTGCGGGACGACTTGTAGGAACAATGCTCCGACCACATGACCGAGAACATCGCCAGTTCGGCGGGTCGGGGGTCCCTCCCGAGACGGCGATGGATCCGCTCGGTCTCCTCATCGGTGAGACCCAGCCGACGATGGACCGGTTCGGGCTCGGGTGCGACCGAGGACTCATCCGACGCCACGAGAGCGTCCTCCTCGGGGGCCAGAAGATGGGGATCAGACATTGGTTGTCTCCACCGATCGGGCGAAGGACTCGAGCATCGCCCTACCGTCAGCCGACCCGAGGATCAACTCGGTGGCCCGTTCGGGGTGGGGCATGATCCCAACGACGTTTCCCGAGGCGTTGGCGACGGCCGCCGCCCCGTTCTGCGATCCATTGGGGTCGTCGACGTAGCGGACCACCACACGTGCCTCGCCGGTGGGGTCACGGTGGTTTCCCTGGTAGGAGTTGAGGGCGATACGAAGGCGGGTGCCCGACTCAAGCCCCCGCGTGAGGACCGTGTCGGTGTCGGTGACCTCGACATCAATGAGCCGACTGATGAACCTCAGGTCGCGGTTGGCGATGAGCGCCCCCATGAGGAGACCGGACTCGCACAGCACCTGGAACCCGTTGCAGATACCCAGGACGGGACGACCCTCGGTGGCGAGACGCACAACCTCGGTCATGACCGGGGACCGGGCGGCGATGGCGCCCGTGCGCAGATAGTCGCCGTGGGCAAACCCACCGGGAAGTACCACGGCCTCGACCCCGGTGAGGTCGTCATCGCCGTGCCACACCAGCTCCGCCTCGGCGCCGACCGCCTCGAGCCCCCTCGCCGTGTCCCGCTCACAGTTGGTTCCGGGGAACACGACGACACCGATCATGAGTCGGCGGTGGGCGGTGGGGGTGGCTCGGGAGAGCCGTCGATCAGGATCTCGTAGTCCTCGATGACCGGGTTGGCCAGGATCTGCTCGCACATGGCGGTGACCCGGTCCCGAACGGTCTCGGGGTCGTCGGAGGCGACATCGAGTATGAACTCCCTCCCCGTGCGTACCCCGCTCACCTCTTCGTACCCGAGGTTGGCCAGGGAACGAGCCACCGTGGTGGCCTCGGGGTCGGCGATCTCGGGGCGGCGGATGATGCGGACGGTCACCTGCATGGGGGATGTCTCTCGGCTCGGTTGGTGGTCATCTATCCAGATAGTCGTCGAAGGAGAGGTCGGTGATCTTCTCGTAGGCCTCGATGTATCGATCCCGTGTCCCCGAGATCACGTCGGCGGGAAGATCGGGGGCAGGCGGGGTGCGGTCCCAACCGGTCTGATCGAGCCACTCCCGGACGAACTGCTTGTCGTAACTGGGGATCTCGTTGCCCGGCGCCCATCGGTCGGCCGGCCAGTAACGGGACGAGTCCGGGGTGAGCACCTCGTCGATGAGGATCACCTCGCCGTCGGCGGTGGTGCCGAACTCGAACTTGGTGTCGGCGAGGATCACGCCGCGTGCCGCGGCGTGATCGGAGGCGCTCAGATAGACCTCGATCGACCGCTGTCTCAGGTCCTCGTAGAGATCGTCTCCAAGCCGTTGGCGGGTCTGCGCCTCGGTGATGTTCTCGTCGTGACCGGAGACGGCCTTGGTGGCCGGGGTGAAGATGGGCTCGGGCAGCTTGTCGGCCATCCTCAACCCGTCGGGGAGATGCTCGGTGGTGGGTCCGCCACCGTCGCGGTACTCCCGCCAAGAGGACCCGTAGAGATATCCCCTCACCACGCACTCGACGGGGATGACCTCGACGCGACGCACGATCATCGCCCGACCCGAGAGGTGCGGAATCTCGTCGTCGCCCAGCCCATCGACCGAGGAGACATCGGTCGATAGAAGATGATTGGGAACGTCGAGTAGATCGAAGAAGAACCGGGAGACCCCGGTGAGGACGCGACCCTTGTCAGGTATCGGTTGGGGGAGGATCACGTCGTAGGCGGAGATCCGATCGGTGGCGACGAACAGCAGCCTGTCCTCGTCGATCTCGTAGATCTCTCGCACCTTCCCTGAGGCGATATGAGGCAGTGTCGGCACGTCGCCCAACCATAGCCCCGGAATGGGCCGACTCACGCCACCGCCCGGCGTCCTCGCTACCGTCCCGTCATGGCCGATGTTCTCGGACTCGACAGCCTCTTCGCCCGGTACGAGTATTCTCACCACATCGGGCCAGATGGAGGGAGATAAAGATGCTCGATCTTTCGTCGGTGAACCTGGACTGGCTCGTCCAGGCCCTCGAGGACCACTCGTACGACGCCTCCTGGTGGATCGATCCGATCACCGGCGCCGTCGAATACTGCTCAGACGATGAAGACCCGGAAGAGTTCGAGGCCAGGAACCTAGTCCCCATCGACTCGCTTGAATCGAGGGACGCCTATGGGGACATGGTCGATTTCACCAACAGGGTCCGGGACGCCCATGTCCGCGACTTGTTGACCCGGTCACTACAGGGACGGGGCGCATTCCGCCGGTTCAAGGACACCTTGTACGATCTTGACGACATACGGGCGGAATGGTTCGAGTTTCACGATCGTCGGATGCACGCACGCGCCATCAAATGGCTCTTGTGGCGTGACCTGGTGTCGGAGGAGGTCGCCGATGAGGCCCTCGCCGACCTCGACGACGATGCCGATGGCTTCGGCCCGCTGGGCGTGGCCGATATCGCCGGTGTTGCCGCAGACGGGTTGCGTGACCTGTTCGGCGGCCGCCTGGTCAAGGTGTTGCTGTACGGGTCGCAGGCACGAGGCGACGCAGGTCCAGAGTCCGATATCGATCTGCTTGTCGTCTTGGGGGACATGTCGTCACCGTGGGACGAGCTGCACCGGATGGACGACCTGTTGTGGCGGCTGTCGCTGCAACATGGTGTCACCTTGTCGGCGTTGCCTGTGAGCGAGAACGACTTCGAACACGCTCGTGTGCCCGTCATGATCGAGGCCCGCTCACACGGTGTCGTGGTGGGGTGAGCGATACGTGAGTGGTGTCGATGCCGGAGTGGACCGGTGCCGAGAGGAGATCGCCGCGGCTCGGGTCCTGGCGGCTGAGGGTTTCTCGGCCCAGGCGGTGAGTCGCTGTTACTACGCCGCTTTCTACGCCGCCGAGGCGGCTCTGCTCTCACTCGGCGAGACGCGGTCCAAGCACGCCGGTGTGATCTCTGCGTTTGGTCAGCTCGTGGTCAAGCGCGAAGCGCTCGACGATGTGGCGGGCAGATTGTTGCGCTCGCTCTATGACCGTCGCAGTCACGCCGACTACGACCTCGGCCCGGTACCGGCTGACGAAGCCGGACGGGCCATCGCCGACGCCGAGACCGTGGCCGACCTCGTCGAGGGCTGGATCGCCTCCCGGGGAGTGGGCCGCTAACGCCACCGCCGGCGTTATCGCTACCGTCCCCTCGTGGCCGAAATTCTCGCACTTGACAGCCTCTTCGCCCAGTTGATCCTCGCCCTGGGGGCGGCCCTCATCCTGGGAAACGGCCTCGCCTGGTGGAAGCACTCCCACGGAGAGCGTGACGCAGCCGGACGCTTCCGCAGGGGCCGGGTCATCTTCCTCATAACCGTGGGGATCCTCCTCACCATCTGGGGTCTGGCCTCGGTGCTGACCGGATAGCCAGCCCGCCCCCCGAACCCAGGGGAAGTCATCGCCTGGCCACAACCTCCGCCCCAGGTTCCCCAACGCCTGATCCGTCGAGTCGGGCGCGTAGGGCGCCGACCCCGGCTCGG
Source organism: Acidimicrobiia bacterium (assembly GCA_009377435.1). Taxonomy (GTDB): domain Bacteria; phylum Actinomycetota; class Acidimicrobiia; order Spongiisociales; family ZC4RG35; genus WHTL01. The sequence goes on from WHUC01000076.1 coordinate 7,430, forward strand.
AATGTGCTGCAGGCGCTCGGGTCAACCCTGTACGCACCGAGCGATACATCAAGTCGTCTCCTCGGGCGGGCGCCGTGATGTCAGGGGAGTAGGGCTCGTCTCATGAAGGCGGCGGCCTGACCTCGGGTGAACGGGTCGGACGGGCAGTACCGGTCGTTCTCCGGCGGGTTGCAGCCGCGGGTGATCCCGGCCTCGGCGATAGCGTTGATGTCTTCTTCGAAGATGTTGCCGTCGTCGTCGACGAAGTGGTCGGTCCCCGTGGCGGGGACGTTGAGGGCTCGTCTCATGAAGGCGGCGGCCTGTCCTCGGGTGAACGGGTCGGTGGGACAAAACATGGTGTTGTCCGGTGGGTTGCAGCCTCGGGTGATTCCCTCTTCGGCGATGGCGTTGATGTCCTCTTCGAAGATGTTGCCGTCGTCGTCGACGAAGTGGTCGGTACTGGTGGCGGGCACCCCGAGGGCGCGGCGGACGAAGGCGGCGGCCTGTCCTCTCAGGAAGGAGTCGTCGGGACAGTAGTGGTCGTTCTCCGGTGGGTTGCAGCCGCGGGTGATCCCGGCCTCGGCGATGGCGTTGATGTCGTCCTCGAAGATCGAGTCGTCATCATCGGTGAAGAAGTCGCGGTCACCATCGGGCGTCGTCGTCGTCGTGGTGGTGGTGGTTGGGGGTGGCGGATCGGCCAGAGCCTGATGGACGAACACGTCGGCGCGGAAGTTGGTGTCACCGGCGACCAGGTTCGACGCGAACGAGTCGAAGGCGACGTAGCGTCCGTCGGCCGAGACCGACGCACCGGAGGAGGTGTTGTTGCCCTCGACGCCGTCGGTGTGGACGCTGACCCTGATGGTGTCGCCGCTGGTGGTGTCGTGGACGAACACATCGGATACGCCGTTGGTGTCACCGGCGACCAGGTTCGACGCCACCGATGCGAAGGCGACGTAGCGTCCGTCGGCCGAGACCGACGCACCGGAGGAGGTGGTGTTGCCCTCGACGCCGGCGCCGTTGACGCTGACCCTGGTGGTGGCGTCGCTGCTGGTGTCGTGGACGAACACGTCGGCGCGGTCGTTGGTGTCACCGGCGACCAGGTTCGACGCGAGCGAGTGGAAGGCGACGTAGCGTCCGTCGGTCGAGACCGACGGCTCGAGGGAGCTGCCGTTGCCCTCGACGCCGGCGCTGTTGATGCTGACCCTGGTGGTGACGCCGCTGCTGGTGTCGTGGACGAACACGTCGGATGCGCTGTTGGTGTCACCGGCGACCAGGTTCGACGCGGCCGATTCGAAGACGACGTAGCGTCCGTCGGCCGAGACCGACGGACTGGAGGAGCCGGTGTCGCCCTCGACGCCGGCGCTGTCGACGCTGACCCTGGTGGTGACGCCGCTGCTGGTGTCGTGGACGAACACGTCGGATGCGTTGTTGGTGTCACCGGCGACCAGGTTCGACGCGGACGATTGGAAGGCGACGTAGCGTCCATCCGCCGAGACCGACGCCCAAGACGAGTCCTCGTTGCCCTCGACGCCGGCGCTGTCGACGCTGACCCTGGTGGTGTCACCGCTGCTGGTGTCGTGGACGAACACGTCAGATAGGTTGTTGGTGTCACCGGCGACCAGGTTCGACGCGGACGATTGGAAGGCGACGTAGCGTCCGTCGGCCGAGACCGACGGATCGAACGAGTTGTCGTTGCCCTCGGTGGCGGCGCTGTTGACGCTGACCCTGATGGTGTCACCGGTGCTGGTGTCGTGGACGAACACGTCGGATGCGTTGTTGGTGTCGCCGGCGACGAGGTTGGTGGCGAACGAGTGGGAGGCGACGTAGCGTCCGTCGGCCGAGACCGACGAACCAAAGGAGTTGTTGTTGCCCTCGACGCCGGCGCTGTTGACGCTGACCCTGATGGTGTCACCGACATCCGCCGATGCGGTCAAACCCAACAGCAAGAGCATCGCCATCGCCAGGGCCGTCAGACCCGCTCCAACCCTACGTACCGGTCGCATCTAATCACCTATCCCATATCGCTCTCTGTCTGAGGTGAGGCTACAGGGCTCAATTCACATTGTCAATCGTTCACTTGACCTATTGAAGTCATTCGTGGTCCGCGCGCTGACGCCAGGGGAATGTGCGTTACTCGACAGTTCAACTAAACTCTTGAACGATCTAGCGAGGAGCAAAATGTCGAAGGTCGAGTTGTATGACGGGTTCGCTTCCACTGCAAAGGCGTTGGCTAGTGGCCGGCGGGTGGAGCTCTTGGATGTGTTGGCGCAGGGTGAACGCTCGGTGGAGGATCTCGCCGAGGTCGTAGATCTCGCGGTGGCGAACTGCTCTCAACATCTCCAGGTTTTACGTCGGGTGGGCCTGGTGACGGCTCGCCGGGATGGCAACAGGGTGGTGTATCGGCTGGCGTCGGATCGGGTGGTGGATCTGTTGGATCTGGTCCGGGAGGTGTCGTTCGATCGGTCGCC
>WHUC01000077.1:0-6996 GCA_009377435.1 Acidimicrobiia bacterium
GAACCGGCCTGCAGCGAGTAGGCAGGATCGATCAGGCGCTGATCGACCGCATCGGCGACATGCTTGCCGAAGCCGGAGCGAAGCTCCCCGAATGCTGGACCGGCACCATGCACAGCGAGGCCACTCAGACTGGGGCTGGATTCGAGTGTGTGAGTGCGTGGGAGGGTGCGGTCGAATTCACGGTGGATCCGGACGGGGCCGTTTCCGGTGGCGGGCGCGTGGACCTAGTCGGGACACCGCAATGCAGTTTCGAGCTCCGGGGGGATCTTCTTACGTTCAACGATTTCGCGATCCACGGGCGTCGTGATGATGGCCGGTTCCTCCTCCAGCTCGAGCTGGTCGACTACAACCCAGGAAGCGACCCAGGAGGCTGGCTCGGGGGTCATTTCGTCCCGCTCAAGAAGGGCACTCCGGAAGGGCAGGAGTTCGTGGTGCCGATCACCAGACCGGGCGTGGTCGAGGAGCAGGTCTCGCTGCGCTGGAGCATCCCGACTCAGGGAGGTGAGGTGATCGACACCTTTGACCTTACCTCCCAGACCTTCGAGGAGGACAGCGACTGAATGATCGAGAAGGTGCTGATCGGCCTAGTAGCCCTCGGCTTCGCCACGTTCCTCACCGGCTACTTCTGGAACGGGGTGACCGCCCACAAGCGGCGGCTCAGCGACCAGGAGGCAGCCGGGGTGGGCCGGGAGGGCGCCTGGCGCTTCAAGGGCCGGGCGGTCGGGTTCTCGTGGTCGGATGAGATCGGCTTCGGTGAGCTGAAACGGGGGGTGCTGGACGGGAGCTGGCGTCGCTCGGTCCGCCTCCAGCAGTTCCTGCTGGTCACCGTGGGTGGAATCCTCGGCATCCTGGCCCTGACCCTACTGATCGGGTGGCTGACTCGTCCGGGCGGTTTGGTGGTGGGTGTGGGCCTGGTCGTCTACGTAGTCATCCAACTCTCGCGGGGATTTGTTCGCGCTTCATGACGGACGGCGCCAGGTTTTGCTTCGCCGTCGGACCTCGACGGTTCTCGGTGGTGAACCGGAGTTGATGGTGGGAACACGGCCGTTGGCGGTGTGGTTGAGTATGGGGAAGAGAGAAGTGAAAGGACCTTCATGGAATCCGCTGTCATCGTCGATGCTGTGCGCACACCGTCGGGCCGTCGCAATGGGGTGTTTGCCGACATCCATCCCGTCGATCTCGCCTCGATACCCCTCAAGGCCCTTATCGACCGCAACGATCTCGACCCCGGGGTCGTCGACGATGTGATCATGGGTACGGTCATGCAGACGGGGGAGCAGGGGGTCAATGTGGGCCGCAACGCCCTTCTTGCTGCCGGGTTCCCCGAGGAGGTCACCGGTGTGACCATCGACCGTCAGTGCGGGTCATCCCAGCAGTCGGCCCATTTTGCCGCCCAGGGGGTGATCGCCGGCGCCTATGACGTGGTGATAGCCGCCGGTGTGGAGTCGATGACCCGGGTGCCCATGGGAATCACGGCCCAACAGGGCCCGGGGCAGCCCTTCGGACCGAAGATGCTGGAACGCTACGCCCAGGGTCTCGTGCCCCAGGGGATATCGGCGGAGATGATCGCCGAGAAGTGGGGTCTCTCCCGGGAGACCCTCGACGAGCTCTCGCTGGGCTCGCACCATAGAGCCGCCCGAGCCACCGAGGAGGGCAGGTTCGATTCCCAGATCATCCCGGTGCCGGTCACCAATGCCACCGGGGAGACCCGTGAGGTGTCGGTGGACGAGGGGATCCGTTTCGAGACGTCCCTCGCGGCGCTGGCGGATCTGAAGCCGGCATTCAAGCCCGATGGGGTCATCACGGCCGGCAACTCCTCGCAGATCTCGGACGGGGCTGCGGCGTTGTTGATCATGTCGGACTCGAAGGCCGAGGAGTTGGGTCTCACGCCGAAGGCTCGTTTCGTGTCGTTCTCACTGGCCGGTGTCGACCCCGTGATGATGCTGACCGGTCCGATCCCCGCCACGACCAAGGCCCTGGAGCGTGCCGGTATGGGCATCGACGACATTGATCTGTTCGAGGTGAACGAGGCATTCGCCTCGGTGACGGCGGCGTGGAGGATCGAACACGGAGGTGCCGACCCCGATGGCCTGTGGGAGAGGACCAACGTCAACGGTGGTGCCATCGCACTGGGCCATCCCCTCGGGGCATCCGGTGCCCGACTGATGACGACCCTCGTCCACGAGTTGGATAGAACCGGGGGACGTTACGGGCTACAGACCATGTGTGAGGGTGGGGGCATGGCCAACGGGACCATCATCGAGCGGATCTGAACCCGCCAACTCACGGTCGCCACACCGGGTCCATCTCCTCTCGGCAGTGTTTGGGGGGTCCCGTCTCCTGGACGTTGACCGATCTCAGGGTGAGCTCGGCACCACACACCGAACACCGATAGTCCTGATCGACCGCGACCACGTCTTCGGGGTCGACCTCGGCTGGGGTCGACGACAGGACGGCGATCATCCACCTGCTCACCCACAGGAAGAGCAGGCTGGCCCCGATGACGATGACCAGTCCGAGAGTGCCTTCGGGCATGGCTACTTACGGTATCGGGTTTCCCACCCAGAGCGAACCCCCGAAAAGCGAAGCGCAGCCCGAACTTTGGGATGAGACGTCGCCGGTGTCGTGTGGTGCCGCCTCCATACCCAGGCCGGTAACACGCCATGTGCCTTCCCCAGGGACCAGGGGGACTGGTCTAGTGGTGTGTCCCCGAAATAGCTACGCGGTCTCGCCGGGCCTAGACGCCGCTTGCTGCGTCCTCGTCCTTGAAGCACCGCCCCGGGTGCGCCTTCGTCCTGCATCCTTGCCATCGGCGCCGATGCCTCGGCGACACCGCGGCATCAATTCAGGGACACACCACTAGCTCTCCGGCCCGGCCCCCAGATCGGTGTGGGCCAGGAACCGGTCCATGAAGGCCTCGATACGGGGTCGGGCTCGGGTGGCGACCTCCATCACCTCCTCCGACGACAGACGGCCATCGGAGAGACCGGCGGCCCGGTTGGTGACCAGGGAGAAGCCGACCACCTCGGCGCCCATGTGACGGGCGGCGATGGCCTCGGGGACCGTCGACATGCCCACCACGTCGCCGCCCAGGGCGGCGATCATGCCGATCTCGGCAGGGGTTTCGAAACTGGGACCGAGCCACCAGGCGTACACCACCTCCTGCATCTCGGTCCCGTCCTCCGCCGCCACCCTGCGGGCGAGATAGCGCAGCCGTGGGGAGTACACGTCGGTCATGTCGGGGAAGCGAGGACCCAGCCGTTCATCGTTGGGACCGACCAAGGGGTTGCGGGCCGCCAGATTGATGTGGTCCCGGATCACCACCAGGTCACCCGGCTGGAGCCACCCTGGGATGGCGCCGGCGGCGTTGGTGAGGATCACCGTGTGACACCCGGCCGCCACCGCTGCCCTCACCGGCAGTGTCATCGTCGCCATGTCGTGACCCTCATAGGCATGGGCCCTCCCCGACAACAACAACACCCGGTGAGCGCCGGCCTCGACCGAGTAGGCGCGCCCGGCATGGCCCATCGCCTGGGGGATGGGGAACCCGGGGAGCTCGCCGTAATCCATCACCACCGAGTTGGGACGGCGCTCGACAAGGGGACCCAGTCCCGACCCGAGGACCACGGCGACATCGTGGCGCTCTGCCCCGCTGCGTTCCTGGATGGCGGCGGCGGCGCCCATCACCTGGTCGTAGAGGTCCATCATGTCTCCTCTCGTGTCAGCCGGCGAATGTCTCCGACCGCCTCCGGGTAGGCCTCGCTCAGCCATTCCCGGTCCCCCATCTCGAACCCGTCGAGATCGAAGGCAGGTGCCATGGTGGCACCTACCAGACTCCACTCGCCCTGCGTCTCCGCACCTATCCAGGTTTCTGCCTCCACCACCACCAGGGGTCGCTCGCCGGCACCGAGGTCCGTGCCCAGCACGGGACGGCGAACGCCTCCGTCGGGACGGAGTAGGACCATCTGGACCGGCGCGCCCAAGTAGTGGTGCCACAACTCGTCTGCACCGAGGCGGTGGAACGCAGAGAAGTCGCCGGGACGGACCAGGTAATAGATGGCGGATCCCGCCTCCGTGCGCCAGACCCGTCCGATCATGCCCCCCTCTAGGGTGAGGGGCTCGAGGCCGAGAGCGTCGATGATGGCCGCGGCATCTGCGTCATGGTGGGGCATGTCAGACAAGCTACGACGGAAGCCGCCATGTTGTCAATCACGCGGGTAGGGTGCGGGTCGATGGCCTTCACCGCCCCGTCCGAGACGCTCTCAGGATCGATTGCCACTGACCTGCGCGCCCAGATCGCCCGCGGCGAGTGGGCGAGCGGTGACCGTCTCCCCAGCGAGCACCAACTTGCCGAGATCTACGGGGTATCCCGGGCCACCATCCGCACCGCCCTCCAGGACCTGGAAAGCCGCGGGCTGACCGTGACCCGACGCGGGGTGGGGACCTTCGTCACCGGCCGGGTGAGCGGGGTGCGGGCCGATCTTCGGGAGTTGGCGTCGTTGTCGGAAACGATCCGTTCCCACGGCCGTACGCCAGAAGCGGTGTACCGGAGCATCCTATTGCGGCAGGCAGAAACACATGAGCTGGCGAGTCTCCAGTTAGAAGAAGGCGACGAGGTGCTGGCGACCGAACGCGCCCTCACCGCCGATGGCGAGACGGTGGCGTTCTCGCACGACCTCATTCCTGCAAGGCACCTCGGACCTGATTTCTCCACCACCGAAGTCACCGGTTCGCTGTTTGCGGTGCTCGAGGCCCATGGGGTGCGGGCGGTGTCGGCGGTCACGGACATCCACGCCGTTCACGACCCCGATCTAGGCTGGGGGGAACGGCCCACCGATCCCACCTACCTCCTGTTGAGCCAACTCCACTTCGACCAGGACGGCGTCCCCGTCGCCCTTGCTCACACCCACTTCGTCGAGGGCCGCTTCCACTGGAGCCTGGTACGTCACCGCTGAGGAGAACCCTTTGACACCATCGATTCCACCTTTCTACGCTGGCAAGCAGTTGTCAGACAAGCGAGGTTGAGTCGTTGTCGCTACGGACTATCGAACGGAATGGGGGCGCGGTCGACCTCATCGACCAGACCCTGCTCCCCCAGGCAGCGAGTGACCGTGACCGACCCGACACCCAGGCAGTCAATCCGGCCTTCGACGTGACACCCCTCGATCTCATCACCGCCCCGCGGAGCGGCGAATGGTCAGATTCGATTTGGGAGACAATCGACGGTACCCGATGACCGGAACCAGGAGGAAGAACGCCATGAGAACCCAATCCAACAAGTTGCTCGCATTGCTCACCGTGCTGGCGGTGACCCTTGGCGCCTGTGGAGGCGCCGACACCGACATCCCTTCCAACGGGGACACCACCGACACCAGCGCCGCTGGGAGCGCCACCGACACCACTGCGGCCGAAAGCGATGACACCGCCCCCGCCGGCGATGGTCCATCTTTCATCTACGTCACACCCAACCCGATCGGTGTGAACAAGTTCCTCGAGCTGGGGCAGACCGGCACCCAGCGGGCCGCCGAGCGGCTGGGAGGCACCGGGAAGACGTTCGAGTCGACAGACCAGACCACGCGGCGGGCCAACATCGAGGCGGCCGTCGACGAGGCGCCCGACATCATCGTCTTGACCACGTTCCAGCTGGTCGAGCTGGCCGACGAGTTCTCTCAGGCCAATCCCGACCAGGAGTTCATTCTCATCGACAGCTGCCCGGAGGAACCCGCTCCCAACCTCCACTGCGGTGTCTTCCGGGAACAGGAGGCCTCCTACCTGCTGGGGATCATGGCAGGCAATCTGACCGAGGCGAACCAGATCGGTTCGGTGGTTGCCACCGACATCCCCTTCCTCCACCGCTACTCCGACAGTTTCGCTCTCGGCGCCCAGAGCATCGACGAGTCGATCAGCGACTCCCAGCTCTTCATCGAGGGTGACAACGCCTTCTCCGACCCGGCCCGGGCCAAGGAGCAGGCCCTGGCCCTCGCCGCCCAGGGCGCCGACCACATCTTCGCGGTGGGGGCCGGCTCCAACGGCGGCATCTTTGAGGCCGCCGAGGAGGAGGGCTTCCTCAGCTACGGAGTCGACGTCAACCAGTGCCCCGACTCCCCGGGGAATATCGTGGACAGCTCCATGAAGCTGGTCGACAACGCCACCGAGCAGCTCATCGACCAGATCCTGGCGGGCGACGCCCCCGGCTTCACTTCCTTCGGTCTTGCCGAGGGGGGGACGGGGGTGATGGCTTTGGAAGACGACCTGGCTGAGAGCGGCTGCGTTATCGCCGACCATCCCGACATCGTCGAGCAGGTCGAGGAGGCCGCACAGCAGATCATCGACGGCACCCTTGAGATCCCCGACCCGCTTGCCGCCGGTTAAGTGCACTGAGCCATCTTGGCGGTCGAGCTCGAGCTAAGCGGGATCACCAAGCGCTACCCCGGCGTGGTGGCCAACGACGGGATCGATCTGACCGTCGAGTCGGGCGTCATCCATGCCGTCGTCGGCGAGAACGGCGCCGGGAAGAGCACGCTCATGTCGATCCTCTACGGGCTCCTCGCTCCCGATGACGGGACCATCCGGATCCGGGGCGAGGAGGTCCGATTCGGCTCCCCACTCGATGCCATCCATGCCGGTCTCGGCATGGTCCACCAATCGTTCCAGCTTTTCCCCACGTTGACCGTGGCCGAGAACGTCGTCTTCCGGGCCGAGCCGACCCGGCACGGTCTCCTCGATCGCACCGCCGCCAGAGAGGCGGTCGCCGAGCTGGCCGACACCTATGGTCTGGCGGTCCATCCCGGAGCGGCGGTCGAGGAGCTCTCGGTGGGTGAGTTGCAGCGGGTCGAGATCCTCAAGGCACTGTACCGGGAGGCCAGCATCCTCATCCTCGACGAGCCCACGGCCGTTCTGACCCCCCAGGAGAGCGACCGGCTGTTCGCGGTCCTGGAACGCCTCCGTGCTGACGGCAGAACGATCCTCTTCGTCACCCACAAGCTAGGCGAGGTG
>WHUC01000077.1:7794-9853 GCA_009377435.1 Acidimicrobiia bacterium
CGGATCCTCGTCATGTTCGAAGGCTCGATCGTGGCCGAACTCGACCCCGAGGCCGTCACCGAGGCGGAAATCGGACTATACATGACCGGCAGCCACGCGCTATGACGCTCGGCCGAGCGCCTTCCAGGCAGACAGAGACATTCCATGGCTGAACGCGCCGTCGCCTTCGCTCGCCGGATCGTCATCACCCCGGTGACACTGGCGATGGTGTTCGCCTTCGTGTTCGGAGCCATCCTCATCGCCGTCACCGGGGCCAATCCCCTCGCCGCCTACCGCGAAATGGTCGCGGGAGCCTTCACCGGCTCCGGTTTACGGAACTCGATCAATCGGGCAATCCCGGTGGTGGGAATGGCCTTGTCCGTCTCGGTCGCCTTCCGGGCAGGCATCATCAACCTGGGAGGTGAGGGACAGATGGTGGTAGGCGGGTTGGCGGGGTCAGCCGTGGCCATCTTCATGCCCGGTCCGGGACCGGTTGCGATGATGGCGGCCCTCCTTACTGGCGCCGCCGGCGGGGCGTTGTGGGGACTGCTGTCGGCGTTCGGCCAGACCCGGCTGCGACTCCCGATACTCATCACGAGCCTGCTTCTCAACTACCCCGCCCGCGCCATCACCGGTTACCTGGTCCGGTTCCCGCTCGCCGATGAGGGATCGGTTCTTGCCTCCACCCCCGTGGTCCCCGAGGCGGCGCGCCTACCCCGCCTTCCCTTCTTCGGGGGCATCAGCATGACACTGATCCTCGTCCTCATCATGGTGGTGGCGGCCGCCTACGTCTACCAGCGCTCGGTGTTCGGGTACGAGACCGAGATGGTGGGGTTCAACGGGGTCTTCTCGCGTTATGGCGGGGTCGACGTGGAACGTCGCACCATGACGGCCATGGCCGCGGCCGGGGCGGTGGCAGGCTTCATCGGCACTCATATGGTGGTTGGGGATGCCTACCGCTTCGTTGATGGTGAGCTGGTGGCGGCCGGGTTCGCCTGGACGGGTCTGATGGTGTCGCTGCTGGCATTCAATCGCCCCCTCCCCATCCTCGCCGCCGGGGTGTTCTTCGCAGCTCTCCAGATCGGCGGTCTGGCGATGCAGCGAAGCTCCGGCGTCTCCTGGCAGCTCGCCCAGGTGATCCAGGCGGTGGTGATCGTGGCGTTGTCGGCCCGGATCGTGGTGCCATGGCGCAAGGGCCGCGACCGGTCGATGGACCAAGATGAGTTGGTGAGCGACACCGAGCCGGTCCCGGTAGGGGAGGTGTGAGTATGGGTCTGGTCGTCGATGGCGCCCTGGTCGAATCTGTCATCCGTGCCCTCATCCCCATCCTTCTGGCGGCGCTGGGAGGCATGGTCTGCGAGCGCGCCGGCGTGTTCCAGATCTCACTCGAGGGCATGATGCTCGCCGGCGCTTTCGGTGCGGTGGGAGCGTCCTACGCCGCGGAGAGCGCCGCGGCCGGAGTGGCTGTGGCGGTTGTGGCCGGCATGGCCGTGTCGCTGATTCTCGCCTACGGAGCAGTCAGTCGGGATGGGAATCCAATCGTGGTGGGGGTGGCCATCAACCTTCTGGCGGCGGGGATGACCAGCTTCCTCCTCCCCCAGCTATTCGACGTCCGTGGTGTGTTCCAGGATGAGCGGATCGCGCCATTGCCCGACTATCCCATCCCCCTGCTCTCCGACATACCCGTGCTGGGACCAGCCTTATTCAGCGGCTCCCTGCTCTCCTATCTGGCCTTGCTCTCGGTCCCGCTGACGTGGGTGTTCCTATTCCGCTCCCCCATCGGTCTGCGGCTGCGGGGAGTGGGAGAGCGCCCGGTGGCGTCGGCCACACTCGGGGTGTCGCCCACGCTCTACAAGTACGGGGCGGTGATGTTCTCGGGTGTTATGTCGGGTCTGGCCGGCGCCCAGCTCGCCCTTGGCAACGTGGTCCAGTTCGCCGAGAACATGTCGTCGGGACGCGGATGGATCGCCGTGGTGGCGGTCCTGTTCGGCCGGGCCCATCCCTGGGGCGTGCTCGGGGCGAGCCTCCTATTCGGTTTCACCGAGGGACTGGGATTCCGCCTCCAGGGCCAAGGTTTCCC
>WHUC01000078.1 GCA_009377435.1 Acidimicrobiia bacterium
GATCGGTGAGATCGTCGACCCACCGATTCGCCGAGCCGAGGACGTTGTCGGCGATGAACAAACCGCCCGGGGCGATCATCGGCCGGAGTTTGGCGAAGTATTCGGGATATCCGTCCTTGTTGGCGTCGACGAATCCGACGTCCACCGATCCGTCACCAAGGTCGGAGGCGAGCTCGGTGAGGATCTCAGATCCCGGCCCGTGACAGACCTCGATGGTGTCCTGGAGACCTTCCTCGGCAAAGTGGCCGCGGGCGAAGTCGGCATGACGTTGATCCGCCTCGATGGTGATCAAGCGACCGCCCGGGGAGAGGCCTCTCGATATCCAGGTGCCCGAGTATCCACCGAGGGTTCCCACCTCGATGGCGAGCCGGCCCGGGGTCATGGAGGTGAGGATCATCAGAAGACGCCCGACGTCGTGGCTGACGGCGATGTCGGGCAGGCCCGCCGCGGCGGCGTCCCGGACCAATCCGGAGAGGAACTCGTCATCGGGCCCGAACAGAACCCGGGTGTAGCGGTTGGCCGCCTGCCAGCGTTCCGGTGTCATCTCCATGATGTCAAGGTACACCTGTCGACACACCGGACGAACCCGACCGATAATGAGTCGGTGTGGGCTGGGCGCTGGAACCAAGAATCTTGAGCGACTGGCCGGCTTTGCAAGACGAGGAGACCTCACATGAGCGAACTAGGAGTTGGCGGTGTCGACGGACGGCGGGTCGCCATCGTCGCTGGTCTCCGCACCCCGTTCTCCAAGTCGGGGACCCATCTCGCCGAGGTGGACACCCTGGGGCTGGCGACCGCCGTCGTCACCGAGTTGTTGGCCCGTTCCGGTCTCGACCCCACCGAGATCGACCGTGTTGTCTACGGTTCGGTGGTTCAAGACGTCTCCTCGCCGAATATCGCCCGGGAGATCGTGCTATCGACCACCATCCCCGACACCGTCGACGCCCACAGCGTCGTAAAGGCCTGCGCCACCAGCACCCAGACCTTCATCGACGGGGCCCAATCCATCCTCGTCGGTGACAGCGACGTCGTCATGACCGGTGGCGCCGACTCCCTGTCCCGACCCCCGGTCATGTTCTCCGACGAGTTCGTCGAGGTGATGATGCGGGCGCAGGCCTCCCGTGACGTGACCTCCCGGATGAAGGCGCTCTCCTCGCTCCGACCCAAGGACCTCGCCCCCAACCCGCCCGCCATCGCCGACCGGTCGACGGGGGAATCGATGGGCGACGGCGCCGAGAGGATGGCGAAGATCTGGAGGATCGGACGTGAGGAGCAGGACCGATACGCCCTCGAATCACACGAGAAGGCAGCGGCGGCGTGGGACAAGGGGATATATGACGAGGAGGTGATGTCGTTCCCGGTGCCACCCCGGTATCGGACGACGGTGGAAAGGGACACCGTTCCCCGACCCGACTCGTCGCTCGAGAAGCTGTCCACCCTGAGCCCGGTGTTCGACCCCGATTATGGGACCGTGACCGCGGGCAACAGCTCGCCACTCACCGACGGCGCCTCCGCCCTCATCCTGATGGAGGAGCAAAAGGCCGCGGATTTGGGGTTCACCCCGGTCGCCTTTCTCCGCTCGTGGGGATTCGCCGCCGTCGATCCCAACTGGCAGCTCCTCATCGGTCCCGCCATCGCCACCCCGATGGCACTTGATCGTGGCGGGCTCACCCTCGACGACATCGATGTGGTGGACATACACGAGGCCTTCGCCGCCCAGGTGCTCTGTGTCCTGGCGGCGTTCGAGTCGGACGACTTCGCCCGGGAGCATCTCGGGCGTGACAGGGCGATCGGGGCCATCCCACCCGAGAAGCTCAACCTTTACGGGGGATCGGTGAGCCTCGGTCACCCCTTTGCGGCCACCGGGGGCCGCCAGTTACTCACCATGGCCAACGAGTTGTCCCGTCGTGACACCGGCAAGGCCCTGATCACACAGTGCGCCGCCGGTGGGTTGGGTGCGGCCGTGATCCTGGAGCGCTGATCGTGACGATTCGAGCCACACTCCCCAAACTGACCCACTTCGAAATGACGGTGGAGGATGGGATCGCCATCGTCCTCCTCGACCGCGCCAACGAGAAGATGAACACCCTCCACCCCGAGATCTTCGACGACTTCTCCACGGTCGTCGATCTCGTCGAGTCGTCGTCGGAGATCGGGGCGATGGTGCTGGGCTCGGCCAAGGACGACTTCTTGGTCGGCGCCGACATCCGATGGTTCTCCGAGCTCGACACCGAAGCCAAGGCCACCGATGCGATTCGCACGGGTCATGCCATGTTCGCCCGTCTCGAGGCGGTGCACCGTGAGCACGGCAAACCCGTGGTCGCCGCCATCCACGGCGCCTGTCTCGGTGGTGGCATGGAGCTCGCCCTGGCGTGTTCGATGCGGATCGCCACCGACGACCCCAAGAGCACGCTGGGGCAGCCCGAGGTCAAGCTCGGTGTGCTCCCCGCCGGTGGGGGAACGCAACGTCTTCCCGCCCTCGTCGGAATCCAGGCTGCCATCGACCTCATCCTCACCGGGAGGAACGTCCCACCCGCGGCGGCACTGAAGATGGGGCTCGTGGAGGAGGTGGTGCCAACCCTCCAGCTCGTGGACATCGCCGTGGAACGTGCCCGCGACGCCGCCCGGGGCCAGTCGGAGGAGTCGGCCTCCCGCAACTGGTTCTCCCCCGACGCCTATCAGAAGCTCGCACTGGAGAAGAACCCGCTCGGTCGTCGCCTCCTCTTCTCCCAGGCACGCCAGCGGCTCCTCTCCCGTACCAAGGGCAATTACCCGGCCCAGGAGCGGGCCCTGGAGGCGGTTCGGATCGGGATCGAAGACGGCCCCGACGCCGGGTACGCCGCCGAGACCCGGTTCTTCGCCGAGCTCGTCACCTCGACCGAGTCGGCGGCCCTCCGCTCCATCTTCTTCGCCGAGCGCGAGTTAGGGAGTCAGACGTGGGTGGATGTTGAACCCCGCGACGTTTCCCACGTGGCCGTGCTCGGTGGTGGTCTCATGGGTGGTGGCATCGCCGCGGTCAGCGCCGACCCCGCCGGAGCACAGGTGAGGATCAAGGAGGTCGATGCCGCCGGGGTGCGCCGCGGTCTGGCCCATGTCGCCAAGATCCTCGACGGTCGGGTGAAACGTCGTCGTATGACGGCGTTCCAGGCCGAGAAGACGATGAATCGGGTCACCGGATCAGCCGACTGGAGGGGGTTCGGTGATACCGACCTGGTCATCGAGGCCGTGTTCGAGGATCTCGAGGTGAAGCGCTCGATACTCGCCGAGGTCGAGGAGAACACCCGGGACGACACCGTCTTCGCCTCGAACACATCGTCGCTTCCCATCACCGCCATCGCCGAGGGATCGGCCCGGCCCCACAACGTGGTGGGGATGCACTACTTCTCCCCGGTCGAGAAGATCCCCCTCCTCGAGGTGATCACCACGGAGGCGACATCCGCCGAGGCACTCGCCACGGTGGTCGACTTCGGGAGGCGACAGGGCAAGACGGTCATCGTCGTCAACGACGGGACGGGCTTCTACACCAGCCGGATCCTGTGCCTTTACACCAACGAGGCCTTGCACCTTCTCGCCGAGGGCGCCACCGTCTCCGAGATCGACGAGGCCATGATCGCCTGGGGTTTCCCGGTGGGGCCGCTGCTGCTTCTCGACGAGGTGGGTATCGACGTCGGGGCCAAGATCACCGCCATCATGATCGACGCCTTCGGCGACCGCATGGCGTCACCGGCGATCATGGGTGGACTGGTCGCCGACGACCGCAAGGGTCGTAAGAACTCCTGCGGTTTCTACGAATACGACGACGGGGAACGGGGCGACGTCGACGAGTCGGTCTACGAGACATTGGGTGTCACCCCGGAGGAGGGCACCATTTCCACGGGGGAGATCCAGGAGCGGATCGCGCTGCAGATGATCAACGAGGCGGCCCGCTGTCTCGCCGAGGGGATCCTCCTCTCGGCCCGCGACGGTGACATCGGCGCCGTGTTCGGTTTGGGGTTCCCCCCCTTCAGAGGTGGGCCCTTCTTCCACGTCGACCAGGTGGGCGCCTCCGAGATCGTCGCCAGGATGCGCTTCTACGAGGAGAGGTTCGGCGCCCGGTTCACCCCGGCCCAGATCCTCGTCGATGCCGCCGAGAACGACACCAAGTTCCGCGCCACATAGGAGGATCCGCGGTCTCCCGCCCGTTTTCGCGCGTTTAGGCCGTCGTATGCGCCCACCTAAACGCGCGAGAACGCCGCCGGTTTCCCGACGGCGTTCTCGTGTTGCTCTAAACCTGAGTGTTCACACCACTCGGACGTTCTGAGCCTCTTCTCCCTTTCGGCCGGGAGCGACGTCGTACTCGACGCGCTGGCCCTCCTCGAGGTTCCGGAAACCCGAGCCCTCGATGTTGGAGTAGTGGACGAAGACGTCTGCGCCCTCGTCCTGAGTGATGAATCCGTAGCCCTTCTCACCATTGAAGAACTTGACGGTGCCTACTGCCATTGCACTTTCCTTGCCTTGCGACGAACCAGGTTTTCCGGTTCGTCTCTTGGCCACAAGAGTAGTGGGCTCGGGGACCAGTGCATACGGTCGGGTAGGGGTCGAAACGGGACGATCGAGAGTCGCGGCATGCCCGTCGCCGTCAGAGGGATGCCACTTTAATCCATAGAACCAGTTCTATGGTAATATGGAGGCCTATGAAAACGACACTGGAGCTCCCGGACGAGTTGATGCGTGAGGTCAAGATCCGTGCGGTCAACGAGAACCGCCGGATCAAGGATGTCGTGGCCGACGCACTCAGGCGGGGCCTGGCCCAGGAAGGTCCCGCTCCCGCCCGGGTCCGTCAACGGGTCCAGCTCCCGCTCGTGGAGTGTGTCCACGAAGCGCACCCGGATGATGAGATGACACCGGACCGGGTCGCCACGATCCTCCTCTCTGAGGAAGCCGAGGCCTTCTCCGGGCCTGATCGTTGATTCTGTGTGACAGCAATATCTGGCTCGCCCTGGCGCTTTCGGGGCACGTTCACCACCCCGCTGCTCGTGCCTGGCTGGAGACCGTGGACGAGCCGGCAGTAATCCACTTCTGCCGTGCCACTCAGCAGACCTTCCTCCGACTACTCACCAACGCCACCGTTCTCGCACCCTACGGCAATCCCCCCCTCACCAACGACCAGGCTTGGGCTGCCTACGAGGCTCTCCTCGGGGACGATCGAATCACCTTCCACGGCGCGGAGCCCTCGGAGCTTGAGTCGATGTGGGGTCGATTCGCCCGGCGAGACTCAGCCTCACCGAAACTCTGGATGGACGCCTACCTGGCCGCGTTCGCGCTCGCTGGCGGCTTCACAATGGTCACCACCGACGCGGCATTTAGGCAGTTCAGCGGTCTGGACCTGCTGGTCCTTACCTGAGGATCCAGTCGGCGTGGGTCAGGACACCGCCCGCCGGGCCGTGCTCCAAGCCGGCGGAACCATCCGGTGTCCGGGCCGGCGCACTGGCGACGTCGTGGCCTCGGTTCGCCAGGGGTAGATGCCTGGTCCTGTCGTCAAAGTGGACATGAGGCCGGTGCCATCGAATCTGTCGCCGGTCACGATGTGACCTCGACGCCTGCTTCGTTTGGCGCACCTGCGCCGTGCACCACGTAATGCATCGAGGGTCCGTTCACGTCGGCGTGGCCGCGATGGTGTGCTGGCATCTCACTCGCTCCTTCAGGAGGCGGTCGGCGGCCGTGTTCAGGAGCGCTTCGGGTCGAAGTGCAACGCAGTGATCCCGCAGTCGAACGGTTGAGCAGCGATGAGCCGAAGCTGCTGGTGGGCCCCGAGGTTGGGGAACACGGGCATTCCGGCGCCGATCGCGGTCGGGTTGACGAAGAGGTGGAGCTCGTCGAGCAGACCCTTGGCGATCAGGTCCGATACGAGCGTGCCGCCTCCGTAGGCGATCAGGTCCCCGCCCGGCTGGGCCTTGAGCTGGTTCACGGTCTCGGCGAGGTCGCCGCCGGCGATGACGGTGTTCTCCCAGGGCGACTCGGTGAGGGTGTTGGAGATCACGACCTTGGGCGTGTTGTTCATCCAGTCGATGGACTCCCGGTCCTCGCCCTCGGGATCGCCTTCCGACCGGGACGCCCAGGCCGGGATGAACCCCTCGGCGAGGTTGCGGCCCAGCACGATGCGGTCGACCGATTCGGTGAGCGCATCGACGTAGGCATTCATGTCGTCGGTCCACGGGAGCGTCATCCAGTCCATCTCGCCGTTCGGGCCGGCCATGTAGCCGTCGACGGTGGTCTGGGTCTGGAGCTTGAACTTGCGCATGAGATGTTTCCTTTCGGGGGTGGTGTCGCCGGGTGCGGCTACCACTGATGGTTTGAGTGATTCAGGCGAGGTCAGTCCAGAGCGAACGATCCCGCGACGATCTCCCCAGGGTCTGCGACGTTGGGTTGGTGGGCCCCGTGGGACTCGAACCCACAACCAACGGATTAAAAGTCCGCTGCTCTGCCAGTTGAGCTAGGGGCCCGCGTGACAGGGTACCGCCCGTTGGAGTAGCGGAACCAACTACCGGGGTCTCGGTCCCGGGCCCTTGTCGGCGACACCGCTGCATCGTTGGCCGACACCGGTGGCGTCGGCGGCATTGGCCCCGGTTCTGAATGTGTACCGCTCCTCGGCCACACCCTCGGACACCTTATAGACCGTGGCGGTAGATTGTTGGCCCCTGGCCGGTCCGGTCACGGTCACGACGGTCCCGTTGCCGCATCGGAACACGACGATCCGTTGCGCCGAGTCCTCCACCGCCAACTCGAAGGTCGCACCGTCGATCGTGACCGGCGTCAACTCGCAGTCATCCGGCTCCAGGATCACATCGACACGAGCGAGGCCGTCCTGGCGCATCGGGAAGAACAACTCGACGTCGCCGTCCTTGTCGATGTCGGCGCCGGCGATGGAGGGCTTGGTGTAGATGTCGGCCGAGAACCGGGGGATTTCCATGGCCATGGGGCCTCGGGTGCTCGAGCTCACCAGAAGAAGGCCACTCCCGTCGTCGGTATCGAACACGGCGATACCCTCGGGGATCTCGTCTCCATCGAGATCGCCCACCTGGGCGGTGACGACGGGTTCGGTTGGTGTGTCCACCGCTTCACAAAACGTACGGCTCGTGGTCGGGGGCGCCGTGCTTGGTGGGGTTGTCGTCGTTGACGTCGTCGGGGCGGCAGCAACGGTCGAGGTCGTGGATGTCGACGCCGCCGCGGTCGAGGGAGGTGGGGTCTCGAAGGCGGGTTGGGGTTCCTCGTCGCCGCACGCCGACAAGGTAAGAAGGGTGACGACCACAGCCCCGAGAACTCCTTTCCCAACCATGGCGACAACCTTAGGAGGCCGATCCACACAACGGCAGCCCCGTCGGCCACAATCAGAGGATGACGACGATTGGTGTGGTGCTCGCCGGGGGCCGGTCGCTCCGTATGGGAAAGGACAAGGCCGCCGTCGAGGTGGCCGGGAGGCACACGGCCGACATAATCGCAGAAAAGCTGGCTCGGACCCTCGATAGGGTTGTGTTCGTGGGACGGGCCGAGGGGTTCGCCTGGGAGGCGATCGGTGACGATCCCGGTCTGCTCGGTCCGGCGGCGGGGATAGCCACCGCGCTACGGCAGTTGGATCGACCCATCGTCGTGGTTGGCGTCGATCAACCCTGGGTCCGCACCGAGACCATCACCGCCCTGGCTGGCGCCGACGGGAGCGCCATTCCCCACGACGACTGGCTCCAGGTGACATGCGCCCGCTACGACCCCGCCGATCTGGACACCATCACGCAGTTGGCCGAGGACGGCCGGTCACTCCAGGAGACGGACATCGACTGGCCGACCATCGAGCCCGAGGAGTGGGCCACCTGGGGCGAGGACGGCCGATCCTGGTTCTCCGTCGACACCCCCTCCGACCTCGACGAGGGTCTGAGGAGGTGGGGCCCACCACCGCCGTAGGCACCCCCCACCGTTTTGGCGCGGGTACCGCGCCATATGCGCCTGCCTACCCGCGCCAAAACGGTCAGGTGGCGTGTTGGGTGATCCAGGTGTGCATGGCGATACCCGAGGCGACACCGGCGTTGATGGAGCGAGTGGATCCGAATTGGGTGATGGAGACGATGTCGGCTACTGCCGATCGGGCCTCGGGCGACAACCCCGTTGTCTCCTGGCCGAAGAGAAGGACACAGCGCTCCGGCAGCTTGCTGTTCTCGATAGGTGTCGATCCGGGGAGGTTGTCGACCCCGATCACGGGCAGATCGGATCGGCGGGCCCATTCCAGGAACTCGGCGATGGTGGGGTGGTGATGGACGTGCTGGTAGCGGTCGGTGACCATCGCCCCCCGCCGATTCCAGCGGCGTCTACCCACGATGTGGACGGCGGCGGCCCCGAAGGCGTTGGCGTTGCGGACCACGGCCCCGATATTGAGGTCGTGTCTCCAGTTCTCCACGGCGACATGGAAGGGGTGACGCCGCTCGTCGAGATGGGCGACGATCGCCTCCCTTTTCCAGTACCGGTACTCGTCGACGACGTTGCGTCGGTCTCCTTCCCGGAGGAGAGCCGGGTCGTAATGGGGGTCATCCGGCCAGGGCTCGGGATGGGGGCCCACGCCGATCCCCTCGCTCTCCTCCCGGTCCCAACGTTCTATCAGACCGGGTAGCTCGGTGAGGGACTCGATGACGGCGTCGGCATCGAGATCGGGGGGATCGGTGCGTCCGTGACGTCGTATCCAGACGGCGCGGGCCCCGGCCGCCTTCGCCCCGACGAGATCGCTCGCCGGCTCGTCGCCGACGTGGACGAGTTCACGACTCCGACAACCGGCGGCGGCTGCGGCCATCTCGAAGATACGACGATCGGGCTTGCGGATGCCGATCTGGTCGGCCGCCAGCCAGAAATCCAACCGGTCGGCGATGGTCGTCGTCCTCCATCGGGTGTTGCCACTGGTGACCACCCCGACGGTCAGATCGGGGGGCAGGGAGTCGAGCATGGGGACGACATCGGGAAAGGTGCGGACCGATTGGTCGCGGTAGGCGAAGAAGAGATCGGTGAGCTCGTCGGCGAGGTCCTCGTCTTCCCCACCGTGGTCGGCGACGAAGCGGGCGATGGCGAGTCGGCGGATCACCGGGAAAGGGGTGCCCGGTGGCACCTCGGCGGGGATAGCCTTCCGGGCGGCGATGAGCGCCTCGGGGGTCGCCTTCGTACCTGGCCGGACCTCGTGGAAGCGCTCCACCACCCTCCCGGTGGCGGCGGTGGCCACCGTCGTGAAGTCCCACAGCGTGTCGTCGGCGTCGAAGGTTACGGCTCGGATCGGCATCCCCGATGAGACTAGGAGGCCGAAATGTACTCCTCCCGCGGACGTGGGGGACGGCCTCGGTCGGCGCGAGGAGCGATAGGCGCGTAGGTGCCCCCCTCGTCAGCGCCTGCGGCGCTGCCACTCCCCCCTCATTCGAGGGGGGAGAACGACTTAGTGCACCCCACCGTAATTACGCTGACGTTTCAACGGCCAGTGACGCCGCTCGCGGCGTCCTCGTCCTCGAAGCACCGCACCGGGTGCGTCTTCGTCCTGCGTCCTGGCGAGCGACGCCCCTGGCTCGCCGAAACATGCGACCGTATTTACGATGGGGAGCACTTAGGCGGGCGGGCCGAGAGACGCTTGGGTCGGTAGTGTAGACGACATGCAACCGGTCGAGATCCTGTCGAGCCGTCCCCGGGCCGCCGTCCGAATGCCCGAGGCGAGGTGGGACCCCTCGTTGTGGGCGACCCGGGTTCCCCTCACCCACCGGGAGAACTTCGCCGAGGTGTTCCGGGCGGCATGGGAGAACCGGGA
>WHUC01000079.1:0-3983 GCA_009377435.1 Acidimicrobiia bacterium
ACGTCAGCGTAATTGCGGTGGGGTGCACTTAGTCAATCATCCTCTCGTCGGTTGGTCACCAGCCGATAGCCCCGACCCGAGACCGTCTCGATCAGATCGGCGGAGTCCAGCTTCTTGCGGAGGTTTGAGATGGTGACACGCACGACATTGGTGAACGGGTCGGCCATCTCGTCCCAGACATGTTCGAGGAGGGTCTCCTGAGAGAGGACCTCACCCGGATTGACCATGAAGAAGTGGAGAAGGGCGAATTCCTTGGAGGTCAGTTGTAGCAAGCGGCCATCGAGGGTCGCCTCGAACCGGGAGGGGTCGAGAACCAGACCACCGACCTCGAGGACCGGGGTCGCCGCGTGTTCATCGCGACGCAGCAGGGCGCGGACACGCGCCGACAGTTCCTGCATATCGAAGGGCTTGACGAGATAGTCGTCGGCACCGCCGTCGAGACCGGCGACACGGTCCTCGATGTCGTCACGGGCTGTGACCATGAGAACCCGGGGTCGCACCTCCCCGAAAGTCTCCAGGTCACCCCCGACAAGACGCCGACACAGGTCCATCCCGGAACCATCGGGGAGATTCCAATCCAGGGCAACGAGGTCGTACTCGGCCGAGACCAGCTTCATACCACTGGTGGCGGTGGTGTGAGAGACGTCGACGGCGTGCCCATCGCGTCGCAGCACCCTGGCGATGATGTCCGCCAGGTCGATATCGTCCTCGACTACCAAAATTCGCACAATCAAATGATATGGCCGGGCCCGACCCAAGGGGACGACCACGACCCAACGGAGACGACCACGACCCCTCCGAGGATATGAACCGAACCTCGGGACCGGGACGCCTACCCTGCACCGTCATGGACTTCACACCCTACAGAGCCGTCCTCTTCGATCTCGACGGGGTGGTCACACCCACCGCCGAGGTGCACCAGGTGGCGTGGCGCCAGGTGTTCGAGAGGGTGCTCCCCCAGGTCGCCTCAGGAGATCAAAGGACCTACCGCGACGACGACTATCCCGTGCACATCGACGGGAAACCCCGATACGACGGTGTCGCCTCGGTCCTCGCCGCCCATGACGTCAGCATTCCCCGGGGATCCCCGGACGATCTCCCTGGCATCGACACCGTTTGTGCGATTGGGAACATGAAGAACGACGCATTCCTCGAGGTTCTCAAGCGCGACCGCATCTCTCCGTATCCAGGGGCCATCGCCCTCCTCGACCGTCTCGACTCCCTGGGGATCCGCTCGGCGATCGTGAGCTCCTCTCGGAACGCCACCGAGGTGCTCCGCGCCGCGGGAATCAGCGATCGGTTCGTCACCATCGTCGACGGTAATGTGCTCGCCGACGAGGGACTCTCCGGAAAGCCCGATCCGGACCCGTTCCTCGCCGCGGCGGACCGACTCTCGGTCCAACCGAGCGACGCCGTCGTCATCGAGGACGCCCTCAGCGGCGTCGTCGCCGGTGCCGCCGGCGGATTCGGGCTGGTGGTGGGTGTCGACCGCGAGGACCGGGCCGATGCCCTCACCGACGCCGGCGCCGACATCGTCGTCTCCGATGTGGGCGATCTCCTGGAGGGAACACCGTGACCCGTCCCATCGAGACCCCGACACGGGCCCATCAGCTCCCCCACGACATCTACCCGGTGGATCCGTGGGCGATCGTCGAACATGGCTTTCACCCCGACTCACTCCCCCTGCTGGAGACGGTCATGGCCCTCTCCAATGGTTGGCTCGGGGTGCGGGGCGGATTCCACACGGGTCGGCCCGCTCACGAGCCCGGTGTCCTCGTCAACGGGTTCTACGAGAAATGGCCCATCCAATATGCCGAGGCGGCATTCGGGTTCGCCACCAACGGCCAGACCATCGTCTATGTTCCCGATCCCACCGTGGTGCGCCTCCTCATCGACGGCGAGCCGGTCGATTTCGGACACGCCGAGATCAACCACTGGTGGCGACGGCTCAACATGCGTCGAGGGCTGCTCTCCCACCAGTACCGGCTGACGTCGTCGGGCGGCGCCGAGGTGGCGATTCGGACCACACGCATGGTTTCGGTGGCTCGCCCCGACCTGATAGCGTGCCGTCTCTCCGTGGTCGCCGACCAGGACGTCGATCTCCAGATCGACTCCTATCTCATGAACCGCCAAGACACCGACTACCTCCATCCCGAGATGAGGGAGTTCGATCCCCGACGGTCCAGGAACTTCGGTCGCCGGGTACTCAACCAGACCCATCTCGACATCGATACCGACGATCTTCGGATAACCGTCGGTTATGAGACCACCCTCTCCGAGCTGGCGCTGGGGGTGACGACGATCCACGAAATCGCCACCGATCACGAGTGCATGGTGGAGCCCGTTCCCGACGAGGACCGACCCCACATCCGCATCCACACCGCCATGGATAGCGGGAAACGGCTCCTGCTCGACAAGATCACCTGCTATCGCACCGGGGATCTCGTCGTCGATCGCTCCCGGGAGTCGGCCCAGGGTGCCCGGGGTCTCGGCTTTGTCGGTCTGGCGGGTGCCCACTCCCAGGCCTGGCATCGGTACTGGGCCATCGCCGATGTCGAGATCGACGCCGACCCCGAGACCCAACAGGCCCTCCGATGGGTGCTGTTCCAGCTGAACCAGGCGTCGGCCCAGCTGCAGAGTCAGGGGATCCCCGCCAAGGGTCTCACCGGTCAGGCCTACGAGGGTCACATGTTCTGGGACACCGAAACCTTCGTACTCCCCTTCCTGGCATACACCCGTCCCGCCGCCGCCGCCACAGTCATCCGACATCGTTACTCCATGCTCGACGACGCCCGCATCCGCGCCGCCGAACTCTCGGAAAAAGGAGCCCTCTACCCGTGGCGCACCATCGACGGAACCGAGGCATCCGCCTATTACGCCGGAGGCACCGCCCAATACCACATCAACGCTGCCATCGCCTACGCCATCCGCAACTACGTGGAGATCACCGGTGACGACGAGCTCCTGTGGGAGGTGGGCGCGGAGATGCTCGCCGAGACGGCC
This sequence comes from Acidimicrobiia bacterium, assembly GCA_009377435.1. Taxonomy (GTDB): domain Bacteria; phylum Actinomycetota; class Acidimicrobiia; order Spongiisociales; family ZC4RG35; genus WHTL01. Next base: position 3,004 of record WHUC01000079.1, read on the forward strand.
CGGATGTGGCAGACCCTCGGGTTCCATCGGGACGGGGCCCTCCACATCTACGGAGTAACCGGACCCGACGAGTACACGGCCGTGGTCGATGACAACGCCTACACCAATCTTATGGCGGCGATGAACCTCCGCACCGCCGCCGACGCCCTGGAGCGGATGGAGCGGGAGAGACCCCAGCGTTACCAGGATCTCGCCGAGCGGATCGGTCTCGACCCGACCGAGCCCGTCGAGTGGCGGCGATCGGCGGAGGAGATGTACGTCCCCCACGATGAGGGGTTGGGCATCACCCCCCAGGACGCCAGCTTCCTGGCCAAGGAGCAATGGCCGTTCGACGAGACCAATCCCGACCAATACCCACTGCTGCTCCATTTCCATCCCCTCGTCATCTACCGCTTTCAGGTTCTCAAACAGGCCGATGTGGTGATGGCCATGTATCTTCTCCCCGACGAGTTCGACGACGAGACAAGACGGGCCAACTTCGATTATTACGATCCCCTCACCACAGGGGACTCGTCACTCTCCGCCTGCGTCCAGTCGATAGTCGCCGCCCAGATCGGCGAGATGGACCTGGCGATGAGGTACTTCCAAGAGGCGTTGTGGACCGACCTCGGGGACCTGCATCACAACACGACCGACGGGGTGCACATGGCCTCGGCCGGCGGGGTGTGGATGGCCATCGTCCACGGGTTCGCCGGTCTCAACGACAATGGGGGACGTCTCCGCTTCGACCCCCGTCTCCCCAGGGAGTGGGACGGTCTCCGTTTCATGCTCCGGTTCCGCGACCATCTCCTCAACATCGATCTCAACCACGACCGGATCCGACTCTCTTACGAGGGCCCGGCGATCGAGATCGGGGTGAGGGGCACACCGGTGAAGGTGGGCGAGGAACCGGTGGAGGTGGCACTGGGCTGAGCGAGCGGCGGGACCACCCATCGAGTGTGCCGTGAGTCGCGCTCAGTAGGCCTGGCTACACACTCGAC
>WHUC01000079.1:4781-9787 GCA_009377435.1 Acidimicrobiia bacterium
TCACCCCCGACCGTGGCGCTCCATGTGCCAGGAGGCGGCGCCGTCGCCGACCGCGGTCTCGTAGCGGAGACCCATCACCACCACCCCGGCCAGACCAAGGCCCTCCGCCACCTCGGAGCACTCCCCGGCCCGTTTCCAGGCGTAGACCCGGCGCCCGTCCCGATCGAGAGCGGTGAGGTCGTCCCGCAACCGGTCGGACACTGGGATGCCACCCATGTCGACGACCCGGTCGACCCAGGAGTCACTGAACGGCGGGATCACCGAAAGGAATATCGGTGGGTCATCGGGACCGAGCTCGAGACGTCGCACCTGTTTCTCGATCGAGTCGGGGTCGATCACCGGTCCCACCTCGAAGAACTGCGCGCCCAGATCGATCCGTCGTTGCAGGTGCCAGCGACGGAACCGGGCGGGCATACCCACCTCGAAGGCGGGGATGGTCTCCTGGAGTTCGAGCAGGTGCTCGACGATCTCGAAATGATTGGAGTTGTGCTCGACGGTGGGATAGGAGTCACCCACCACCACCAGGAACGAGTCGACCCCATTCCAGAGGGCACCCCTCACCTCACTCTCGATGGCAAGGATGTTGCGATCCCTCGTGGAGACCACCACCGTCGCCTCCATGTTGGGAACGTCGTGGGCGAGCCGGGCCCCGAAGGCGAAGGGTGACACCCGGATCGTCCCGAAGACATTGTCGGTGATGACCACGTGATCCCACTTGCCACCGAGCTGTTTGTGACTCATGTCGGGATAGGCAGGGGGGTTTACCTCGATGATGTGAAGGAACTGATCGGCCGTGCTCAGCATCCTGGTCGGTCTCCTTATCTGGCGATGAAGTACTTGGCGCGGGGATGATGACAGATCAGCGCCGATGTGGTCTGTTCGGGCTGGTACTGCCATCCGGTCTCCTCGGAGCACTCGATCCCGAGACGACTCGCGTCCAACAGCTCGGCAACGGTGGCGTTGTCCTCCAGGTCGGGACAGGCCGGGTACCCCCACGAGTAGCGGCCGCCGCGATACTGCTGTCGGAACAACCCCTGGAGGGTGGGCCCGTCCTCGTCGGCGAAACCCCACTCCTCCCGAATGCGGCGATGCCACAACTCGGCCAGCGCCTCGGCCATCTCCACCCCGAGACCATGGGTATGCAGGTAGTCGGAATAGGCATCGGCCTCGAACAGGGTGGCGGCATGTTCGGAGATGCGTGGCCCCATGGTCACGATATGGAAGGCGGCGTAATCCACCTCGTCGGAGTCGACCGGTCGGAAGAAGTCGGCGATGCACAAGAAGGGATCCTCGCTCTGGCGGGGGAAGTGGAGCCGGGTTCTTTCCTCGGTCCTGCCCTCGTCGGCCCAAATCACCAGGTCCTCCCCGTCGCCACTGGCCGGGAAGTACCCGTAGACGACCTGGGGCACCAACAGGTCGTCGGCTTTGGCCTCGGCGAGACGCTCACGAAGAACGGGCTGCAACCGCGTCTTGAAGTCGGGGTCCCGTTCCCCCGAGTGGGGTCGATACTGCCATTGGTTGCGGAACAGGGCGGTGTGGTTGAGATACTCGGCGATCTCATCTGTGGGGACACCCTTGACCACCCGGCTTCCCAGGAAGGGCGGGGTCGGCACCGGGTTGTCGATGACGGCCTCCGGTGACCGCCGTGGTACCTCTATGGCCCCAATGGGCCCCGACGCGGTTCGGCGCTCCCCCATCTTCCTCCCGCGGGGCTCGGGCTTCGTGAGCGTGCCCTGACGACGCTCCGAGACGATGGAGTCCATCACCCGGAGCCCCTCGAAGGCGTCCTTGCCGTAGTAGAGAGGGCCCGAGTAGATACCACGGAGATCGGCCTCGACGTATCGTCTGGTCAGGGCGGCGCCCCCGAGGAGGACGGGGGTGTCACCCAATCCCCTTCGTGACAGCTCCTCCAGGTTGTCCCTCATGATGAGGGTCGACTTCACCAGGAGGCCGGACATCCCGATGGCGTCGGCATCGACCTCGGAGAGTGCGTCGATCATGTCGGCGATCTCCACCTTGATTCCGAGGTTGTGGACGTCGAATCCGTTGTTGGTGAGGATGATGTCGACGAGGTTCTTGCCGATGTCGTGGACGTCGCCACGCACCGTCGCCAGGACGATCCGACCCCGACCGGCGTCGGTGGCCTTGTCCATGTGGGGTTCGAGATGGCGCACCGCGGCCTTCATCGTCTCGGCAGACTTGAGGACGAAGGGCAGCTGCATCTCGCCGCTGGCGAACATCTCGCCGACCCGCTTCATCCCGGCGAGCAGGATGTCATTGATGATGGCGAGGGGAGCGTGCTCCTCCATCGCCTCATCGAGATCTGTGTCGAGACCCGAACGGTCCCCGTCGACGATGCGCTCCTCGAGTCGCTTGTCGACGGGCCAACCGGAGCGGTCCTCGCGCTCCTTCTTCACCTCGGTGACATCGGAGAACACCTCGAGGAAACGCTCCAACGCCTCGGGGTAGCTGTCCCAGACAAGGTCGAGACAGGCGGCGCGTTGCTCATCGGGTAGCGAGGCGATCGGTGTGATCTTGCCGGCGTGGACGATGGCGGCATCGAGACCCGCCTGCCGGCACTCGTGGAGGAAGACCGAATTGAGGGCGCGACGCGACGCGGGGCTAAGACCAAACGACACATTCGATATTCCGAGAACGGTGTACACCCCCGGCAACTCCGTCTTGATGCGTTTGATCGCCTTTATCGTCTCTATGGCGTCGCCACGGAGATCGGCATCCCCCGTTGACAAGGGGAAGGTGAGTGGGTCCAATATGAGATCGCTCGGTTCCAACCCGTAGTCGTCGACCGCGATGTCGTGGATACGGCGGGCGACCCGCATCTTCCACTCGACGTCGCGGGCCTGTCCCTCCTCGTCGATGAGAAGACAGATCACGGCCGCGCCGTGTTCCTTGGCAAGTCGGAAAACCTTGTCGATCCTCGATCCGGGACCCTCGCCGTCCTCCAGGTTGGCCGAGTTGAGGACCGAACGACCACCAATCCTCTGCAACCCGGCCTCCATCACCTCGGACTCGGTGGAGTCGAGGACGAGGGGGGCGGCGACCTCGGTGGCGAACCGGGCGGCGATGACGTCCATGTCCTCGGTTCCGTCCCGACCCACGTAGTCGACACAGACGTCGACGAGGTGGGCCGACTCCGCCACCTGGTCGAGGGCGACGTCGACGCACCCGTCGATGTCACCGGACAGCATCGCCTCACGGAACCGCTTCGATCCGTTGGTGTTGGTCCGCTCCCCGATGATGAGAAAGGAGGCTTCCTGATCGAAGGCGACCGAGGAGTACAGCGACGTCGCCCCCGGCTCGTGGCCGGGTTGGCGTTCCTTGACCTCGAGTGGGCGGAGACGTTCCACCACCGCAGCAAGATGCTCCGGTGTGGTACCGCAACAGCCGCCGACGACTGCGGCGCCCAGCTCGGTGACGAACTCGGACAGGTGGTCGGCGAGATCGCCGGGGGTGAGGTCGTAGACCATTTCCCCGTCGACCACCGAGGGGAGACCGGCGTTGGGGAGTACCGAGATGGGTCGGCGGGAGTGACGGGAGAGATGACGGAGCGGCTCCCACATCTCACTGGGCCCGGTTGCGCAGTTGAGCCCGATGACATCGACACCGAGGGGCTCGATGGCGGAGAGGGCGGCGCCGATCTCGGTGCCGGGGAGCATCCGTCCGGTCAGCTCGATGGTGACCTGGGTCTGGATGGGGACCTCGCGGCCGACGTCGGTCATGGCCGCCCGCGATCCGGCAACTCCGGCCTTGAGACCCAGGAGGTCGAACTGGGTCTCGATGAGGATGACGTCGACCCCGCCGTCGATGAGACCGCGGGCCTGGATCCTGTACTGCTCAACCAGCTCGGAGTATCGGATCTGACCGAGGGAGGGAAACTTGGTGCCGGGGCCGATCGAGCCGGCGACAAAACGGGGGTGTTCGGGTGTGGCATGGGTCTGGGCCGCCTCAACCGCGATCAGGGTGGCGGCCAACGAGAGCTCCTCGGCACGCTCCCCGATGGAATATTCGGCGAGGGGGACCCCGAAGGCCCCGAATGTGTTGGTCTCGATGACATCGGACCCCACCTCGAGGAAGGCGTCGTGGAAGGCGCGGACCACATCGGGTCGGGTGACGTTCAATAGCTCGTTGCAACCCTCGAGAAGATCACCACCGAAGTCGTCGGCCGTGAGATGGGCACGCTGGAAGAAGGTGCCCGCCCCACCGTCGTAGATGAGGGGTCTGCGTCCTATGACGTCGAGATAGTCGACCACTGCCGCTCCTTGAACTCTTGCGATCACTCTTTGGCGCTCTACGAGCGCTCCGGAGCGGCTGGACCGCTTCGAAGCAACTCATCGTTCAGGCATTGGCACCGTGTCTGGTCCGGAGACCATCTGATCGGTTGCCGCGGCTTCACAGGGCCTGTCCCTCCGCCGCTCGCGATGAGCGCGTTGTTGTATCCCGAGGAGTCTAGATCAGATAGATCTGATACGTGTCAACTTGACCTCTCTCACCTACCAGCATTGGCCGCTGGCGTTCCAATTGCCCCAGCCACCGCCCTCGTAGACGAGGTAGGCCGCGATCGCGGTGTTGGCCACCGGATCGAAGATCGACGTGTCGTCGGGCCACCCGGACAAACCGAGACGACGGTCCCACTCGCTTCCGAGATGCTGGAAGAGGCCGCGCGCCGACGAGTAGGGATTGGCGGCCTCGGGATCTCCCATCGATTCGCAGGCGAGTATGGCCATGGCCAGATCGACGTCCTCGGGCTCAAAGTAGGTCTCGACGACGGGCCGCCACCTCTCGACGGGATCATCGTTGGTGAGCAGGCTCTCGGTGAGGGCGGTCGGGTCGGGGCACTCGATGCCGAGGTCGGCGAGCTGGGAGCAGTGCTCGCTGTCGACGGTGGTGTAGGCGACCAGATCGGCGTCGATGGCTATTGGTTGCGGGTTTCCCTCGGTGGGGGCCGCCACCGCCGGTGACGCGGCAGCGATGAGCAATGAGAGGAG
>WHUC01000080.1 GCA_009377435.1 Acidimicrobiia bacterium
TGTGCGAATTATCTCGCCCGGGCCGGTCTCGAGGTCGTGGTAGTCGAGTCCGCCCGGACGATCGGTGGTGGGTTGAGTACCGAAGAGGTCACCCTGCCGATGTTCAAGCACAATCTCCACGCATTCTTCATGCGGTGGACGCCGGACTATCGATTGTGGACCGACCTCGATCTGGACGACTCGGGTGTTCGGATGATCCAGCCCGATATGCAGAATGCCTTGCCCACGAGTGACGGCCGTGTGTTGATCGCCTACAACGATCGGGAGAGGACCGCCCAATCGATAGCGGGATTCAGCGGGGCGGACGCTTCCCGTTTCATGGAGTTCCTGGAGGAGTCCGAGCGCATCTCTCGCACGGTGATCGAACCGCTGCGTTTTGCAGCTCCGATGGACCAAGACGAACGCGAACAGGTCTTGCGTTCGAGTGTCGACGGTCGTCGCTTCCTGGAGCTCAGCGAGTCCAGCGCCATCGATGTCATCAAGGAGAACTTCGGGTCCGAGGCGATGCGGGCACTCGTCATGTTCACGGCTGCCCTCCGTGGCTACCTGCCGGTTCTCGACGTCCCGGGCACGGGCTATGTCGTCGCCCAGGCGGTGGCGGGTCTCCTCAATTGTCTAATCGTTGAGGGGGGCAGCAACAGGTTGGCGCTGGCGCTGGCTTCCCAGTTCTATCGCCACGGGGGGCTGCTCCGGGCGGGCGCCGGCGTGGCCGAGGTCGTGGTCACCGACGGCCGGGCACGGGGAGTCATCCTGGCGGATGGCTCAAGGGTGATCGCTCGTAGGGCCGTTGTGAGCAACGTCCCCGCCCCACTCACCCTTCTCGACATGGTCGGTCGCCAACATCTCGATGCATCGGTCGTCGAGGCGCTCGACGGGTACATGTGGAACGGAGAGGCGCTTTTCGGCGCACACCTCGCCTTGTCCGAAGCCCCCTCCTTTGGGGATCCGGCCGGCGGCGCCCAAGCCCTGAACCTCTGTCTGGGGTACGAGTCGAGTTCGGATGTTGAGCGGGACATAGCGGAGGTGCGGGCCGGGAAGATACCCTCCGCCGCCGCTCTGCACAGCAGCGTCCCGACCCTGCACGATCCCTCGCAGGCGCCCCCGGGCATGCACACCGCTTTTGGTTGGCAGTTCGTTCCCTCCCGTCCCGAGGGAGGGGACGCCTCCTGGTGGTCCGACGAGCTGCGGGAGAACCAGCTTGGGGAGATGGTCGACACCTGGACGCGTTACGCACCCAACGTCGAGGGTTCCGAGCTCGCCCGGGCCGCGCATTCGCCGCTCGACACCCAGCTGGCAGTGCCGTCGATGTTCCTCGGAGACCGCCATCACGGCAGCTACCACCCCGACAACTCTTACGAGAACCGTCCCGCTCCGGGCCTCGCCGATTATCGAACCCCCATCGAGGGCCTCTATCTCTGCGGAGCGGCCAACCACCCCGGTGGGAGTGTGAACGGCATCCCCGGTTACAACGCCGCCGGGGTCGTGGCCGACGATCTCGCCGTGGACAAGTGGTGGAAACCCGTCGATGTGCGTGACCATCTCAGGTCGTTATGACGCGAGACCGCCGACACCGGGCGGATCGATCCCTGAAGGACTTGACGAGGTCTCTCGGTCGAGTGTGCGCTGGGTCGTGCTGAGCGCGACTGACGGCACATTCGACGCAGAGGGAGACCCAGGCGATCTACGAGGCCGAACCCCCTCCGACCACCTCGACGAGGCTCCGCCCGAGATCGTCGAGGATCACGATGGCGGCATTGCGGCCCGGTCCCCCCGTGATCGATCCCCCGGGGTGGGTGGTGGCGCCGGTCTGATAGAGGCCGTCTATCGGCATGCGGTGTGAGGCCCACCCGGGAACGGGTCGCTGCGCTCCCCCGTAGGCGAGCCCGCGATCGCCACCGTGTATGGTGCCCCGCCACATGTGGGGGTTGGCCCGCTCGATGTCGACGGGGCTCTTGGCCCCGCGGGCGAGCACGGTGTCGTCGGTGAGGTTGGGGGCGCACTCCTGGAGTATGCCGAAATGCTCGCCGGCCAACGCCTCCTTCCCCCCGCTGTCCCAGTCCCCCAGATCCTCGGGGGCGTCGTAGGGGGCCATGCTGAGGATCTTGATGGGGTGGCCACCCCCGGGCGCCCGTGACGGGTCGACCAGGGTGGGTGTGACGAACAGCAGGAACATTCCCGGTCGGTGGATACGGCTCTGGCGGAGACCACGGCCGAACTCGATCACATCCTCGGGCCAGGCCGCCCAACCGGCCGAGACCGCCTCGACCGACCCGGAGTCACCGGCCCGCATCTGCGGTGCCTCGGTGGTGGCGTAGTACGAGGCGAACGACGACAGCCCCTCGTTGTAGGTGTCGACCCCGTAGAGGAACTCCTCCCCCCAGCTCTCCGCCGGGGCCATGTCCACCAGGGCCTTGACGTGGATCGACGAGATCACGCCCCGACGGGCCCGGTACTGGTCGCCCGATTCGGTCTCCACCCCGACACAGCGGCCGTTCTCGGTGATCAGCGAGGTCACCAACGTGTCGGTGACCACGGTTCCGCCATGGGCGGCGATGGCCTTCACCAGGGCACGGGGCAGACTGGCCGACCCACCGAGTGGCACCGACCAGCTGCGACGCTGCCGGCCCCCCACCAGCGAGTACGCCAGGTAGCCGGAGCCGGGCGAGTCGAGGGGTTGTGCCGTCTGGAAGGCCATCCACGACATGAACGCCTGGATGTGACGGCTCTCGAACTCGCGGCCGATCACCTCCCAGGCCGACATGACATTCCTCCGCATCCACACCCGCCCCGCCGGGTGATCGACCAGCGCCTCGTCGAGCGACGGCCCGTAACCGATCGGGGTGAACCGGTATTGGCCGTAGACACCCTTGACCTCGTCGAACTCGTCGAGCATCCGCTGGTAGGCGACAGCGTCCGCCGCGGAGAACCGCCTTATCTCCTCGAGGGTGCGATCCAGATCGAGCCACATCGTGAAATGCTCACCGTCGGGGAACACCACGTGGGCGACGGGGTCGGGATCCACGTAGGTGAGTCCGAACTCCGACACCAGACCCAGCTCGTCACGGATGAGGAGTGGGTTGATCTGGATGAGGGTGTGCCCAGTGGAGCAGGAGTCGAAGGCGTAGCCCGGGATGAGCAGCTCCTCGGTGGAGGCGCCCCCACCGGCCTCGGAGCGGGCGTCGAGCACCACCACCTCGTATCCTGCCCTAGCCAGATAGGCGGCGGTGATGAGGCTGTTGTGGCCACCCCCGGCAACCACGAAGTCAAACGTGTCGGGCACTAGGTCTCCTTGGTTTTTCAGGTACGACGGGTATGAGGAGACGGGAAGGGTGTTCCGGACCGATGTGGAGGGTCACCGTCCCTCCGAACACCTCGACCGGACGGTTGTCGGGATCGGCATGGGTCATGCCCCCGGTTCCCCGGGTCGCGTAGTAGAAGGTCTCGCCGTATTCGTCCAAGGGACCCCGATACTCATAGTCCCTTCCCCTGATCCAAAGTCCGAGACGATAACCCTCCGGGACAACCACACAGGTAGGGACGATCTCGATGTCGAGCTCGTAGATCTCTCCTGGCTCGAGGGGCTCGATCCGATCGTGGGGGTGATAAGGCCTCCACGGAAGACTACGTTCGGGATCGAGAGCACGATGGGACGCCCGCAGCCATCCGTTGGCGATGGGGGTGTTGGGATCGGTCGAACCCTCGAAGGTGACCTCGGCGCCGTCGGGGTCGAATAGCTGCACGATGAGAAACAGATCGGCATCGGCGGTCGACGACGAGACAAAAAGCTTGGCAGCCAGCGGCCCCGTCACCTCGGTCTCCGCGGGGAACGGTTCCGTGGTGAACCGGAGTCCCTCCCCCATGGCCTCGTAGTCCAACGCCGTCGACTCGGTGGCAGGATGAAGGCCCAGTGATCGGTCCGGCTGCAGGTTGTAGTCGGTCCATCGGGTCCGGGCCAGTGGCCACTCATCCTCTCCTCGCCACTCGAATCGCTCCCCGGGACGGCGGATGTTGAGCTGAACCCGGGGTGTGCGATCGAAGCCGTTGTCCTCATCCTTGAGGAAGTGGTCGAAGAAGCGCTTCTGCAGGTCCCGCCCATAGGCCGAGTAGAAGTGCGTCCAGTGGGTGTCACCGTGGACCTCGAGCCACTTCTGCTCGGATGCGGCTTCGGTGAACCCATTGAAGTTCCCCCGGGGGTGGATTCCCTGACCACCCCAGTTGGCGGCGGACAGGAATGGCACGGAGACCCTCGACAGATCGATGGTCCGGTCGGCATGCCACACGTCACAGAAGGGGTGGGCCTTGATTTCGGGAAATGACTCGACCCGGTCCCGCTCCAACACGTGTTCGGTAAGGGTCACCGGCCCGGCCACCGACTGACCGGTGTTTGGGTTCACCGGGGCCCGCTCACCCTGTCCGTACTGGATCGGGTTGATCTGACGCTCCTGCCAGCGTTTGGTGAACTCGCTCAGGATGCCGCCGTGGTAGTACGCGTCGCGATAGGGATCGGTGAATCCCTCCCACGCCATCAGGGCGGAGAGATGCTCGGGCTGAAGGGAGGCCGCCGCCCACCCCATCACCGCGTAATAGGAGATCCCCAAGATCCCCACTCGCCCGGTGCTCCAGACTCGGGTACCGGCCCACTCCACCGAATGGGTGATGTCGTCGTACTCGAGTGGCGTCCGCGGCCAGAGCACCCCGGGTGACCAGCCCGCCCCCCTCGAGTCGACACGCACCACGGCGTAGTCGTGGGGCACCCACCTCTCGGGATCGGTCACCTCCCAGGCCTGGTATCTGTTGGTCGAACCCTCCAGGACGCTCGGGTCCTTGGCGACCAGCTTGTCCCATTGCATCTGGTAGATGGGGCCGTTGAAGGGTAGCCCCTTGGCGTAGACCCCATGGCTCAGGATCACCGGGTAGCGGCCCTCCTCGATGGGCCGGAAGACGTCGGCCCGGAGGACGGCGCCGTCTGGCATCTCGATCGGGACCTGCCAGTCGATCCGCATCCCCTCGGCCTCCTCGGAGAAGGTCAGCTCATCGCCGACGGGGTCGTCCACCATCTCGGTCATATCACGGAACCGCCCAAATTCTGCGTCACGCCAGGGCCCCCGCCATCTCGACCATCGGGGCCAGGTCGACGGCCTCGCCGCGACGCTGCGAGGATTCCAGGGCGGCGTGGACCACGGCGAGGGCGCGAATCGCTTCCTCGGCCCCGACCTCGATCTCGGCCTCACCGCGGATGGCGAGGGCGAACTCGTCGAGCTGCTCACGGAACATGTCGGTCTTCGGCATCTCCACCTGGGGTCGCTCCGACTCCCGATAGGCCTGGCTTACCAGGGTGCTCTTGTCATCGGCGTGTTGGGACTGGTCCCAGTTGTTGAAGTCGAGGTCGTAGAAGAGGTTGGCCTCGGTCCCCTGGAGACGGAGCTGATAGACCCCGGGTGAGGCCCAGCCGGTGCCGAGATAACCGAGGGGTCCCGACTCGAACTCGAGGATCGACATGATCGCATCCGGGACCTCGGCGTCGGTGTAGAGCTTGCGGGCGTGGCTCGTCACCGACGCCACCGGCCCGAGAAGATATTGGAGATTGTCGGCGTGGTGGACACCCAGTTGGATGAGGGCACCACCGGGGCTCTTGTCGGCGAAGAACCGCCAGGTGTCGGTGGTCAACTCGAGACCCCGCTCGTTGGAGAAGTTGGCCTCCGCCAGGGACACCTTGCCGAGACGGCCATCATCGATCCACTGCTTCATGGCCCGGTGCCCGCCGAGACGACGGGCGCTGTGACCGACGGCGAAGGGCACACCCGCGGCGGCGGCCGCCCGGGCGATGTCGCCGGCGTCCTCCATGGTGTGGGCGATCGGCTTGTCGGTGTAGACCGCCTTCCCGGCGTCGAGACAGTCGAGGATCACCGGTTTGTGGGCGTCGTTGGGTGTGGTGACCAGGACCCCCTCGATCTCGGGATCCGAGAGGAGCTCATCGAGCGACGAGGCGGCCCGGGGGACCCCGAACTCCTCCTGGAAGGCCATCCGGGAGTCCTCGGACCGCGAGAAGCAACTCGTCAACTCGATGACGTCGCCACGTTGGGCGCCCTGCGCCAGGACCCGGGCCCATCGCCCCAGACCGATCGATGCCAGCCGTACCGGCTTGGTCATGGGCGGACCCCAGGGACGTCCATGGCGGGTGTGGGGTGGGCGGGTGGAAAAACCACGGTCATGGTGTGTCCTCCTCTTCTATCTCGAGGGGCAGATCGAGCTCCTCGATGTTGTGGTCGAGCGATTCGTGGGGAAAGAAGCAGATGAGGGTGAGGGTTTCGTGGGCCAGGGTGGCGTGGGGGGTCCCCGGTGGGATCCGCACCCACGAACCGGATCGGACCGGATGCTGAACACCGTCGATCCAGACCCGGCCCCGCCCCTCGGCGACGTAGACGATCTCCTCGCTGTGGGGATGGAGGTGGGGTGTTCGTGGCCCCGGTTCCAGGATCACGCGACGGGCGCTGGACTCTGTCGGGATGTCGGCGAAGGGGTCGGCCGAGCGCCGGGTGGGGCGATCCTCGTAGATGAGATCCTCACCATTCACCACCGTCATTTCGTCCTCCGGATGCCAACGATCTTTCCCACCGCGGCGGCTATCTCGTCCGCCATGGTGTCAACGAAACCCGCCGCCTCGTCCTCGGTGGCCCAGGCGGGATTGCCATACCAGCCGTCGTCGGCGATCTCGGTGACATCGGTGATGTAGCCATAGACCTCGCGGGAGCGTCGCATGGAGTCGAGCTCGTCGGCACCGGGGGGACGACTGGGTTCGGCGACACGGTCGAGATGGACCAGCGAGGGATCGTGGGCGAGGATGGCGAGGGTCTCAATACCCCCACCATGGGTGAGCTCGCCACCCTTCTCGGCGTAGACACGCTGGGCCGTGTAGCAGGCCTGGGCGGTGATGACATCCACCCCGAGACGATCCTGGAGGTCCGTGGCTACGGCGTCGAGGGATGCGATGTTGCCCTCGTGCCAGTTGACGAACACGATGATGGTCACCCCCATCGCCGCCAACTCCTCCACGAGATTGGTGACGTAGTCCTCGAAGACCTCCCGTCGTAGCGAGATGGTCCCGGGGTGACCGGCGTGGATGGGAGTGACGCCATACTGGCCGGCGGGGACGAGCAGGGCATCTAGCTGATCGGCGAGGGCCACCGAGATCTCCTCGGCGGCGATGGTGTCGGTCCCGCACGGCAGATGGGGGCCGTGCTGCTCGACACTCCCGAAGGGAAGCACCGCCATCCCTTTCCGCGAGATCAGCTCGGAGACATCGGGGGCGGCGAGGTGGTAGATCGAGCGTGTCATGGGCTCACCTCCGTTGGGATATCGGGTACGACGACCGCATTCAATGGCGTCTCCCCGTCGAGGATGCGTCGGGCCTCGGCGGCGCCCTGGCGTCGCAGATCCCTCTCGCTCTCCTCGGTGTACCAGGCCATGTGGGGGGTGAGGATGACGGAGTCGGCCACCGTCTCGAACAGCCCGGTGTCCGGTGGCTCCGGCGTGAACACGTCGAGGGCTGCCACCGCCGGTGTCCCGGCGGTGAGGGCGTCGACCAGGGCGGTGGTGTCGACGAGGGCACCCCGGGCCGTGTTCACCAGGATCGAGCCGGGTTTCATCGAAGCCAGCTGGGGGGCGCCGATGAGATGGCCATCCCGGGGGGGAGGGGCGTGGAGAGTGACGACATCGGCCTCGGCGAGCAACCGGTCGAGGTCGACCAACTCGACTTCCGATCCCGAGACGGTGTCCGGAGCGACCAGGGGGTCGGCTACAAGCATCGCACCGAATCCGAGACCGGTCACCATCTCGGCCACACGACGCCCGATACGGCCATATCCCACCACACCCACCGTCAACGCACCGGGGAGATGGAGGGGGCGGAAATCGCCGAACCCCCAAGACCCCGATCGGATCCGTCGATCGGTCATGGGGAGACGACGGATCGCCGCCAGGATGAGGGTGACGGTGTGGATGGCGACCGCCTCGGTGCCATAGTCGGGGACGTAGGAGACCCACACCCCGAGTCGACGGGCGGCGTCGAGATCGACCGAGTCGACGCCGACGCCGAGCCGCACGATCCCTCCGCATCCGAGCTGTTCCAAGGTGGTGGCGTCGAAGCGGGGGGCCGCCCCGGCCAGGATGACATCGGCGCCGGTGGCGACATCGAGGATGGCGGCACGATCGGCACCCGGTCCCGAGACGATGTCGACGTCCCCCAACACCTCCTGCTCGACGTCAAAGTCGAGAAACCGGGTCCCGAGGACCGCCAGGACGGGACGTGAGGAGTGCGGGGTGTCCACCCTCAGCGAGTATAGATGGCACAATCGATTGCGGGAATTGTGGCAGGGTCCTGGCATGATCGAGATGCCGCGGACCGAAATCCGCACCCGGGCGGGGGACGCCGGAGGGGCGAGTTCGCGGACAGACTTGCGGCAGGGCTTCACAACCGGTCGGCGTGGGGCAGGTCCTTCTAGGGGGATTGGCCTTGGGTGGTGTAGGCGTGTCCGAGGGGGCTGGTCCACGTGTAATGGTTGTCGCTGTTGGGGGTGAGTTGCCAGCCGGCTTCGTGTTTGAGGCGGTGGTCGTGTCGGCAGAGCGGTTCGAGGTTGGTGACCAGGGTGGCGCCGCCGTCCTCTCGGGGTTGGGTGTGGTCGAGGTCGCAGTCGATAGCGGGCATGCGACACCCGGGGAACCGGCAGGTGGGGTGGTGGATTTCGACCCAGCGTTGCTGAAGTGTTGTCGGTCGGCGTCGGGTGGTCCCGTTGTGGAAGACGGCGCCGGTGTCGGGGTCGACCACGGTGATCTGCCATTGGTCGTCGTGTTGGCGGCCAACTACTTGGCGGGCGATGTCGGCGACTACTGGCCCCCACCCCGGGATTTCTCCGGGATTGTCGTCGAGGTGGACGAGGGTGGGGAGGTCGACGCGGATGTCCACCGAAGCGGGTCGTCGGGTTGCGGGGTGGGTGTGGTTGCCTTCGAGGAGGTCCATGAGGATATCGGCGCGGACCTGGTCAATCGTCCTGCCATCGCCGTCTCGTCTTGCCGTGCGGGCGAGGTGATTGATATTTCCCATGATCGCCACCACCCGGTCGGGGGGGAGGGAGACGCCGTTGAGGTTGGCGGTCCCGTCGGGGTTGGGGTAGGACACCACTCGTCGTTGCTCGGTTCCTTCTTGGAGACGGCGGGTGGCGTCCTCGGGGTTGACCGAGATGACCAGCCGCCGCAACCGGGCCCGCAATTGACCGGTGGTCCACCCCCCGGCGTCGTCGATCACCTCGTCGACCACCAGACGGGCGGCGTCGGCGTCCAGGGCGACGACGGCGTCTGTGATCACATTGGCCCGGGACAGATCGATCCGACCCGCCTGCAGCGCCTCCCACACTGGGGGGTGTTCGGTGAGCGAGGACGCCAAGTCCAGCTGCGTGTCAGCGGAACGACGAGTCAGGACGAGGGCGGCGCGGACCTCGTCGGAGGCGAACTCGTCGGGTCTGGTCTCCCGCTCCGGGGGGGAGGAGGCGTCGCCGGGGGGACAGTAGGGGACCTCTGCCATGGTGGCGTAGAACTCGGCCTGACAGTGGGCCACCTGCCGGGCCTGGGCCCGCAACAAGATGACCAGTTGGTGGCCGTTGAGACGGGACCGCTCCAC
>WHUC01000081.1 GCA_009377435.1 Acidimicrobiia bacterium
CCCCACGGGCATACGCCCTCAGCGCGATACGAGCCTGTGACCATGGTGTCTTCGGACGTCCCATAGACCCTCCTCAGAGTCGGGATGTCGCGCTCACCACTTGAACCCAAGCCGTTGTGGGGCGAGTTTTTCTTCACAGAATGGTTTTGACCCCTACCGCTTGAGACCCGCGGTCTGCTCGAGGTAACGGCACAGGGCGGCGGCGTCGAGGTTGCCGAGACCGGCCGCGGTCGACTGCTCGTACAAGGGGATGGCGGCGTCGAGGAGTGGGGTGGGGGACCCTACCTCGTCGGCGTAGTCACGGATGATGCGGGCGTCCTTGAGGATGATGTCGAGTCGGGCGGCCGGTGGATCGTATTCGTCGGCCACCATCATCGGTCCTCGGATGTCGAAGATCTTCGACGCCCCCACCCCGTCGCTCATCACCCGCTGCACCAGAGCGGGGTCGAGACCGGCGGCGATGCCGAGGGCATGGGCCTCGGCGGTGGCGAGATTGTGGATCGACACCAACAGGTTGGCGATGTACTTCATGATCGAGCCGTTGCCGAACTCCCCGAGGTGATACGACGACCTGCCGATGACGTCGAACACGGGCTTGGCCCGCCGATAGGCCTCCTCGGACCCCGAGGCGAACACCACCAGGGTGGCGTCGGCCGCCTGGAGACCGGTCCCACTCACCGGGACGTCCATCAGCTCCACCCCCACCTCGGCCAGTCGGTCCCGGGCGTGGGTCTTGGCGGAGAGGGGGAGGGTGCCCATCTCGACGACGAGTAGGTCGGGATGGGCGGCGGAAGCCACCTTCTCGGTGATGTCGTCGAGGGCCTCGACCGATGGGATCGAGAAGAGCACGATCCCCGAGCGCTCGGCGACCGCCCCCACCGATTCGGCGGCCGTGCCCCCTCGCTCCGCCAACGCGGTGACCTTCTCCGGTTCGAGGTCGTAGCCGACAACATCGAACCCGGCCTCGATCAGATGGCCCGACATCGCCGAGCCCATCACACCAAGACCGACCACTCCGATGGCTTCACTCATGATTCCTCCTCACCATTCTCTCGCATACACCGCTCCGTTTGTCCCATCCACGGCCAGGGCGAAACACCCCCCGCTCCCTGCTGGATCGCCGCCCACGGCCTCGTCGAGGCGGACGCCGCACACCGCCGGTATGGCGAGGGCGCGGGCCGACCCGAATAGATGGGCGCCGGGACCACCGCCGGTTGTCACCAGGGCGGCGGCATCCCACAACAACGGCGCCAGATTGGGTGTGGGGTGGGGGGCTACGACCACGTCCCGCGGTCGGAAGTGGTCGGTGTGGCCGCTATCGGGGATGTGACACAGCCGCCCACTGGCTATCCCCGGCGCCGCCGAGGTGCCGGCGGCCCAGCGGCCACCTGCCACAGTGACGGCGGCATCGAACGGTTCCCAGCGGTCGAAGCCGATCCGGTCGCGTTTCCGGACGGGAACCCGCCCGGCGAGGATGTCGCCCACCTGGGATGGGTCGAAATGCCAGGCTATCTCGGGCCAGGTCACCGCCCCCGCCTTGACGAGGGCCGAACGCACCGTGGCGAGCAGACCCAGGACCAGATTCGCCCTATCCGGATCGGGACGTCGTAACCCGCCCAGTCGCTCCAGGGCGGTGGCGGGGTCGGACCCCCGCACGTCCCGCAGCAGCCTCCGGGCGGTGGTGACCGCTTTCGGTTTTGGTAGCGACCACACCTCGGCGGTGAGGGTGGTGGCGTCCTGCGTGGCCATTGCCAGGGCTTCCGTGGGGTCGATATTCCCGGCGGGAACGGGATCGAGAAAGCCGGTGGGGTCTCCCACCGCCCACGGCAGGACCAGGGACTCGCCCAGCGGGCCCGGGTACCGTCGCGCCAGTCGGGCCAGGTCTCGGGCCGGATCGCCCTCGAGCCCGGGGACATCGATGATGGCCGACTCGGACCCCGCTGAGACGGGTCGCATCAGTTGCAGCAGGCAGACCCCGTCATCGCTAATGGCCCATTCGCATGCGGTGGCGCCGGTGGTGGCCTGTGCCTCCCGGAGGATGCCGGCCACGGCCTCCAACCGCTTGCCGCCCATGAGATCGACGGCGGGGGCGCCGAGCGGTGCCCCGTCGGAGGGAACCCGCGCCTGGACCCCCGGTTCCCAACCCTGGACGAGGGGGGCGGGTGAACCTTCGACTGCCACGACGAGGACATCTTCCCCCTCGAGACGGGCGACCCCACCGAAATCGGGGTCGAGGGCCGGTTGGATCAGTACCGCCATCGGGGCCGATCCCGGCTCGGTGTCGGCGGCGATGTGGCGCTCCAATGTGGAGACGCCGAATGCCGACGCCCAGCAACCGGCAACGGCGCGGGCCACCTCTTCGGGATGGACCTCCAAATACGACGTGAAGGCGCCCGACCACTCGGCCCCGCCCTCGAGCACGCTGGAGCTGCGGACCACGAGGGGATCCCCCAGTTCCGCCGCCATCCGGGCTAGTTCTGTGGGCAGGGGATCCGCCAGGGGCTGCTGTGAGACCTCGAGACGGGCGCCCCCCGAACCCCGTCGGGACAGGGCATCCGCCCCGATCGCCATGTGGGGCCGCGAGACCGCGGCCGTCACCACCAGACCGGGGAGGATGGGAAGACCCGCCTCGATCCCCCGTGCCAGCCAGGCCCCCTTGGCGCCCGAAACCGCGGGGTCATTTGACCTCGGGTCGTCCAACGACAGCAGAGCGGGCGATCGGGGATGAGTCCGCTCTGCTACTTCGACGACCATGAGTCGTCTCCGTTCAATCGGTGACGATTATCTCGTGGCACTTGTATGTCGTCACCATCTCGATACCGGTCTCGGTGACGTACAGCATCTCCTCGAGTCTCACCCCGTGGTCATGGAGCTTCCCGTTCTGGGTCTCCAGGGCGAAGGTCATCCCGGTCTCGATCTCGACGGGGTGATCGAGGGACCAGATCCGCGAGATCACGGGTGGGTCGTACTGGGCCAGCCCGAGACCGTGGCCCCAGTTGTTGGCGGCCGCCTGGTCTTCCTCCTCGTAGCCCCAGGCCTCCTGGGCCGACGGCCACTTGGAGGCGACGTCGGCGGTGGTGACACCCGGTTTGGTGGCCTCGATGGAGTTCCACAACCAGGTGTGGGCGGCGTCGTAGGTCGCCTGGTGCTCGTCGGTGGGCTCGCCGCCGACACAGTAGGTGCGATAGCAGCACGACTTCATGCCGTTCCAGGTGAGGGCGGCGAGATCGATGATCACGAGATCGCCCGGACGGATCATCCGGTCGGAGAAGTTCCTCCAGTTGGGCCAGGCATTGGGCCCCGAGGACACGATGACATCCTCGACGTCCTCCATACCCGGGATGGAGTAGAGCTTCTCGAAGCCGAAGGCCGCCACCTGGTTCTCGGTCATCCCCGGCTTGATGTAGTTGGTGATCTCATAATGGACGTAATCACAGATCGAGCCGACCATCTGGAAGGCCTTGATCTCGTCGGGGCTCTTGATGGCCCGGGCCTCCATCATCGGCGACATGCCATCGGTCCAGTCGATCCCGCGCTCCTCGAACTGACGGATCAGGTTGATGTCGATGAAGTCGACCCCCAGCGGTTGGTCCTTGACCCCGGCCTCCTCGAGGTCGTTTAGCAACGAGTTGATGAACTTTTCGACCTGCTGGTCGGCGGCGGGGCCGACGGCACCCTTTATCCAGACGTAGGAGTGGCGGATGTTCTCCTCGGGGATCCACGGGTTGTGCTCCTTGAGGTGGAAGCCGATGTCACCCTGCTCGTAGACGATGGGGGCCTTGCCGGCGGGGAGCACGACGTAGCGTAGACCCGGCTTGAGCCGGTTCCACCCCGGGGTCAACGTCGAGGAAACGTAGCGCATGTTCTCGTCGTAGAACAGCAACAGGGCGCCCAACCCGTGGCGCTCCATCGCTTCGTGGGCCCGCTTCAGCCGCCAATCGCGGACGTTGGCCCAGTTGATTCCCTCTTTCCAGTCGGTGCTCGATACACCGAAAGCTTCCCTCATGGGTGTTCCTCCGTCTTCTCGTCGTGTCCGGACATTGTTGTCAGTGCCCACCACCGTAATTACGCTGATGTTTCAACGGCCAGATGACGCCGCTCGCGGCGTCCTCGTCCTCGAAGCACCGCTCCGGGTGCGTCTTCGTCCTGCGTCCTTGCGAGCGACGCCCCTGGCTCGCCGAAACATGCGACCGTAATTACGTTGGCGAGCACTTGTCGGGGATGATCTTGGCGGCGATCTCCATGAACTCCTCATTGTCCAGAAGCCCCTTCTTCTCCAGCGAGCGGGCCTTGACCTCTCCCAGTATCTCCTCCAACTCCGGGGTGGTGGCGTTGGTGACGTCGTTCTGGTCGAGCCACATGGCGACCGAGTCGACCCCCGAGCCCTTGCCCATCACGACCTCGGGATACTGCTGGCCGACGAGTTCGGGTCGATAGGGGAAGGCCTCGGTGAGGTCGGCTTCGCCGACGTTCTTGAACCAGGTTGCGATGATTCCCGACTCGATATGGAAGAGCTGTTCGCCGGTGACCGGTCGGTTCGAAGGCTGCTGCACACCGGAGATCTCGCCCACCATCTGGGCGATGTCGAAGAAGCGCTCGGTCTTGATGCCCATGTCGATGCCGTACATGGTGAGCAGGGCGAGGACCGTCTCCTCCATGGGGGCGTTCCCGGCCCGCTCCCCGAGACCGTTGACCGTGGTCTGGATGACGCTGGCGCCCTCCGCCACGGCGAGGGCGGTGTTGGCCACCCCCATCCCGAAGTCCATATGAAAATGGGTCTCCAGGGGAACATCGAGGCGCGAGCCCACCTGGCGGGAGAAGAAGCGGATGGCATGGGGTGAGGTCACCCCGAAGGTGTCCACCAATCCGACGGTGTCGACATGACCCTCGGTGGCCACCTTCTCCAGGTCGTCGAGTAGCTCCACCATCCCGGCCCTGGTGGCGTCGATGGGGAAGAACGACACCTTGAGCCCGGCCTCGTGGGCGAGCTTGGTCGTCTCGATGGACGCCTCGATGGCCCGTTCCGTCGGCCAGCGGTAGGCCTTCTCGATGAGGTGGTGGCTGGAGGGGATCTCCATGACCACACCGGCCACCCCACAATCGATGGCGAGCTCGACATCGGGGACCATGCACCTCGAGAAGGCGTAGATCTCCGATTCGAATCCCTTATCCACGATCTGACGTACCGCGGCCTCGTCGGCCGGTGACACCGCGGGGAGGCCCGCCTCGATGCGGTGGATTCCGGCCTCGGAGAGCGCCTCGGCCAGACGCACCTTCTCATCGGCGGTGAACTCGACACCCGCCTGTTGTTCGCCGTCACGGAGGGTGACATCGTGGACCTTGACCTCGTCGGGGATGTTGAAGTCGGCCGTCACCTCGGGGTAGTAGTTCCACGGGCTCGAGAACCACCGGTCGGTCTTCCAGGGCTCGTCGGTCACGTCGGCTCCTCTCTCGTCGTCTTCCGCCGCCTAGCTTGCATCATATACGATGTAGACCCTAAGTGCTCCCCAACGTAATTACGGGTGGGGTGCACCAAACATCACGGGAAGACGAGCCCTCCATCCCGGGCCTTCTCCAGGGCCGCCCACACCGTGGCGGGACGGAGCGGCATGTCGAGATGGGTCACCCCATAGGGGGCGAGGGCGTCCAGGGCGGCATTGACGATGGCGGGTGGCGCACCGATGCACCCCGCCTCGCCGGTCCCCTTGGCCCCCAGTGAGTTGGAGGGGGCCGGGCTCACCAGACGTCCCGCCATCATCGGTGGGGCGTCCCCGGCCCGGGGCATCTCATAGTCCATGAGGGTGGCGGTGCGGAGCTGTCCATCCTGGGAGTAGTCGATGGCCTCGTACATGGCCTGGCCGATCCCCTGCATCACCGATCCCTGGATCTGGCCATCGACCAGCATCGGGTTGAGGATGCGCCCACAGTCGTCGACCGTGACCATGTTGCGGATCTTGACCTCGCCGGTCGCCAGCTCCACCTCGACGACGGCGGCGTGGACCCCGTAGGGGAAGGTCTGGGCGCCGGGTACGTACCACTCGTCGTCGGCGAGCTCGATGCCGCGCTGTGCCGCCTCGGTGGCCACCTCGGCCCAGGAGACCCCGGAGTCGGGCACCCCGACCACCGAGAACTCACCACCGTCGAGCACGATGTCGCCGGTGGACGCCTCGAGGATGTCGGCGGCCACATCGATGGCGCGTTCTCTCACGACGTGAGCGGTCCGCCAGATGGCGGCGGCCCCGATCTGGGTCGATCGGCTGGCGGCGGTGCCCGTGCCCCGCTCCACCCGGTCGGTGTCGCCGGCGACGAAGACAATTTGGTCCGGATCCACCCCGAGGGCCTCGGCCGCCACCTGGGTCCAGGTGGTCTCGTGGCCCTGGCCGGCCGATATCGAGCCGGTGCGGAGGGTGACCCCTCCCTCCTCGTCGACCTCGACCCGGCCGTACTCCCCGGTGTCGACCCGTCCGCCGGCCCGCTCGACGAAGGCGCCGAAGCCGACACCGATCGGGTTCAGACCCCGGGACGCCCGGTCAGCCTGCTCGGAACGCACCTCATCGAGGTCGACGAGCTTGGTGGCGAGACGGAGTGCCCCCGCATAGTCGCCCGAGTCGTAGAGGGCACCGGTTGGGGTGCGGAAGGGGAGGGCGTCGGAGGGAATGAAGTTGGCGAGGCGCACCTCCACCGGGTCGAGCCCCGCCTCACGGGCATAGGCGTCGATGGCCCGTTCGATGGCGTAGGCCGCCTCGGGACGCCCGGCGCCCCGATAGGAGCCGGTGGGGGCCCGGTTGGTCACCACCGAGGTGCTGGTGACCCACATGTCGGGGATGTCGTAGAGACCGGTGGCGAGATAGCGGGAGAACGACGGTATGCCCCCGCCATTGTGGGGATAGGCGCCCATGTCGGCCACGATGTGGACCTCGGCCCGCTCGACCCGCCCATCGGAGCGCCCCGCGAGGCGGACCCGATGGCTCGAGCCCCTTCCGTGGGTACCGCCACTGAGATGCTCCCGTCGTCGCTCGACCCAGATCACCGGTCGGCCCAGACGCAGGGCGAGCGCCGGTATAACCGTGTACTCGGGGTAGGTCATGCCCTTCATCCCGAAAGCGCCCCCCACGTCGGGCACCACCACCCGGAGCATCTCGGGGTCGAGGGGGAGCATCCGGGCCAGCTTGGTTCTGAACTCGTGGGGTCGCTGATGGCTGACATGGACGGTGAGCCGCCCCTCCGGCTCGGGTTGGGCCAGAATCACCAGGGGCTCGATCGAGATGGGGGCGACACGCTGGTTCACCACCTCGATCTCCACGATCACGTCGTGGTTCGGGGTAGCGGCGGGTTCGCCTAGTTCCCACCGCTCGACGACATTGGTCCCGGCGCTGTCGTGGAGGATGGCCTCATCGGCGATTGCCTCGGCAGGATCGGCTGCCACGGCGAGACTCTCGTAATCGACCCAGACCAGGTCGGCGCCGTCGGTGGCCATCGCCGCGGTCTCGGCGATGACCACGGCGATGGGCTCGCCGACGTAACGGACCCGATTGGTGGCGAGATGGGGTCGGGGGAATTCGGGCGACTTGACGGCAAGACTGTCACCGGGGATGTCGGCCAGCGCCAGGTCGCGACCGGTGAAGACCCCGACCACACCGGGGGCGGCGAGTGCGTCCGAGGTGTCGATCCCGGTGATGGTGGCGTGGGGTTCGATACTGCGGACAAAGGCGGCGTGGAGGGTCCCGGGCGGGGCGAGGTTGGCCACGTAGCGACCGGCGCCCGTGACGAAGCGGCGGTCCTCGCGTCGGTGACGCGATTGGGGTGTGAAGGGATCGGGGTCGATCACGAGCCGGTCATGGGCGCACGCCCATGGTGGGGGCGGGGTGGGCGGCTGGAAACATGACGGTCATGGGCGCACGCCCATGACGGGAGCGGGGTGGGCGGGTGGCTGGCTGAAACATGACGGTCACGGATTCACCCGATAGTCGGGTTCCTCGCCGGTGAGGACCTTGATCACCTGTGTCGTCGCCTTGCGTTGGGACTCCTCCAGGGCCTCCTCGGAGTAGTAGGCCATATGGGGGGTAACCACCAGACCGGGAACCCCCTCGATCCGGGTCACGTCGAGTGGTTCCTGATCGAACACATCGAGTGCCGCCGCCGACAGCTTTCCGTTGCGGAGGGCCCCGGTCACGGCGTCGAGGTCCACCAGCGGGCCGCGGGAGGTGTTGACGAGGATGGCGCCGTCCTTCATCCCGGCGACGGCGTCGGCGTCGATGATCCCCCGGGTCTCGTCGGTGAGGGGGGCGTGCACCGAGACGATGTCGGCTCTGGCGAGCAACTCGTCGAGCCCGACCAACTCGGGCATATCGGGTCCCTCGCTGAGATAGGGGTCGTAAACGATGATCCCCACACCCATGGCGGTGAGGGCTTCGGCGAGTCGATGCCCGATACGGCCGAAACCCAACAGACCGACCGTCATCTCACTCATACGCCGGATGGGACGGAACTCGTCGATCGCCCATTTGTCCCGTCGGAGTGCCTGGTCGGCCCACGGGATCTTCCGAACGGCGGCCAGTATCAGGGCGAGGGCGTGCACCGAGACCTCCTCGACGGAGTAGTCGGGGACATTGGTCACCACGATGCCGGCATCCCGGGCCGCATCGATGTCGACGTTGTCGAACCCGATGCCGTAGCGGGCGATGATGCGACACCGCTCGAGTCGGGAGAGCGACTCGGCATCCCAGGGCAGATAGGTGTTGAGGATGGCATCGGCGTCGTGTGCCACCGCCAAGACATCGTCGACTCCTCCCGCGGCGACGAGGAGTTCGGCGTCGATCTCGGCGAGCATCGACATCTCCAGATCCACACTGGGAAACACCTGGTCGCTGACCACCACCTTGTATCGACTCACGGGGGACTCCTTGGCGCACATGGACACGGAAAAGACCTCCCGGATGTCCTCATCCGGGCGCTTTCCCGTCAAGGTTACATCGTATATGATCCAAGATGACACATCGACCGACCGCAAGTGAGACCGCGGCCGGATCGAAAGACGGAGATGAGATGAGGCGGTAACGATGGATAAGGTCAGGATTGGCAGTGTCGGGTTGGGACGGTGGGGGCGGTCGTTGGTGGACGCGGCCGGGGAGACCGGCCAACTCGAGCTGGTGTCCTGTTTCGCCCGCACC
Source organism: Acidimicrobiia bacterium (assembly GCA_009377435.1). Taxonomy (GTDB): domain Bacteria; phylum Actinomycetota; class Acidimicrobiia; order Spongiisociales; family ZC4RG35; genus WHTL01. The sequence continues at coordinate 9,171 of WHUC01000081.1, forward strand.
CCCGAAACCCGCCAGCAATTTGCCGCCGCCTACGGATGCCGCAACGCGGCCAGCCTCGACGAACTCCTCTCCGACGACGAGGTGGAGGGGATCCTCATCGCCACGTCACACGACAGTCATCGTGCTCAGATCGAGGCAGCGGCAGCAGCGGGGAAACACGTATTCGTGGAGAAGCCGTTCACCCTGTCCGTTGCCGATGGTCGGGCCGCGGTCGATGCCGCGCAGAAGGCTGGGATCGTCGTCCAGGCCGGTCACCAACGTCGGCGATTGCCCGCCATGCGGGCCATGAGGGCCCTGATCGACGACGGGAGCATCGGCGATATCCAACTCCTCGAGGCGAACCACTCGCTCCCCAACGGGTTCGCCATGCCCGACGAGGCCTGGAGATGGGACATC
>WHUC01000082.1 GCA_009377435.1 Acidimicrobiia bacterium
TTACGGCCGCCGTTTACTGGGGCTTGGTTTCAGAGCTTCGCATAAATGCTAACCCATCTACTTGACCTTCCAGCACCGGGCAGGCGTCACAGCGTATACGTCGTCTTGCGACTTAGCACGCTGCTGTGTTTTTGGTAAACAGTCGCTTGGGTCTGGTCACTGCGGCCCGTTCGGGCTCGGGACGAAAAGTCCCTCACCTTACTAGGGCGCCCCTTCTCCCGAAGTTACGGGGCGATTTTGCCGAATTCCTTAACCAGAGTTAACTCGCTCGCCTTGGTATTCTCTACCTGTCCACCTGTGTCGGTTTAGGGTACGGGCGCCGAAACGCTCGCTAGAGGTTTTTCTTGGCAGTATGGGATCGGTGACTCGCCGCGAGATGCGGCTGGTACTCGTGCCTCAGGCTTCACGAGATCCGGATTTGCCTGGATCTCACCCTACGCACTTACTCCGGGTCAACCATCGCCCGGTACACTTACCCTTCTGCGTCGCCCCATCGCTGACCTACTAATCGCAGGGTCGGTAGGCCCCGAAGGGCTTTCCTTAGCATACGATATTCAGTCTGGTCGCGTCTTTGGCGGTACGGGAATATCAACCCGTTCTCCATCGACTACGCCTCTCGGCCTCGCCTTAGGTCCCGACTTACCCTGGGCGGACGAACCTTCCCCAGGAACCCTTGGACATACGGCGGAAGAGATTCTCACTCCTCATTCGCTACTCATGCCGGCATTCTCGCTCGTGAAGCCTCCACGGCTGGTTCACACCGCCGCTTCGCTGGCATCACGACGCTCTCCTACCAATCCATACAAAGTATGAATTCCGCAGCTTCGGTACTGTGCTTTAGCCCCGTTACATTTTCCGCGCGGGATCACTCGACCAGTGAGCTATTACGCACTCTTTAAATGGTGGCTGCTTCTAAGCCAACATCCTGGCTGTTTGGGCAATCTCACATCGTTTCCCACTTAGCACAGATTTAGGGACCTTAGCTGGCGGTCTGGGCTGTTTCCCTTTCGTCCACGAAGCTTATCCCTCGCAGACTGACTGCTGTACTTGGCGTTCTGGGATTCGGAGTTTGACTGAGATCGGTAGGCTTTTAGGCCCCCTAGCCCAATCAGTGCTCTACCCCCAGAACGGAACATACAACGCTAGCCCTAAAGCTATTTCGGAGAGAACCAGCTATCGCCGAGTTTGATTGGCCTTTCACCCCTATCCACAGGTCATCCCCCAAAATTGTAACTTTGGTGGGTTCGGGCCTCCACGAGGTCTTACCCTCGCTTCACCCTGCCCATGGATAGCTCACTCGGCTTCGGGTCTACGGCATGCGACTAGACGCCCTATTCAGACTTGCTTTCGCTTCGGCTACGGCTCACGCCTTAACCTTGCCACATACCGGTAACTCGCCGGCTCATTCTTCAAAAGGCAGGCAGTCAGGGTCCGAAGACCCCTCCTACTGCTTGTAAGTCAATGGTTTCAGGTACTATTTCACTCCCCTCGCCGGGGTACTTTTCACCTTTCCCTCACGGTACTAGTCCGCTATCGGTCGCTAGAGTGTACTTAGCCTTACGAGGTGGTCCTCGCAGATTCACACGGAATATCCTCCGTGATACTTGGGAACGCCATGAAGAGGGTACGACATTTCGACTACAGGGCTGTCACCTTCTACGGCCCGTCTTTCCAGGACGGTTCGTCTATATCGTACTTTTGTAACTCTTTGTCGGTTCCGATGAACCGACCTATGGGCCCCACAACCCCGAGACAGCAACGACATCGGTCTTACACTGAATCGGTTTGGGCTCTTCCCGTTTCGCTCGCCGCTACTAAGGGAGTCGCTGTTGCTTTCTTTTCCTCAGGTTACTGAGATGTTTCAATTCACCTGGTTGCCTCAACCGGAACTATGTGTTCATTCCGGAGTAGCTGGGCATGACCCCAGCTGGGTTTCCCCATTCGGAAATCCTCGGATATAACGCCTGTTAGACGGCTTCCCGAGGCTTATCGCAGCCTTCCACGTCCTTCTTCGGCACCTAGCGCCAAGGCATCCACCATTGACTCTTGGTAGCTTGGATATAAGAGAATCCAAGACAACGTGCTCGCTATGCAGTTCTCAAGCTGCCTGAAGGGCAAACCTCCACCTCGAAGGGTGAAGATTGGACTCCTTCACAACTGAACAGCGTGACCAACAGACGTCTGGGTTGAACCCGATCGGGTACCGACTTCTCGGCTTCTTTCCAGTGATGGAAGGAGTCGAGCGTGTCTGACGTATTCCGATCCAGGAGCACCCGGAGCGGTATCGAATAATCAGCAGATCAACTAGAGCTGGAGCTCGAGGGTCACTCGAGCTCGTGATTGCTCCTTAGAAAGGAGGTGATCCAGCCGCACGTTCCCGTACGGCTACCTTGTTACGACTTAGTCCCAGTTACCGACCCCACCTTAGGCAGCTCCCTCCCAAAAAGGGTTGGGCCACTGACTTCGGGCGTTGCCGACTTCCGTGACTTGACGGGCGGTGTGTACAATCCCCGAGAACGCATTCACCGTGGCTTTGCTGATCCACGATTACTAGCGACTCCAGCTTCACGGAGTCGAGTTGCAGACTCCGATCCGAACTAGGACCGGCTTTGTAGGATTCGCTCACCCTCGCGGGGTCGCTGCCCATTGTACCGGCCATTGTAGCATGCGTGCAGCCCTGGACATAAGGGGCATGATGACTTGACGTCGTCCTCACCTTCCTCCGAGTTGTCCCCGGCAGTCTCCTATGAGTCCCCGGCCGAACCGCTGGCAACATAGGACAAGGGTTGCGCTCGTTGCGGGACTTAACCCAACATCTCACGACACGAGCTGACGACAGCCATGCACCACCTGTCATGGGTCCTAATGGAGACCGTGTTTCCACGGCTGTACCCATGATGTCAAGTCCAGGTAAGGTTCTTCGGGTTGCATCGAATTAAGCCGCATGCTCCGCCGCTTGTGCGGGGACCCGTCAATTCCTTTGAGTTTTAGCCTTGCGGCCGTACTTCCCAGGCGGGATACTTAATGCGTTAGCTTCGGCACGGCAGTCGTTGATCCAACCGCCACACCTAGTATCCAACGTTTACGGCGTGGACTACCAGGGTATCTAATCCTGTTTGCTCCCCACGCTTTCGCTCCTCAGCGTCAGTACGTGCCCAGAGAACCGCCTTCGCTACTGGTGTTCCTCCCGATATCTGCGCATTCCACCGCTACACCGGGAATTCCATTCTCCTCTACACGACTCTAGTCACAGCAGTATCGGCTGCAGTTCCGTGGTTGAGCCACGGGATTTCACAGTTGACTTGCTGAACCGCCTACGAGCCCTTTACGCCCAATAATTCCGGACAACGCTTGCCCCCTACGTATTACCGCGGCTGCTGGCACGTAGTTAGCCGGAGCTTCTTCTGGAGGTACCGTCAATTTCTTTCCTCCTGAAAGAGGTTTACAACCCGAGAGCCTTCATCCCTCACGCGGCGTTGCTGCATCAGGCTTTCGCCCATTGTGCAAGATTCCCTGCTGCTGCCTCCCGTAGGAGTCTGGGCCGTGTCTCAGTCCCAGTGTGGCTGATCGTCCTCTCAGACCAGCTACCCGTCGATGCCTTGGTGAGCCGTTACCTCACCAACTAGCTGATAGGCCGCGAGCCCATCCCGAAGCACAAAGGCATTTGCTCGAGGAACCATGTGGTTCTACGAGATCATCCGGTATTAATCAGGGTTTCCCCTGGCTATCCCGGTCTTCGGGGCAGGTTGCTCACGTGTTACTCACCCGTTCGCCGCTCCGTCATTCCCGGAACTTACGTTCTAGGAGTGCGTCGCTCGACTTGCATGCATTAGGCACGCCGCCAGCGTTCGTCCTGAGCCAGGATCAAACTCTCCAACGTACATTCAGTGCCTGCCTCCGTGGAGGCCGACAAATCATGTCGAACTTCGAGCTTGAACTCATTTGACGAGTTTGAAGACATGGTCCCGTCCGAAGACGTCGCCATGATCCAAACCTATGAGCATCCGCCAATAGGCACGGTCGGCGAACCACTCCACCTTGGCGGTGGTTGGGGCCTCCCTGCTATCGAACGTATGCTCAACTTAAGACCTCACCCCGGCGTCGAATAGCCGTGGTGGGCCTGTTGCTGACTTTTGTCACGCTGTTCAGTTGTCAAGGAGCCCGTTCTGACAGGCCGGAACAGACCGGCGCTGCCGAAACACCATGATAAGCGCCCGGACGAGCCGGGCCCAAATCCAAGGCGTCGCCTCTGATTCCGGCCGGTCGTCGAGCACGAACGGTGCCCGCCGGGCGACGATCGCCCGCCAGGCTAGTCCTCACATGCTAATCGCTTGCGACGACCTATACAAACGGCTCTCGGCGGTCACTCAGAGGGTGATCGTGCGCACCTCCACGAACCGCCACGGCGTGTTGATGGCCTTGGATATCCCGATCCGAGGCGTGGCCACCACCTGGGCCGCCATCTCCGGAAACCTCAGCTCGATCACCGAACCCATACTCAGACCGTCGTGATCGCCGTTCAATCCGAGTGCCTGGGCGAGCTTTCCGGGCCCATCGGTGAGATGATCTCGTCTCCCCCGGCGGCGTCTCATCACCTCGACACCGGCTACGGGCCGGCCGGCCCGAAGCAGGATCGCCTCTCCCCGGCCCTCGGTGCCGGTCACCAGATTGGCGCACCAGTGAACCCCATACGACCGATACACATAGATCGTGCCCGCGGGGCCGTACATCGATTCGTTCGCCGCCGTCCTACCCCGGAACGAATGGCTGGCCGGGTCGAATTCGGAGTAGGCCTCGACCTCGGTGAGCACGGCCGCGGTGTGGAGGCCGTCGAACCGGGTCTCCAGGGTGGCGCCGATCAGCCGGGGTGCGATCTCCTCCACCGGTCCATGTAGACCTAGCATCGACCGGCATTGTCGCGCATGTCCAACTGGTCCACCAGGATCGCCTTGAAGGCGTGGAGTCGGTTCTCGGCCTGGTCGAAGACGACGGATCTGGGGTGGTCCATCATCACGTTGCTGACCTCTTCGCCCCTATGGGCGGGGAGACAATGCATGAAGATCGCCTCGGGATCGGCCAGGGCAAACAGCTTCTCGTTCACCTGGAACGGCGCGAAATGGCGTCTGCGCAGCTCGGTCTCCGACTCCTGGCCCATCGACGCCCACACGTCGGTATAGACGACCTCGGCACCACGTGTCGCCTCCTCGGGATCGTGAACGATGGTCACCGTCCCTTCCCGGCTGCGGGCCATCGTCATCAGCTCGTCGTCCGGCTCGTAACCGGGCGGGCACCCGACAACGATGTCGGCCCCCAGCGTCGCCCCCGCCAACATGAGGGAGTGACAAACGTTGTTGCCGTCTCCCAGGTAGGTAATCCGCGCTCCAGGGAGCGGTCGGTGCTCGGCGATGGTCTGGAGGTCGGCAACGGCCTGACACGGATGCTCCAGATTCGAGAGGAGGTTGACGACGGGGATCTCGGTCCATTTGTCGATCTCGACGAGATCGGAGTGGTCGTGGACCCGCATCGCCAGGAGGTCGAGATAACGGGCCAGGACCCGCCCTACGTCGGCCGCCGATTCTCGTGTCCCCATTCCCGCGGTGTCGTCCCGTATTGCGAGTGGGTGGGCCCCGAGTTGGATGGCGGCGACATCACATGACACCCAGGTGCGGAGACTCTGTTTGGCGAAGAAGAGCCCGATCGACCTCCCGGCGAGTATCCCGGCGTTGCGCGATGGGTCGGTCTTCATTGCCGTCGCCGATTCGACGAGGGTCTCCAGCCCCACCCGGTCGAGATCGGCGATACCGAGCAGGCTCACGAGCCACCTCGGAGCCTTGCGTCCAATACCGTCGCCGCGGTGATCATCACCTGGCGAACCGGGGCCACGTCGTCGGCGGTCAGGGTGCGGTCCGAGGCTCGCAACCGGTACCGGATCGCGACCGCCTTGCGTCCCTCATCGAGGTTCCCCCCGGAGTAGTGGTCGAAGGGTCGGGCCCATTCCAACAAATCCCCGGCGGCGGAGGTGGTGATATCGACGAGTGTCGCCGTGGCCAGATCGGAGGGGACGTCGAAGGACAGATCGAAGTCGACATGGGGGTACCCGCTCACGGCCTCGTATACCGTCGTACCCGGCGCCGCGAGGAGGGCATCGAGAGCCAACTCGCCGGCTGCCACCCGCCCCTCCAACTCGAAGGCGTCGGTGGTGTGGGGATGGAGCTCACCGACATGACCCACGGCTTCGGAACCGACCGTGACCTGCGCCGTCCGGGTGGGATGGAACCCGGGCGCCGTGGCGGCCTCCAGACGTAGGTCGAGTCCGAGGCGGTGTCCGATCCCGCGCACCACGGCGAGAAGGGTGGAAACGTCGGCCTCGCGACCGGAGCCGTCGAGAAGCCGATCACCGAAGTCACCGGCGATCACAAGCCCGAGATGTTCCGGCTGGGACGGGACCCGCGGGTCCTCGTTCCACGGTGTGGCATGGAACACCCTCCCCATCTCGAACAGGGCGACGTCGGCGACACCCCGACCACGGTTGTATGCCACCGAGCGGAGAAGACCGGGCAGCAACGACGGGCGGAGGAGGGCCTCCTCCTCACGAAGCGGGTTCTTCACGATCACCGGGTGGGACCACTCGTGGTCCTCGGGGGGGTCGAGGGCGGTGACGTCCTGGGCGTGGATGAGGCTGAGTGTGATGGCGTGGTCGATGCCCAGATCGGCCAGCAGCCGCTGCAGCTCGCCCCGACGGCGTTGCGGCTCGGTGGGACGCCCGCCGATACCGGGTCGGAGACGCGACGGAAACTTCTCGTACCCGTGGATTCGGGCGATTTCCTCGATGAGGTCCGCCGGTCGGGTCACATCCGGCCGATTAGTGGGAACGGTGACGACGAGGGGATCCTCTCCCCCCACCTTCATCCCCAACCTTTTGAGGAGACCGGCGGAGACGGAGACATCGAAATCCTCCCCGAGCACACGGGAAACATAGGAGAGATCGAGGTTGACCTCCGCGGGTCGCGTCTCGGTCACGACCTCGTCGACCCACCCCGACCGGACCGTCCCCCCGGAAAGCGAGGCGATCATCGCCGCCGCCCGCTCTGACGCCAATGGCGGAAGATTGGGGTCGACGCCCCGCTCGAACCGGGCCGAAGCCTCCGAGCGCAACCCGTGGAAACGCGAGGTGTACATGATCGAGGGTGGGTCCCACGCCGCCGCCTCGAGGATGGTGTTGGTGGTCTCCGTTGAGACCTCGGTGCCCTCACCCCCCATCGTGCCGGCGAGCGAGACGGGGCCGGTGTCGTCACAGATGACGACGTCGTCGGTGCGGAGGTCCCGTTCCACCCCGTCGAGGGTGACGAGTGTCTCCCCCTGGGTGGCGTGACGGACCACAAGCCGACCGCCTTCGATCTTGTCGGCGTCGAAGACGTGGAGGGGCTGGCCCAGCTCCAACATGACGTAGTTGGTGACGTCGACGAGGTTGGAGATGGGTCGCACCCCCGCCTTGCGGAGTCGGTGACGCACCATCAGAGGTGACGGCCCCACCGTGACGTCGTCGATATGGCGCGCCGCGAAACGGGGACTGCCCGCCTCGACCACCACCGAGATCGACGCCGGTTTGTCGATCGTCGACAGCTTCATCTCGGGTATCCGGTAGTCGATGTCGTACCAGGCGGCGAGGTCGCGGGCGATCCCCAGAAGCGACATGGCATCGGGGCGGTTGGGAGTGATATCGAGGTCGAAGACCACCTCGGGCAGCTCCACCACCTCCTCCAGGGGCTTACCCACTGGGGCGTCGTCGGCAAGGACGAGGATCCCCTCCTGGTCGTCCCCTATCCCCAGTTCCCTCTCCGAGCAGATCATCCCGTGGGATTCGACCCCACGGATGTCTCGCACGCCGATCTCGAAGTCATCGCCGAGGACGGCACCGGGGAGGGCAAAGGCCACGACGGCCCCCTCGTCGAAATTCCAAGCACCGCAGACAACATCGATGGGATCACCCCCCGTTGTCACCTGGCAGAGACGGACCTTGTCGGCATCGGGGTGGGGCTCCACCGAAACCACCCGGGCGATGACGACGTCGCTCCATCCCACCGGCAGCTCCTCGATACCCTCGACCTCGTGCCCGACCATGGCCAGGGTGTCGGCGAGCTCCCGGGGGTCGGTGGTGGGGAGATCGATGAACTCGGATAGCCAGCTCAGCGGGAGCTTCATCTCGGGAACGCCCGCATCGCCCCAACCATTCTGTGAGTGTTCTCCGCGCCATGGGCGGGGTTTTTCCTCACAGAACGAAGGGATGGGACCACCGGAGGGCGCATCATGACAACCCTCACGGGAACTGCACAAGAAAGCGGGTGTCGTTCAGGATGAAGTTGCGGATGTCGTCGATACCGTGTCGGACCATCGCCATCCGCTCCACACCCATGCCGAAGGCCCAACCGGTCACCTCGTCGGGGTCGTAACCCACCGCCCGGAACACATCGGGGTCGACCATGCCGCATCCCAGCATCTCCAGCCAACCGGCACCACGGCACACCCGGCAGTCGGGCTCGCCGCCGTCACAGTTGAAACAGGAGACGTCGAGCTCGGCCGACGGCTCGGTGAACGGGAAGAAGGCTGGTCGGAAGCGCGCCGCGGTGTCCGGACCGAAGAACTCCCGGGCGAAATGGGCGAGGGTTCCCTTGAGATCGGCAAAGGTAATGTCGGTGTCGACGGCGAGACCCTCTACCTGGTGGAAGACCGGGAGATGACTCCCGTCGATGGCGTCGGTGCGATAACATTTTCCGGGAACGATGATGTGGACCGGTGGCTCGTGACTCTCCATCCAACGGGCCTGCACGGGAGACGTCTGGGTGCGGAGCAGCATCTCGTCGAGGGGATCGCCGTAGTCGAGATACATCGTGTCCGACTCGAGGCGGGCCGGGTGGGTCGGAGGGGTGTTGAGGGCGTCGAAGTTGTACCACCCGAGCTCGGCCTCGGGACCGTCGGCGATGCCAAACCCGAGCCCGGAGAAGATGGCCGAGATCTCGTCGATGGTCTGCTGGATGAGATGGAGCGAGCCGATGCGACGGTAGACCTCGGGAAGGGTGACATCGATGGCCTCCGTCTCCAGTCGGCGGTTGGTCTCCTCGAGTTCGAGACGACGACGTCTCTCACCGACGAGTCGGTCCACCTCCGTGGAGACCTCGTTCAGCTTGGCGCCGACGACTGGGCGCAGGCCGGGATCGAGGGCGCCCATTCCCCGTCGGACATCGCCGACCGGAGAGTCCCGGCCCACGAGCTTGGTGATCGCCTCATCAAGGGAGGCGACATCGTCGGCGGCACCGATCTCGTCGGCGGCCCGGGCCAGGATGTCATCGAGGATCCGGATGGGTTCCATGGCGGTGAACACTAATTGTTGATCGGGTCAGTCCCGAATGACGGCAGGTCGTTTCGACCAGCTACGGACCAAG
>WHUC01000083.1 GCA_009377435.1 Acidimicrobiia bacterium
TCGCATATCATCTGATGCATGCCCAGAACAACCGTCAATATCGACGCCGCTGTCCTGGCTGAACTGAAACGTCGCCAGCAGCGTGAAGGCAAGAGCCTGGGCCAACTCGTAAGCGCAACACTCGACACCAACGTTCTGGTCTTCGGCGCGGATGAGACGTCCGATCGACACAGAGCCCGGGCGCTACTCGAACACATAGCCACCAATGCATCGATCACCTATGTTTTCTGGCCGGTTCTCCTGGGCTACTCGAACACGGGGAGGGCGCCAGATTCTGGGCGGGCTTCAAGAGCGTTGCAGAGGTGGTGCCCCCACGGGGAACGCTCGTACGGGATGCACACCTGGTCGCCCTGATGCAAGAGCATGGCGTCGATCGGATCTGGACCAACGACCGGGACTTCCGAACGTTCGACGGTGTTACGGTTCTCGACCCGTTCGACGACCGCTACGAGCCCGGCTTCGAATAGCTTCGCTTGCGAAGTCGCCCTATCCGGTCCATGGTGGGATAAGTGTCGGCGCTCCCAGCCGAACTTTTGGGGTTCAACCGCACTGGGTTGGGCTGGGAACCCAGGGTTGGCAACGGACTTGACCCGACCCCCAGTTGTCAGGGTATGCTGGCATATCATGCAGCGGACTACGGTCAAGCTCCCTGACGATCTCGACGCCTTGCTTCGGCATGAGGCCGAACGACGCGGTGTCACCATCTCCGACCTGACTCGGGAAGCCATCGAGACCCATCTCGGTGGTCGTGCTCGGAAGTTGAGAGCAGCCGGTGCCGGTAGGAGCGGACGTGACGACATCTCAGAGCGCATCGAAGAGATACTGGCCGCCGAGGTGGCTCGATAGCCATCATCGTCGATGCTGGTCCTCTCTACGCCTATGTCGACGCCGATGACAGGCACCACCAGGAATCCTTGGACCTCTTCCGGACTCATCCTGGTCCTCTGGTGGTTCCAAACCTGGTGGTCACTGAGGTGGCCTATCTGATCGGGACCCGACTCCATGTTGTCGCCGAGATTCTTTTTCTTGGCGATCTCGCCTCGGGAGACTTTCTTGTCGAGCCGGTGGCCGGTGGCGACTGGCTCCGTATCGCCGAACTCGTCGCCCGGTACCGCGACCTCAAGCTTGGCACAGTGGACGCATCGGTGATCGCCGCCGCGGAGAGATTGGGGATCGGAGAGGTGGCCACCCTCGATCATCGCCATTTCTCGGTTGTCCGGCCATCCCACCTCCCAGCCTTTGAGCTTCTGCCGTCGTAAACGATTCGGTGTTCGGTTCGAACCAGCGACCGACGGATCTCCAACACAATCCGCCCAGACCCTACCGACCTGCCGCGCCGACGAGAAGGGGGACCCCACCACCCACTATGCCCACTAGAATGACTAGATGACCAGAATAATGACCGTTACCGAATTGAAGGCGAAGATCCTCGCGGTCCTGAACGATGTCGCGGCAGGCGACGAGATCGAGATCACCAAGCATGGGCGCACGGTGGCTCGGCTTGTGCCGGCCGGGGGGTCCCAGGGTCTACGGGGCAAGTTTGAGGGGGTCGCCATGTCTGGGGTCGATGACGAGGACCAACTGTTCACCACCGGTGTGACCTGGGACGTATCGTGACGACCGTTCTTCTCGACACCCACGTACTTCACTGGTGGTCGGCCGAGCCCGAGCGCCTCAGCGACGACGCAGCCGGGACGATCGACTCGGCCGACGAGCTTGCGATAGCAGCGATCAGTTGGTTCGAGTTGGCGTGGCTGGCTCACAACGACCGCATCGTGGTGACGGTTCCGGTCCGCTCATGGCTCGATGGACTCGCCTCCGATCTCCGCACCATCGCGATGAATCCGGCCATCGCCGACACGGCCGTGCGGCTCCCCATGACTTTTCCGGGGGATCCGGCCGACCGGCTCATCTACGCCACTGCCATCGAGAAGGGGTGCAAGCTGGTGACCAAGGATCGCCGTCTCCGGGATCATCCCCATCCCCGGCAACTCACGGTGTGGTAGAGGGGACTACCGACCGCCAACCAGATGGGGCCGGACCGCACCGGCGAGATAGAGCGAGCCCGCCACGACCATGGGCCCCTCCCCTCGAACCGACCGCACCGCCTCCACCGGGTCGGGTACGGCCGCCACTGGGACCGAGACGTGGCTCCTCACCGTCTCTGCCAGCACTTCGGCGGGGACCGCCCGTTCGTGATCGATGGCGGTGGTGACCACCCGATCGAGACGGGGGCCGATCGTCTCCATCATCAGGTCGACGTCCTTGTCCCCCATCACCCCGAGCACCAGGGTCCATCGCCACTTGGGGAACACCTCGCCCAGGGTGGCACTGAGGGCGGCGAAGCCGTGGCCGTTGTGGGCCCCGTCGATGACGAGAGGGGGGTCGGTGGCGATGACCTCGAACCGACCCGGGTTGACCACACCTGCAAGGGAGGTCCGGAGGGCCTCCTCGTCGAGTTCACGCCCCAACAGGGATTCCACGGAGGCGATGGCCAGGGTGAGGTTGGTTAACTGGTGTCTTCCATACAAGGGGAGGAAGAGATCCCCGTAGTCGCCATGTATCCCGGAGACACCCAGATTCCAGCCACCTTCGGTGAGATCGGCGTCGTCGACTCCAAAATCGTCGCCCGCCCGGCGGTGTTCCACCCCGATATCGTCGGCCCAGGCGGCGACGACCGCGGCGGCGTCGGGGACGAGCTCCCCGGTGACGAGGATCGACCCCGGTTTGGCGATAGCCACCTTCTCGGCGGCTATCGAGGCGAGGTCGGGTCCCAGGTACTCGGTGTGATCGAGACCGATGTCGGTGATGACGGCGATATCACCATCGACGATGTTGGTGGCGTCCAACCGACCACCCAAACCGACCTCGACGACGGCGACGTCAACTGCCTTCTCGACAAAGAGGGCAAAGGCGACGGCGGTGGTCAGCTCGAAATAGGTGAGGCGGTCCTCGTCCGCCTCGTAAATGGACGAGAAGGCGGCGACGTCGGCCACTGCGGTCACGAAGTCGTCGCGGGTTATGGTCGTCCCGTGGATGGCGTAGCGCTGTTCGAGCCGCTCCAGATGGGGCGAGGTGAAGGTGCCGGTGCCGAGGGTGTGACCGGTGAGGATGGCTGTGGCGAGGCGCGACGTCGACGTCTTGCCGTTGGTGCCGGCGATGTGGATGACCGGGTTGCCGAGATGGGGATCGCCCATCATCGCCATCAGACCGGCAATCCTCTCCAGACCTGGTGAGACCCCGAGCCCGATATGGCGGTCGAGGAATGCGACCGCCTCGACGTATGTGGTGGGGAGCGGGGATACCCGATCGCTCAGGCGGACCGCTCCCTGCGTTCCATGTCCTCGGCGGAGACGAGGGTCGGCTCGACCCGGTCCTCGACGACGGTGCGGTCGACGATGACCTGGGCGATGTTGCCCCGTGACGGCAGCTCGTACATGGTGTCCAACAGGACGTCCTCGAGAATGGCCCGGAGACCACGGGCGCCCGTCCCCAGGGACATGGCCTGCTCGGCCACCGCCTCGAGGGCCTCGGGGCTGAAGACCAGCTCCACCCCATCGATGTCGAACATCCGGGCGTACTGGCGGGTCAGCGCATTGCGTGGCTCGGTGAGGATCGCCATGAGAGCGTCCTTGTCGAGGTCCTCCACCGTGGACACGACGGGAAGACGTCCGATGAACTCCGGGATGAGACCGAACTTGAGCAGGTCCTCGGGAAGGACTTGGGAGAGGAGCTCGTTGCGGGCCCGGTCGTCACCGGAGCGCACCTCGGCGCCGAACCCCACGCCACGCTTGCCGACCCGGTGGCCGATGATCTCGTCGAGACCGGCGAACGCCCCCGCACATATGAAGAGGACGTTGGTGGTTTCGAGCTGGATGAACTCCTGGTGGGGGTGCTTGCGACCCCCCTGGGGTGGGACCGAGGCAACGGTCCCCTCAAGGATCTTGAGGAGCGCCTGCTGAACGCCCTCACCGGAGACGTCGCGGGTGATGGAGGGGTTCTCGGCCTTGCGGCTGATCTTGTCGATCTCGTCGATGTAGATGATCCCCTGCTCGGCCCGGGAGACGTCGTAGTCGGCGGCCTGGAGCAGTTTGAGAAGGATGTTCTCGACGTCCTCCCCGACGTAACCGGCCTCGGTGAGGCTGGTGGCGTCGGCGATGGCGAAGGGGACGTTCAGCTGGCGTGCCAGGGTCTGGGCGAGGAGGGTCTTCCCACAACCGGTGGGGCCGATGAGAAGGATGTTCGACTTCTGGAGCTCGACATCGTCGGTGGAGCGTCCCTCGGTCTCCCGGATCCGCTTGTAGTGGTTGTACACGGCGACGGCGAGCTTCTTCTTGGCGGTGTCCTGGCCGACCACGTAGGCGTCGAGGTAGTCGTTGATCTCGTTGGGCTTGGGGAGCTCGGTGAAGCTCACCTCCTCCTCGGTGGAGAACTCCTCCTCGATGATCTCGTTGCACAGGTCGATGCACTCGTCACAGATGTAGACACCCGGTCCCGCGATCAGTTTGCGCACCTGTTTCTGCGACTTGCCGCAGAAACTGCACTTGAGCGGGTCACCGCCCTCACCGGTACGAGCCATCTGTTACTCCGGACCCGAACCGACCGCGGCGAGTTCCCTGCGGGTCAGGAGCTGGTCGACTATGCCGTAGTTCTTGGCCTCATCGGCGAGCATCCAGAAGTCACGATCGGTGTCGGTTGTCACCTTGTCGTAGTCCTGTCCGGTGTGCTCGGCGAGGATGTGGTTGAGCTGTTCACGCATCTGGACGTAGAGACGGGCCTGGATCTCGATGTCGGAGGTCTGCCCCTGGGCACCGCCGTGGGGTTGGTGGAGCATGATCCGGGCGTGGGGGAGGGCAAAACGCTTCCCGGGGGCGCCACCGGCGAGAATCACCGCCGACGCCGAGGCGGCCATGCCCATGCACACCGTGTTCACGTCGGGCTTGATGTACTGCATGGTGTCGTAGACGGCGAAGAGGGACGTGATCGACCCACCCGGTGAGTTGATGTACAGGAAGACGTCCTTGTCGGCGTCGTCGGACTCGAGATGGAGCATCTGAGCCATGATGACGTTGGCGACGTTGTCGTCGATGGGGGTACCCAGGAAGATGATCCGGTCCTTGAGCAGCCGGCTGTAGATATCGAAGTACCGCTCTCCCCGGCTCGTCTGCTCGAAGACCGTGGGGATCACAACGTTTTGTGGCATTGGATTCTGCGGTGTCATTCTTCCTCCTCGGAGGACTCGGTTTCGGATTCTATGTCTGTAGTGGGCGTTTCGACGATCTCACCCTCGACGATCTCACCCTCGACGATCTCACCCTCGACGATCTCACCCTCGACGATCTCACCGTCTTCCGGTTGCATTTGGATTGTCTCGGCCGAGGGGACCTCGAGGTCGATGACGTTCCCGTCTTCGTCGACGGGAGTCACATTCTCGAGAATCAGCCTTACAGCCTTATCGCGCAGCATATCAGTGCGGGCGGACAATCCTGCAGACCCTTCGAGCAACGCCTTACGGATCTCATCGGGATTCTCGGCCTGGGCGGCGGTCGCCTCGACGACGGCCCTGAACTCCTCGTCGGGCACATCCAGGCCCTCTGCGGCCGCGACGGCCTCGAGGAGGATCCGGGTCTGGAGGGCTCGTGTCGCTCCCTGGCGGACATCGTCGAGGAAGGCCTCACGACTCATTCCCGTCGTCGAGAAGTAGTCGTCGATGTTCAGGTCCTGCTCCTCGAGACGATGGAGGAAACGGTGAACCATGCCGTCCATCTCACCCTCAAGAAGGGCCTCGGGGATCTCCACGTCGATCTCGGAGATGAGGGTCTCGATGGCGGTATCGGGGAAGGACCGTGCCAGGTTGGTCAGTTTGACCTCCCCGATGCGCGCTTCCAACTCGGTGCGGAGCTCGGCGACGCTGTCGAACTCGGTGTTTTCCTCGACCCAATGGTCGTCCAGGTCGGGGCGGATTTTCTCCTTCACCTCGTCGACCACCACAGAGAAGGTCGCCGAATTACCGGCCTCGTCTCCGAAGCCCCCGGGGAGTTCACCGTCGAAGGTGACCGTGTCACCCGCGGAGACACCTCCGAGGTGTTCGTCAAGACCCTCGATAAGTAGCCCGGAACCCACCTCGTAGAGGAGATCGGAGGCGCTCGCCTCCTCAACCGGTTCCCCGTCGCGTGTGGCCGAGAGATCGATCGATACGTAGTCGCCGTCGTCGGCAGGGCGCTCCACCTCTTCGACGGTGGCGTACTGGTCGAGCATGCGCCCGATCTGCTCATCGAGCTCCTCCGTTGTCACCTCGGGTGAGGGGATCTCGATCTTTCGGTCGGTGTACGAGGGGAGCTCGTCGATGGTGGGCCATAGAGTGACCTTGACCTCGACGTTGATCCCGTCCTCGGTGTCATCGACGTTCTCCAACGATGGTGTCACCGCGGGGATGAGGTCGTTCTCCGTGAGAACGTCGGTGAGCTTAGGGGGGATGGCGTCATCGATGGCCTCGGAGCGAAGACGCTCGGCACCGACGCTCGCCTCGACCACCCGGCGGGGCGCCCGACCCGGACGGAAACCGGGGACCCGCATGTCCTTGGCAAGACGTTTGGCCGCGAGCGTCTTGGCGTCATCGAGTTCCTGATCCGTGATCTCGAAACCGACGAGTCGTTCGAAGCGGCCGGATTCGGTGATGGTGGGGGGCATTTCGCTCCTGGTCGAGGGGCGGGTCTCGGACGGGTGCGCGCCACCCGGGCGCGCTCCCAGAGATGTCGAGGAATGGGGCGTCTAATTGAAGATGGGGTGACCGAGGGGACTTGAACCCCCGACCTCCAGGGCCACAACCTGGCGCTCTAACCTAGCTGAGCTACGGCCACCATGCTCACAGAGGCAGTGTAAACCCTCTCCCCGATCCGCTCTAACCGGTGGGGTTTCTCCCCCCACATTCGTGGGGGAGTGGCGGCGCCGGAGGCGCTGACGAGGGGGGCACCACCGCGACCCGAGTAGACCGCGACCCCCGAGACCACCGTACCCCCCTCACCTCCCGTGCCCCCCTCACCTCCCGGACCTTCGGTCCGGCAGGGACCTTTCCCCCTCCTCCGGAGGGGGAACAACGGAACCTTCCCCCCACTCCGTGGGGGACAACAGCTCCCGTGCGACCACCCGATTGTGTTGCGCCCCCGGAGGGATTCGAACCCCCGACCAAGAGCTTAGAAGGCTCCTGCTCTGTCCACTGAGCTACAGGGGCAAGACGGACATTGGAGCGGGTGAAGGGAATCGAACCCTCACCGCCAGCTTGGAAGGCTGGAGCTCTACCATTGAGCTACACCCGCGATCTCTTCAATTGTACGCACGGAGTCGGCTCAGATATCCCGGAAGGTCTCGATTCGGGCGCCGAGGGCGTTGAGTCGCTCGGCGAGATCCTCATACCCCCGTTGGATCACGTAGACACTGCGCAGAATCGAGGTTCCCTCTGCCGCCAGCATCGCCAACAGCACGACCACGGCGGGACGGAGGGCGGGAGGACACATGATCTCGGCTGCACGTAGCCTCGCCGGGCCCTCGACCATCACCCGATGCGGGTCGAGCAGTTTCACCGACGCCCCCAGCTTGTTGAGCTCGGTGAGATAGATGGCCCGGTTCTCGTAGACCCAATCGTGGATCATGGTCTGACCCTCGGCAACCGCGGCGATAACTGCGAAGAACGGGAGGTTGTCGATGTTCAGCCCGGGGAACGGCATGGGATGGATCTTGTCGAGAGGGGCATGCAGTATCGACGGCTTGGTGGTGAGGTCGACGAGACGGGTATGGCCGTTGTCGGCCACGTACTCGTCGCTCTGCTCGTAGACGAAGCCCATCTCCTCGAGAGTTGCCAGTTCGATTTCGAGGAACTCGATCGGGGCGCGGCGGATGGTGATCTCCGAGTCGGTGGCGATCGCCGCGGCGAGCAGGCTCATCGCCTCGATCGGATCCTCCGACGGCGAGTAGTCGACATCGACGTCGATATCTGAGACGCCGTGGACTGTGAGCGTCGTCGAGCCGACTCCCTCCACGACAACACCAAGACGCTCCAGGAAGAAGCACAGGTCCTGGACCATGTAGTTGGAGCTGGCGTTGCGGATAACGGTGGCACCGTCGTGACGGGCGGCGGCGAGCAGTGCGTTCTCGGTGACGGTGTCCCCGCGTTCGGTGAGGACGATGGGTCGGACCAGGTTCGTCGGGTTCCCCGCCGAGGCGTGGTAGCGACCCTCGGTGGCCTTGACCTCGAGACCGAAGGGCCGCAGCGCAGCCATGTGCGGCTCTACGGTACGTGTCCCCAGGTCACATCCACCGGCGTACGGAAGGGCGAAGGTGTCCTCTCGATGCATGAGCGGCCCCAGGAACATGATGATCGACCGGGTCCGGCGTGCTGCGTCCTCGTCGATGTTCTCCAACTCGAGCCGCTCGGGGGAAATCAGCTCCAGATCATTTCCCTCACCGATCCAACTGCTTTCCACCCCGATACTGTTCAGCACCTCGAGGAGCCGATTGACCTCCTCGATCCTGGCAACCTTGCGCAGGGTCGTCCGACCCCGATTGAGAAGGGACGCACACAGTAGGGCGACTCCGGCGTTCTTACTCGTCTTCACATCGATCGTCCCCGACAGCTTGCTGCCGCCGTGGACACGGAGATGGGTGGGGCCCAATCCCAGTGACACGATCTCGGAGTCGAGTGCCTCACCGATCCGGGCCAGTGTGTCGAGGGTGAGATTCTGCTGGCCCTGCTCGACACGGTTCACCGCGCTCTGACTGGTGGAGAGGACCTGGGCCAGCTCGGCCTGGGTCCAGCCCCGGTGCTTGCGTGCATCGCGGATGAGATTGCCGATGCGTCTCAGATAATCATCAGTCATACCCGACACCCTATATCATCTGTGAGATAACACCGAGAATTTCCGGTGGGTGTGCAGGTACCCAGAGTTACCGCGCAAGGGCAGTACCAGTGTCGGGATGGCCGGATTTGAACCGACGACCTCAGCGTCCCAAACGCCGCGCGCTACCAAGCTGCGCCACATCCCGAGACGTACCACGTTACTCCTTCTTCTGGGTGTTCTCCCATTTGCTCGGTACCGTTGCTGGTGAGTGTGCATTAGCGCGCATCAAACCAGCACCCCGTCGCGGGGTTTCACCTCTAGGGTTCTTTGCGCTTCTTCGCCACCTGCCCCCAAGGTGGGGGTCTTACGGTCGGCTCCACGCTTAACCGTGGCCCCAACTGGGCCAAGGACGCTATCCCCATCATGGGGTTTCTCGTAGCGTGCGAGGTTGATCGCCGCGTTGTCATCCCGCTGATGTGACGCTCCGCAGCCGTCACACTGCCAGTACTCGGACCAGCCGATGTTCTGCTCATGGCCGCACCCATGGCAGGTCTTCGACGACGGGTAGTACCGGTCGGCCACTATCAGCTCCGAC
>WHUC01000084.1 GCA_009377435.1 Acidimicrobiia bacterium
GAGGAGGCCGTGATGTTGCCACCGGTGTCGCTGACGATTGAGGTGACGTCACGAAGAAGCTGGGTGCGGTCGATGGCCTCCACCTGGATCCAGGTCGAGTAGCCCCCAACCTTGGTCGGTGGCCAGGAGACGTCGACCATCCGCTCGGGCTCACCCTCAAGGGCGACCAGGTTGGCACAGTCGGCGCGATGGATCGAGACCCCGCGTCCCACCGTGACATAGCCGACGATTTCATCGCCGGGCACCGCACTACAGCACCGGGCAAGACGACCCAGCATGTCGTCCATCCCCTCGACGATGACCAACGGCTCCTCGACGGCCTCACGACGTCTGGTCGGGGTGAACAGCTCGTCTTCTGGGACGGCGGGCTCGGGTCGGGTCGACCGGATCGCCTTTTGCGCCACGGTCTCGGCACCGATCTCCCGCTCGCCCACCGCGATGAGCAGCGCCTCGAGGTCGCCCTTGCCGAACTCGCCGATGACTGCCTCGAGCATGGAGTTGCGCTCCTCGGGCCCATACCCCTCCCGTTTGAGAAGGGTCGACAATGCGGTGCGACCGTCGGAGAGCGCCTGGATACGCCGCTCCCTGGTGAACCAGGCCTTGATCTTGGAACGGGCCCGACTCGTTGTGGCGAACTGGAGCCAGTCCCGTGAGGGACCCGCATCCTGGGCGTTGGATGTGATCACCTCGACGATGTCACCGGACTCCAGGGATGTCGACAAGGGCAGGAGCCGTCCATTGATCCGCGCCCCCGCACATCTGTGTCCCACCTCGGTATGGATCGAATAGGCGAAGTCGACCGCCGTCGCCCCCCTGGCCAGAGACTTGACATCACCGGCGGGTGTGAGGACGAACACCTCATCGGTGTAGAGGTCGAGTTTGAGTGCGTCGAGGAACTCCTCGGGATCATCCGTCTCCCCGGTCAACGCCGGCAGGTCGACCCAGTCGATGTTCGCCGCGTCTGCGCCCTCCTTGTATCGCCAGTGGGCGGCGACGCCGGACTCTGCCAGATGGTGCATCTCGTGGGTGCGAATCTGCACCTCGAGCGGTTTCCCATCGGGTCCGATGATGGTGGTATGCAGACTCTGATACAGATTGAACTTCTTCACGGCGATGTAGTCCTTGAGCCGACCGACCAACGGAGTCCAGTGGTTGTGGACGAGACCCAGCACCGAGTAGCAGTCGGCGACCGAGTCGACGATGACCCGGATCCCGATAATGTCGTGGATCTCCTCGAAGGTGCGGTCCTGGTCGACCATCTTGCGATAGATCGAGTAGTTGTGTTTCGGCCGCCCGGTGATCTCGGCCTTGATCCCGGCATTGACCAGGATCCCTCCGAGCTCACCGATCATCTTCTCGACAAACGCCTCCCGTTCCCGGGCGCGCACTGCGAGCTTGGCCTCGATCTCGGCCGTGGGCCCGGGGTGGAGAATGGCGAAACAGCGGTCCTCGAGCTCGTGCTTGATCTCTTGGATCCCGAGCCGGTGGGCCAGGGGCGCATAGATGTCGAGTGTCTCCCGGGCGACCCGTCGCTGCTTCTCGTCACGCAGGGCCGACACCGTGCGGATGTTGTGGAGACGGTCGAACAACTTGATGATGAGGACGCGAACGTCCGAGGCCATCGCCACCACCATCTTGCGGATCGTCGCCGCCTGGGCCTTCTGGGGTGTCGAGTAGCGGATCCGGTCGAGCTTGGTCACCCCATCGATGAGCCGGGCGATCTCCGGGGAGAAATCCCGGTTCAGATCGTCGAGGGTGACGGCGGTGTCCTCAACCGTGTCGTGGAGGAGGGCGGCGGCCAGGGTTTCCTCGTCGAGTCCGTATCCCGCCAGCATGTGGGTGACGGCGACGGGGTGGCTGATATAGTCGTGGCCCGTCTTCCGCACCTGACCCTCATGGGCGATCCGCGCCGTCTCGTATGCCCTCTCCAGGAGGGCGACATCAGCGCCGGGATAATGGTCGAGAAATTCCGTGAGGACGTCCTCGATCGTTGCGGAATACGGGTCAGTCGTATCCAATGATGGCGTGTATTGGGACATTGTCGAGGGCTTTCCTCCCGCCAAGGAATGTCAGTTCGATGAAAACGGCGATCCCGGCCACATCCGCACCGAGATCACGGAGCAGTGTCACGGCTGCGGCTGCCGTCCCCCCGGTGGCGATCACGTCATCGACGAGGAGGACCTTCTCACCTTTCTCCAAGGCATCCGTGTGGATCTCGAGCTTGTCGGATCCGTACTCCAGCTCATACTCCTCCGAAGCCGTCTCGTGGGGGAGCTTGCCCGGCTTTCGGATCGGGATGAACCCCGCATTCAGCTCCAGTGCCATAGGTGCAGCAACGGTGAAACCGCGCGCCTCTATTCCCGCCACCTTGGTTATGGGGGTGTCACGGAATGGCTCGGCGAGGACGCGGATCAATTCGGCGAAGCCCTCGGTCGAGCCGAGCACGGGGGTGATGTCCTTGAACACCACGCCAGGCACGGGGAAGTCCGGAATGTCACGGATGAGCTGTTTCAGGTCCACGGGTTGATTGTATGTCTATCTACGTGATTGCCGACCCGTCTCCCCGGTGAGGGTGGGTGGGCCCTGTCGCGCCTTCTCCCGCTCGGCTCTCTCCCGGGCCCGGAGCACATCGGTGATGTCGGCTGTGACCTCGGTATCTCCATAGCGCTCCCGGCGATCCTCCCATTCCCCCTCCCTTTCCTTCCAGACGGCCAGCAGCGGACCGGCGAGGAAGATCGACGAGAAGGTGCCCGCGGTGATGCCTACGAAGAGGGCCAGGGCGAAGGCGCGGAGACTGGTCGCCCCGAGCACGAAGGCGCCGATGAAAAGGATCGATCCCACCGGCAGCAGCGAGGTGAATGAGGTTGCAATCGATCGTCCCAGCACGAGGTTCATGGCTCGGTCGACGATGGCCGAATAGGGGGCGCGACTCTCCACGGTGACCAACTCGTCGACCTTGTCGAACACGACGACGGTGTCGTATAGGGAGTATCCGAGAATGGTGAGCAGCGCCACCACGGTGGCCGGGGTGACGGGGAGACCGGTAATCGCATAGACGCCGACCGCGATTGTCAGATCGTGGAGAAGGGCAACCAGACCGGCGATGGCCATCTTGAACTCGAGTCTCCAGGTGATGAACAATGCCACCGCCCCCAGAAAAACGCCCAGGGCCTGGAGGGAACGCTGGGCGACGAGGGCACCGAACGTCGGTCCGACACTCTCCAGGTCACCCGGCTGGACACCGGCCTCGGTCGTGATGACATCCAGCATCCCGGCCTCGGTTTCGGCGCCGACATCGGGGGTCTGAATCCTCAGCGACACGCCATCGTCTATGGCCTGGACGGTGACATCATCGACACCGACCGCCCGGATGGCATCGGTTAGATCGGCCACGCTCACCCCGTTGAGGTTTTCGACCGTCGCCACGACACCACCGGTGAACTCGACACCGAGGTTGAGTCCCCTCACGCCAAGCGCCGCCAACGAGATCACGATCAGGACCGCCGAGATGCCGAACCAGCGTTTGCTCTGGCCGGTGAAGGGGATCTCGGTCTCACCCCGGGTGATCCTGGTGAAGAAGCTCATCCTGCGGCTCCCTCGATGGAGAGGCGGCTCCCACTGGCCAGTCGGGTTCTCGCCAGGACACCCACGGCGCCCTTGGTGAACGTTCGGGCAACAACCACATCGAGGATGGTGGCCAGACCGAGGGCGAGGGCGAATCCCCGTACGGCGCCGACGGCGAGAAAATAGAGGAGCGTCGCCCCGAGCAGACTCACCGTGTCGGCGGTGAGTATGGTGCGATATGCCGTCTTGAAGGCGCTGTCGACCGCCGGTCTCACGGCGCGGCCGGCACGTATCTCTTCTTTGATCCGCTCGAAGTAGACGATGTAGGAGTCGCCGGTGATACCGAGAGCCACGATGATCCCGGTGACACCGGCCAGGGTGAGTGTCACCCCCTGGGTGGCGCCCAGCACCCCGAAGAGGGCAACCAAGCTCGCGGCGAACACCGTGAGCCCGAGGATGGCCACCAGTGCCAGTGCCCGGTAGTAGGAGAGAAGGAACAATACGACGAGGGCGAGACCGATGGCGCCGGCGATGATCCCGGAGCGGAGGGATTCCGACCCCACCGAGGCCGACACGCCCGACACCTGCGAGATCTCGAATGAGACCGGGAGCGACCCGTAGCGGAGGACGAGGGCGAGATCGTTGGCCTCCTCTTGGGCGTTCTCCCCGCCACCGATCCCGATCGATGCCTGACCTCCGGTTATCCCCTCCGGCCCAACCGTGTTGGCGACGGGTGGTGCCGTTATCACCGTCCCATCGAGGACGATGGCGATCTGGCGGCGGACGTCGGCGTACTGGGTGGCCTTGCCGGTGAGGGCGGCGAAGGCGTCCGCCCCCTCAGCATTGAGGGAGAGTGACACCGACCAACCGGCCGATCCACCGACCCCCTGTGGTGGAGCGGGGAGAGCATCGGCGATACCGCTTCCCGGGACGCACACCTTGCCCACTGTGAGCTCCTGGGGCCCCCCGGTCGCCTCCGCCCCCTCGGTCGGGAGGGTGTGGATACCCTCACCACTCGGCTGGTCCCCGACGGCACATGTATTTGCGGCGATGTCGGTTTCATCCAACAGGACCGGATGAAAGCTGAGCTGACCGGTCCGCCCCACCGCCTCGACGGCCCGCTGCTCGTCCTCGACACCGGGGAGCTGGACCTCCACCGTGTCATCACCCGAGATGGATATCTCGGGCTCCTGCACGGAGCCGAACGCCTCGATCCGGCGACGCATCACATCGACGGCCACCTCCATCACCTCGGGATCGGGCTCTCCCTGGGCGGTAAGGATCACCGAGGTGCCGCCCTGGAGGTCGAGCCCGAGGCGTGGCGTCAGCCCGGTGGCGAACGCCGCGGCCACACCACCCCAACTGATCGCCACGACGACCAGTAGTCCAATGAGACGTCTGCTCAAGACCTCGCATCCCCCGGGGCGATACCGGTGTCGGGGTCCTTGCGGTTGGCGATGGCGCGGCTCACCAGGCGGAGACGGCCACCCTCGACCTCGAGGACGACCTCGTCACCGTCCACCGCGACCACCGTCCCCACGATCCCCCCGATGGTCTGGACCCGGTCACCGACCGTCAGGGATGCCGCCAACTGCTTCTGCTCGCTGGCCCGTTTCCGTTGGGGCCGGATAATCAGAAAGTAGAAGACCAAGGCCATGAGGCCGAGAAAGATCAAGGTCGAGTAACCGCCGGTCGCGGAACCGGTGCCTTCCTGTGCAAGAACGAACACGTTTCAATCCTCCGGATGGGTGAGGCCTCTAGATTAGGACCTCGGAACGGGGTCCCGAATTCACTCGGCGACCTCTCCCCCCTCCCTACGCTCGGAGGCGAGACGGCGGAACTCGGCGAAACGGCCGTCGGCGATGGCGGTTCGGGCGTCCTCCATCAGACGGAGGGTGTACCAGAGGTTGTGGATGCTCAGCAGCCTCATCGACGTGATCTCACCGGTCAGTACCAGATGTCGCAGATAGGCGCGATGATGCCGGGTGCACACCGGGCAACCGCATTCGGGATGCAGCGGTCTGGTGTCACCGGCGAACTCGGATCGTTTCAGGTTGTAGTCCCCATCGACGGTGAAGACCTTCCCGTGTCGGGCGAGACGGGTCGGCCAAACACAGTCGAAGAGGTCGCAACCCGCGGCGATGGCGTCGAGAACACCCTCGGAGTCACCCAGTCCCATGACATAGCGGACCTTGTCAACGGGTAACTCGGGAACCGACACATCCAACGCCGCTCTCATCTCCTCGGCGCTCTCCCCCACCGCCAAACCGCCGATGGCGAACCCGGGGAAACCGAGCTCCGCGGTGCGCCGGGCACTTTCGGCCCGAACCTCGGGGTCGACACCACCCTGTACGATCCCGAAAAGAGCCTGGTCGTCACGATCGTGGACGGCAAGGGCACGCTCCTCCCAACGGAGAGTCCGTTCCATGGCGTCCCGCACCGTCTCACGGGGTGCGGGCAAACCGACGAGATGATCGAACGCCATGGCGACGTCGGCACCGAGTTCCTGTTGGACACGCATCGACTCCTCGGGACCGAGATCGACATACGACCCGTCGTAGGTCGATCGAAAACGTGCCCCGGCCTCGGTCACGACGGGATCGAGCGAGAACACCTGATATCCGCCCGAATCGGTGAGGATCGGCCCGTCCCATCCCCAGAACCCGTGGAGACCCCCCATCTTGGCGATACTCTCCGAACCGGGGCGGAGCATGAGGTGGTAGGTGTTGGCGAGGATCATGTCGGCCCGCACTGCTTCGAGGTCGTCGACGTCGACGGCACGCACCGCCGCCCTCGTCCCCACCGCCACGAAGGCCGGTGTGGGCACGTCGCCATGGGTCAGCTGCAATGTGCCGGTCCGGGCCCGTCCATCCTCGTTGGCCGTCGTCCAGGTTGCGGCGTGATTCATCTCGCCCGCTCGGCCAGCATGGCATCTCCGAAGCTAAGAAACCGGTAGCCGCGCTCCAGCGCGCTGACGTAGACCTCCCGCCATCCGGGTCCCACAAAGGCGGCGACCATCACGATGAGACTCGATCCGGGGAGGTGGAAGTTGGTGATGAGCCGGTCGACCACGGAGAACTCATATCCCGGGGTGATGAAGAGACGTGTGTCCTGCTCCCCCGGTTCGACCCCACCCGATCCGTCGGGACGGCTCTCCAGGGTCCGCCCCACCGTGGTGCCCACCGCCACGATCCGTCCGCCCCCGTGCCGAGTGTCGTCGATGGCACGGGCGGTCGATGAGGGGATCGATATCTGCTCGCTGTGCATGACGTGCTGCGAGATGTCCTCGGTCTCGATGGGTCGGAAGGTGTCGATCCCCACCCGCAATTCCACTCGGGCAATCGCAACGCCACGATCCTCGAGTCCGGCGATGACGGTGGGTGTGAAGTGAAGACCCGCGGTGGGGGCCGCCGCCGATCCGAGCCGTTCGGCGAACATCGTCTGGTAGCGGGTGCGGTCCTCGAGGGGGATGGAGATGTACGGAGGGAGTGGCATGTCGCCAATCTCGTCGATCAGGGTCTCGATGTCGCCGTCTCCGAAGAGGGCGACGGTGGCGATGCCCCGGTCGGGATCGGTGAGAAGCTCGCAACGAATAGGTCCGAAGTCGAGTGTCGTCCCGGCACGAAGCCGTCTTACCGGCCGCAACATCGCCTCCCATCGATCGGGGTCGATCCTGCGGAGAAGCAGGGCCTCGACCTTCCCACCGGTCGGTTCCTTGACACCGTGAAGACGGGCTGCCCGCACCCTGGTCTCATTGACCACCACCAGGTCGCCCGGGTTGAGAAGCCCGGGAAGATCGACGAACCGATGATCCCCCAGATCGGCAGTCGTGATGAGTCGGGAGTCGTGTCGCGGCTCGATCGGGGTCTGGGCGATCGCCGATTCGGGTAGATCGTAGAGGAAATCGGAACGTTGCACGGACCCGGAACGGTAATCGCATACAGGTCGGCGGCTTCCTTTGGTTCGCCGCCAGGGGGTGGGCGCGACGAACTTCAGGCCAGAATGTACCTCCAGGTACAGCCGAGATCCCCGGGCAGCCGGTTGATTTTCGGGTCAGAACCACCGGTCGGTGGTGGCTCGGTCGACCCCGAGATGGCGGTAGGCGGAATCGGTGGCGATACGGCCTCGGGGGGTACGTTGCAAGAGGCCGATCTGGAGCAGGAACGGCTCATAGGCATCCTCCACGGTCTCCGGTTCCTCACCCACCGCGATCGCCAGGGTGGAGAGCCCCACCGGCCCACCGTCGAACTTGAGGATGATCGCCTCGAGGATGTCCCTGTCGACCTTGTCGAGACCGAGTGAGTCCACCTCGAGAACGCCGAGTGCGGTATCGGCGACATCGGTGGTCACGACGCCACCGGCTCGGGCCACGGCGTAATCCCGCACCCGGGCGAGCAAGCGGTTGGCAATCCGCGGGGTGCTCCGGGAGCGTCGGGCGATCTCGTGTGCTGCCCGATCGTCGATATCAATGTCCAATATCCCCGCCGACCGTGTCACGATCGTGGCCAACTCCTCGTCGAGGTAGTAGTCCAGCTTCTCCTCTATGCCGAACCGGTCACGCAATGGGGCGGTCACCGTGCCCTTGCGGGTGGTCGCCCCCACCAGGGTGAACCGGGGTAGCTCGAGACGAATCGACTGGGCGGTCGGTCCCTTTCCCAAGATGACATCGATCACGAAATCCTCCATCGCCGAGTAGAGGACCTCCTCTATGGTGCGGGGCAGCCGATGGATCTCGTCGATGAAGAACACGTCCCCGGGGTCGAGGTTGGAGAGAATGGCCGCCAGATCGCCGGGACGCTCCAGGGCCGGGCCCGATGTCACCCGGAGGGCGCTGCCCATCTCGGCCGAGATGATTCCGGCGAGGGTGGTCTTGCCCAGACCAGGAGGTCCCGACAGCAGCACATGGTCGAGGGGGCGGGACTGGGCGCGGGCGGCATCAATGGAGATGTGGAGCCGCTCCTTCACCTTACGTTGCCCGACGAAGTCGCCGAGGGAGTGAGGTCGGAGGGTGAGCTCCTCGACATCCTCGACCACCGGGCTCAACAGACTGTCCTCACGCATCGCGCAACCGTCCCAACTCCCTGAGCGCCGCCTTCAACTGGGCCGACACATCGGCGGAACCATCGAGGTCGGCGACCGCCTCGCCGATCTCATCGCCTCGGTAGCCCAGATTCTCCAGGGCCTGGCGGACCTGGGCCCGACCCGTGCCCGTCGCCAGCTCGGCCTCGGTATCGGCGATCTTGGGGCGGAGTTCGAGAATCATCTTCTGTGCCGACCGCTTTCCCACCCCCGGTGCCGTCACCAGGGCGCCAACATCTTCGGTGGCGATGGCTCGTCGCAGTTCCCCCGGGGAGAGTGTGCTCAAAAGCGCCATCCCCACCTTGGGGCCTATCCCCGACCCCGAGATGAGTATCCGGAAGAGTTCCTTGGATTCGGAGTCGACGAAACCGTACAGGCTCATGTCGTCCTCACGCACCTGGAGATGGGTGTGGACGACGACCTCTTCACCGATCGGCGGAAGCTCGGCGACACCCGTCGGGGTCATCACAATCTCGTAGCCGACACCGCCCACATCGACGGTGACGACCTCCGACCGGAT
>WHUC01000085.1 GCA_009377435.1 Acidimicrobiia bacterium
CTTGCCCCGCTCGGTGTACTCGTGCTCCCGCCACTCGGGATCGGTGTTCTTCAACAAATCGGAGGCAGGGGCGAAGAACTCGTCGTTGCAGAAGACGACCTCGCCGCCAACACCGACCGATGCCAGGTCCATCTAGTGCCCGTTCCTCTCCTGCTGGTCTTCGAAGGCCCGATCATACGGTGACCGATGATGACGCGACACGGCAGGTGCCGGGGGGCGGGAACTTTAACTGATTTTGTACCTCTGCGGGGTTCTTGCCAGCAGGTGGCCGAGGCCTGGAATCACCCCTTCCTGCGAGGTGTACACCGTCTCGCCACGGAGGATGGTGTGCTCCACCCGCCCGTATAGGGTGTGGCCGTCGTAGGGGGTTACCGGATGGCGGTGCTCCAGGCCCTCGGCGCGGACCTCGACGATCCCATCAGGGTCCCAGACCACCAGGTCGGCGTCGACACCCTCCCGGATCGCGCCCTTGCGGTCATCAAGTCCCGCCAGGACTGCCGGGGCCTGGGCCAGCCATGACGCCAGATCGGCGGGACCGTGGCCCCGTCTCCTCGCCTCCGTCCAGGTGACGGGGAGACGGAGCTGGAGCGACGAGATACCCCCCCAGGCGGCGACGAAATCTCCCGGTGTCTTGAGATCGGCAGGCGCCGGGGAGTGATCGGAGACGACCATGTCGACAGCTCCCGAGTCGAGGCCCCCCCACAATGCGTCGGCGTGATCACGCCCTCTGATCGGAGGGGCGCATTTGTGCTCGGTGGCCCCGTCCGGGACGCCTTCACCGTCGAAGTAGAGGTAGTGGGGGCAGGTCTCGGCGGTGACGGGAAGACCCGTCTCTCGGGCCGCGGCGACGATGTCGACACCGCCCCCTGCGGCGAGATGGAGGATGTGGGTCCTGACTCCGCTGACACGTGTCAACTCGACGACGGTTCGGATGGCGGTCTCCTCGGCGTTGGGCGACCTGCTGCGGAGATGGGTGAGATGGCTGGCCGGATCACCCACCGGTGGCAAGAGCAGGTCGGGGTCCTCGGCGTGGACGAGCAGTGGAATGCCCTGCTCGACAAGGGGGCCGACCACCTCCCTCAGCTCCTCGATGGTGATCGGGGGAAACTCGGGTACACCGGAGTCGCTGAGAAACACCTTGAAACCGCATACGCCACCTTCGATCAGGGTGGGAACGTGCCCGCCCGAGCCGGGAATGATGCCACCCCAGAAGGCGGTGTCCACCGACAACTTGCCATCAGCAGCCGCACGCTTGACACGGAGGGCATACGGATCGACGGTCGGTGGGATCGAGTTGAGCGGCATGTCCGCGATGGTGGTGGTCCCACCGGCCGCGGCCGCCGCCGTGGCCGTGGAGAAGCCCTCCCAATCGGTGCGACCGGGCTCGTTGACATGAACATGGGAGTCGACGAGACCGGCCATGACCACAAGGTCGCCAAGTTCACGATCGGCGGGGCCATCGTCGATCGAGGTGATGACGCCATCGGACCATCGCACGGTGGCGGGTCGGGACCCGCCGTCGAGGATGACACGTCTGCTCCGGACGGAGTTCATCTTGTTCCCCCGTTAAAGGATCGTGCCCCCAAGGGTGCCCTTGAGGGGTGACGACCCTTGCTGTTCTCCCCCCCCACGGAGGTGGGGGGAGTGGGCCGACGGCGGTAGCCGTTGGGTCGAGGGGGGCAACGCCGCGACCCGAGATCATCGCGACCGCCGGGGCCACCTTGCCCCCCTACCGCCTTCGGCGGTACCTTCCCCCCACTTCGTGGGGGGACAACCTTAAGAGGTGACGACCGGTGAAGGTCACCACTTCCGGGCCCCTCAGGTGAGCTCGTCGAGGGCGTCCTCAAAGCTGCGGGCGGGACGGCGTCGGTCGGACCCACCGCCATTGCTGTCGGTCTTGTCGCTGTCCGACGGTTTGCGATCGTTACCAGGGTCACCGGAACGACCGCCACGGTCACGGTCACCACCACGACCACCACGGTCGCCACGGTCGCCACGGTCACGGTCACCACGACCACCACGGTCGCCACCACGGCCACCACGGTCGCCACCACGGCCACCACGGTCACCACCACGGCCACCGTCGCGACCTTCGCCACCACGCTTCTCCCTGGGCTCGGGAAGGGTGGCGCCGGGGAGGGCGTCGACCAGATCGAGGCTGATCTTGCCCCGCTCCTTGTCGCCGACCTTCACCTTGACCGTGTCACCCTCGGAGAGGTAGTCCTCGACCCGCTCCACCCTCTTGGAGCCGTCAAGCTTGGAGATGTGCAACAGACCATCGGTGCCGGGAAGGATGTTGACGAACGCACCGAAGTTGGTGATGTTCACAACCTTGCCCTCATACTCGGCGCCGAGCTCGGCCTCCGGTGGGAATGCGATCTGGATGATTCGCTCCTTGGCGTCGGCGAGTTGGGCACCGTCGGTCGAGGCGACACGGACGATTCCCTTGCCGTCGTCCTCCTCGATCTCGATGGTGGCCCCGGTGACCTCCTCGAGCTCGCGGATGACCGCGCCCTTGGGGCCGATGACCTCGCCGATCTTGTCCTTGGGGATCTCGATCGACTCGATGCGTGGCGCCCAGCGGTTGAGCTCGGCGCGGGGCTCGGCGATAGCCGATGCCATCACATCGAGGATGGTGAGACGGGCTTCTCTCGCCTGTGCGAGGGCGCCGGCGAGGACCTCGGCAGGAAGACCCTGCAGCTTGGTGTCCAACTGGAGGGCCGTTATCACATCGGCGGTTCCGGCGACCTTGAAGTCCATGTCCCCGAGGGCGTCCTCGGCACCGAGGATGTCGGTCAGGGTGACGTAGTTTCCGTCACGCTGGATCAGACCCATGGCGATACCGGCCACCGGGGCCTTGATAGCGACACCGGCGTCCATGAGCGACAGGGTGCTGGCGCACACCGACGCCATCGACGTCGACCCGTTGGAGGCGAGCACGTCGGAGACGAGACGAAGGGCGTAGGGGAAGCTGTCCGAATCGGGGACGACGGGCAGGACCGCCTTCTCGGCAAGGGCGCCATGGCCGATCTCACGCCGCTTGGGGCCGCGCATGAAACCGGGCTCACCCACCGAGTAGGGCGGGAAGTTGTAGTGGTGCATGTACCGCTTCGAATCCTCCATGGCGAGGGTGTCGAGCATCTGCTCCATCTTCAGCATTCCCAGGGTGGTGATGTTGAGGACCTGGGTGTCGCCCCGCTGGAAGAGACCCGAGCCGTGGACCCGGGGAACCACGCCGACCTCGGCGGAGAGGGGGCGGATGTCGCCCGGACCACGACCGTCGAGACGCACCCCATCGGCCACGACGCGATTTCGCATCATGTCCTTGAGAACCGACTTGAAGGCCCTCTTCACCTGACCGGTGGTTTCCTCGTCGTCCTCGGCCACACCGAGTTCGGTAAGGGTCTCGGTGAGGGTGGCGTTCTCGGCGTACTGGCGTTCCAGCTTGTCTTCGATCGTGATGACCGATGCCAGCTTCGGCTCGGCGACCGTCTTCACCCGATCGAGAATCTCATCGGTGTAGTCGACGGCAACCGGCCAGTCGATCTCGGTCTTCTCGACCTGGGTGGCCAACCCGTTCTGAAGATCGATCCACTGACCGATGAATTGTTTGGCCTCGTCGAGACCGCGGGCGACGGCGGCCTCATCGGAGGGGGCGTCGCCGTCCCCGATGAGATTGAGACCGTGCGGGGTGGAACCGGCCTCGACCATCATCACGTCGATCTCACCGGCGTCATTGCGACGACCGGCAACGACCAGCTCGAAGACCGACTCCTCGAGGTCCTCGTGGGTGGGGAAGGGGATCCACTCACCCTTCTTCAGACCGAGACGAACGGCCCCGATCGGTCCCTTGAAGGGGATAGGGCTCACCGATAACGCCGCCGAGGCGCCGTTGAGGGCGAGGACGTCGAAGGGGTTGTCCTCATCGACGGAGAGGGTCGTCACCACGATGTGGGTCTCACATCGGAAGCCGTCGGCGAAGGAGGGACGGAGGGGACGGTCGATGAGACGACACATGAGGATGGCGTCCTCGGAGGGACGGCCCTCGCGACGGAAGAATGAACCGGGGATCTTCCCGGCGGCGTACATCCGCTCCTCGATGTCGACGGTGAGGGGGAAGAAATCGATCCCCGGCCGAATCGACTTGTTGGCTGCTGCGGTGACCAGCATTTCTGTCTCGTCAAGTTTGACGACGACGGCGCCATCAGCGAGTCCGGCGTACTTGCCGGTGCTCAGGCTGAACTGCTTGCCGCCGATTTCACCGTTCACGGTGTGTTCGGACACGGTATGTGCTCCTTGTTTGGAGCCCGGCCCGTTACCAGTCAGCATCCATCGGTGTTTCCGATGATTCCCGACTAGCAACCGGCCTTGGCTCGCTTGCTTTCCTTGAGGTGATCCCGGGTTCTAATGACCCGGATCTGGCATTACGATGAAGCGGCCCATATGGGCCGCTTCGGAAAAATCAGCGGCGGAGGCCGAGACGACCGATCAGGGACCGGTAACGCTCGACATCCTCGCGGTTCAGATAATCGAGCAGTCGCCGGCGCTTTCCAACGAGCATCAACAGGCCCCGTCGGCTGTGATGGTCGTGCTTGTGCTCCCGGAGATGCTCGGTGAGATGACTGATCCGCTCCGTCATGACGGCGACCTGGACCTCCGGTGACCCGGTGTCAGAGTCGTGATGACCGTACTCGGAGATAAGTTCTGTGGTTGTCTTCATTAACCCTGCTCGCTACCTTGCGTCGATCCTAGATGGCTGGATTGGATTCGTTGGTCTCCCCAGCGCGCACGTGGGCGCTTGAAAGTTTGGGGGACCTCCGACGCGCTCGCCGGACCACTCGGCTCCGGGAACCGTCTAACTGTACCACAGCCGAGGCCGAACCTCACAACTCGGCCTCCACCTCGACCTCCACCAGCCAGACCGGCTCGAGGAGACCGGCAACGACCACCATGGTGGCAACCGGTGATGCCGACCCCAATGTCTCCCGATGGACCTCGCCCACGGCGTCGGCGTCCCTGGGGTCGACGATGTACACCCGGGTCCGGATCACATCGTCGACACCGGCTCCGAGTTCCTCAAGGGCAGCGGTGGCGATCTCGGCACATCGCCTCATCTGACCGGCGGCGTCGGGGGCAACGTCCTCACCCGGTGGCGCCACCGGGGCGGTACCCGCCACCAGGATCCTGTTACCGACCCGGATCCCCCGGGAGAACCCGTAACGACTCTCATAGGGGGATCCGGACCCGGTCCTCTCTCTCGTTGCTCCAGCCATCCCCACATTGTGGCAAAGGTCCGCCCGGGAGGACCGTGCGGGTCACGACTCCGTGTTCACTCGTTCTCGACTGCTTGCTCGTTGTTCGGTTCAGCGCTCGTTCAGGATCTGGCGGGCCCGGGCGATGTCGTCGTTCATGGCCGCGATGAGGTCGTCGATGGAGTCGAACTTGAGTTCGGGCCGTATCCAGTCGACGAACTCGACGCCGATCGCCTCCCCATAGAGATCTCCGGAATAGTCGAGGAGATGGGTCTCCACGGTGCGATGGGCATCGGTGTCGAAGGTGGGGCGGACCCCGACACTGGTCACCGATGGGTGGCGCTCGCCTCCGTGGTGGGTGACGGTGGCATAGATGCCGAGCGCAGGCACCGCTATTCGCTCCGGCACGTGGAGGTTGGCCGTGGGGACACCCAGCTCCTGTCCACGGGCGTCACCATGGATGACACGGCCCTCGATTATGAAGGGATGACCGAGGAGACGGGTGGCCCCGGCAACGTTGCCGCGGCCGAGGGCATCTCTGATCCTCGTCGACGAGACGACCTCACCGTCGAGCTCGCAAACCAGCTCGACCGCGTGGACGGAGAAGTCGTACTTCTCCCCCATCGTCTCCAGCAACGCGACATCACCCGATCGATCCCGGCCGAACCGCCAATCGGTGCCCACCGACACCCGGGCCGCGCCGAGACGTTCCACGAGGATCTCCTCGACGAAGGTCCCGGGGGGAAGATCCCGGATCTCGCCAAAGGAGAGGACACCGGCGACATCGACACCGATCTCCTCGAAGAGCTCGAGGCGTTGCAACACCGAGGTGAGGAGGGCGGGGGCGCGCTCGGGGGCCACCAACTCAAGGGGGTGGGGGTCGAAGGTGAGAGCTACCGCCGCCAGGTCCTCGTCACGACCGGTCTCCACCACCACCTCGAGGATCTCGCGATGACCTAGATGCACACCGTCGAACACCCCGATGGCCACCGCGGTCCGACGCCTCAGCGGCTCCCAGGCCAACGGGTCGCCATCCAATACCTTCATCTCGGAATCACCACCTCGGGTCTTGCCATTCCATCGCCCGTCGTGCGATACACCGCCATCAGGGTGTCATTCTCATCGACGATGGCCACGGCCTCGTCATCACCGATTTCGGAAGATACCGGGACGGGCCGGCCGTTGGCAACACCGGAGTCCTCTCCGACCGTCGCCCGTTCCAGGTGTCGGAGTCCATCGGCGGGTCTCAGCAGGTGGCGTTCCCAGTCGTCAATGTCTCCTTCCACCGCGTCGGACACCGTAATGAGTCCGATGGCGGTGCGTCGCAACGCCGTCAGATGGGCCCTTGTTCCCAGGGTGGTGGCCAGGGCGTCGACGAGGGTGCGCACATAGGTGCCCTTGCCGCACTCGATCTCGAAGCTTCCCACTGCCCCCGACCCGGCGCTGAAGGAAAGCACCTCGAAGCGGTGGACGGTCACCGGTCGTGGTGCCCGCTCCACCTCCTCTCCCCTCCTCGCCTTCTCATAGAGCCGCTCGCCACCGATCTTGACCGCCGAGACCATCGGGGGTGTCTGCATGATCTCGCCCACGAAGGACGGGATGGCCGCCTCCAACTCGGAGGCGCCGATTGGGATGTCGTCGGTGTGGACGACCTCACCGTCGGCATCCAGGGTGCCGGTCCCAATCCCGAACCGCGCCTCGGCGACATACGTCTTGGGGAGGTCCTGGATGTACCTCATCAATCTGGTGGCAGGACCGATCCCACAGACGACCAGACCGGTAGCCATGGGATCGAGGGTCCCGGCGTGACCCACCTTGCGGATTCCTGTCGCCCGCCGGACGCGATCAACCACATCGTGGCTGGTGATGCCACCCGGTTTGTCCACGGGGAGGAAGCCGATCACCGGTCGAACACCTCAGGTGAGAAGCTCGCGGATGACTTCGATGGCTTCGTCGGGCGGCTTCTCCAACTCACACCCGGCCGCATTGTGGTGGCCCCCGCCACCCAGTGTCTTGGCGACGGCACCAACGTCGACCCTGCCCCTCGACCGCAATGACGCCTTGGTGGTCCCATCTTCCTGCTGTTTGAGGAGCACGGCGACGTCGGACTCGCCGGGGAGACGGAGCACATCGATAACACCGTCGGTCGCCGATGCGTCGATACCCGCTTCGGCGAGATCGGATTG
Organism: Acidimicrobiia bacterium; assembly: GCA_009377435.1. Classification (GTDB taxonomy): domain Bacteria; phylum Actinomycetota; class Acidimicrobiia; order Spongiisociales; family ZC4RG35; genus WHTL01. Next base: position 7,439 of record WHUC01000085.1, read on the forward strand.
GAGGAGCGAGGACCACACCAGACGCTTTTCCCCGTCGAGCTCGGCACGGCCGATCACGTTGGCCAGCACCTTGAGATAGCCAAACGGCGCCGTCTCGTAGATCTCCTGGCCGATCTGTTCGGGTCGGGCGCCGGCGGCGAGAAGCTGTGCGGCCGTCCTCATCGTCGTCGGTGTGGTGTACGAGTACTGGAAACGCCCCGTGTCGGTGACCAGGGCGGTGTGCAGCGCGGTGGCGGCTTCCGGCCCAATCGTCCAACCGGCGGCGAGGAGGACGGGAAGTGCCACCTGTGCCGAAGCAGCCGCAGTCCCGTCGATCAGGTCGATGGTGCCGAACCCATCGTTGGTCCCGTGGTGATCGATCACTATCAGCGTCTTCGCCTTCTCCGCATTCGCCCGCAATCCGCCCAATCGATCGGGACCGGCGGTGTCGACGGCGATCATCACCTCGGGCTCGGAGGGCACCGCGTCCGGGGGGACGACCAAATCGGTGTTGAGGAAACCGAGCTCGTCGGAAATCTGACCCTCAAAGGAGACGATTGCCTCCTTACCGGCGTCGCGGGCGGCAAGGGCGATACCGACACTGGTCCCGAGAGCATCGCCGTCGGGTCCGATGTGGCAGGCGATCACCAGACTGTCGGCTCTGGCGAGGACCCGGGCGGCCTTCTCGATCTCCGGGCGCGGGATCATTCCTCTTCCCCGATCTCCTTGAGCAAGCGTTCGATTCGATCTCCCGAGATGACCGCGGGATCGGCCTCGAAGGTGAGTACTGGCGTGTACTTCATGCGAACCTCTCGTCCTAGTGCGGCCTGGAACCGATGGGTGTGGGTGTTGAGCTCGGCAACGATCTCATCGATGCGGGACATATCCAGCGCCGACACGAACACCGTGGCCATCCGCAGATTAGGGGCGGTGTCGACACCGGTTATCGAGACGAGATCGAGTCGGGCGTCGTCCAACAACTCCAACTCGCGGGCGAGGGTGGCCCGCACGATCGAATTGACCCTCCTCATTCTCTGGTTGGGCTCTCTCATTCGACCTCCATCTCATCGACATGGAAAGACACCACGTCGATGTCACCGGGACGCCCCAGATACCCACGGACTCGGTCGAGGAGGATCTCCAACCCGTGTTTGTCGGGGGCGACCATGGCCACGCCGACCGTGGCCGTCTGCCAGCGATCGTGATCGTCGACCTCCGCTATGGACAACGATCCGAGATCGCCCAGTTCCTTGACGAACCTCCGGAGAACGGACCGTTTCTCCTTGAGCGACCGTGACCACGGGATCCGCAGCTCGATCCGAACCGCCGCGGCACGCATCACAGGGCGCACTGATGGTCGGGCCGTCGGCAGGTGACTTGTCCTGGTGACAGTTTCGGCCTCCCTCCGGGTGCACTTAGTGCTCCCCACCGTAAATACGGTCGCATGTTTCGGCGAGCCAGAGGCGTCGCTCGCCAGGACGCAGGACGAAGACGCACCCGGTGCGGTGCTTCGAGGACGAGGACGCCGCGAGCGGCGTCACTGGCCGTTGAAACGTCAGCGTAATTGCGGTGGGGAGCACTTAGGTACGTGCCACCTCACGGACCTGGTAGGCCTCGACGAGGTCCTCTTCCTTGATGTCGTTGTATCCCTCGATCCCGATACCGCACTCGAAACCGGAGGC
>WHUC01000086.1 GCA_009377435.1 Acidimicrobiia bacterium
GGGTGCCGGCGGCTGTCCCCAGCCGCCCCACCCACCCTCCGGTGCACCACCCTCAGCCGTCCAGTCGGACACGGTGTCGTTCCCACCCGACATCTTGCCGAATGTGTTCTCGAGGTCCTGGAGCCACTGTGCTCGCATCGCCGAGAGGGCGATCCGATCCTGGGGCCTCTTGGGCCCGGCCAGCGACGGCTCCACCGTCGACATGTCGAGCTCCAGATCCGAGGAATAGACGATGTTGCGGTCGTCGTCCCGCCACAGCCCCTGCTCCTTGGAGTACTGCTCCACCGTTTCGACGAGGTCTTCGTCTCGTCCGGTGAGCTTGAGATAGCGGAGGGTCTGCCCGTCGACGGGGAAAAAGCCCACGGTGGCCCCGTACTCGGGCGCCATGTTGGCGATGGTGGCCCGGTTGGCGAGGGGCATCTCGGCGAGGCCGGGACCGTGGAACTCGACGAACTTGCCGACCACACCGTGCTCGCGGAGCATCTCTGTGACTCGGAGGACGAGGTCGGTGGCGGTCGCTCCCTCGGGGAGGGCACCGGTGAGACGGAACCCGACCACCTCGGGCAGCAGCATGTAGATGGGCTGGCCCACCATGGCGGCCTCGGCCTCGATACCGCCCACGCCCCAGCCGAGGACACCGAGACCGTTGATCATGGTGGTGTGGCTGTCGGTCCCGACCAGGGAGTCGGGGTAGAGGTACTCACCGTCGTCCCATACCACCTTGGCGAGATACTCGAGGTTGACCTGATGGACGATACCGGTGGCAGGGGGCACCACGCTGAAGTTCTCGAACGCAGAGCGGCCCCATTTGAGAAACTCGTAACGCTCCTGGTTGCGCTCGAACTCCTTCTGGGAGTTGATCATCAGGGCGTTGGACGAGCCGAAGGCATCCACCTGGACGGAGTGGTCGACGACAAGGTCGGCGGGGATGCGGGGGTTGACCTTGGTGGCGGCGTCCTCGTCACCTGTCATTGCCACGATGGCCTCCCGCATGGCGGCGAGATCCACCACCGAGGGGACCCCGGTGAAGTCCTGGAGGACGACACGGCCACATATGAAGGGGATCTCGGTGGCGGCCACGTTGCGGGCGTCATAGGAGGCGATGGTTCGGACGTCGTCCTCGGTCACCCTGACACCGTCACAATTGCGCAGCGCCGACTCGAGGAGCACCTTGATCGAGTAGGGCAGGGACTCGGCCCCCTCGAGCGCATCGAGACGGGCGATGGTGCGTTCCCCCAGTGGGGTCTGGATCCTCTCCAGGGGGTCGAAGCTGCTCATGATGCCTTTCACTTTCGATATCAGTCTTGTTCCCGAGGTTACCGACCACGTTGGATGTCATAAGAAACGGCGGAGAGGAAACCCTTGCTACTGGACGGCGGCGACAAGAAGGGCGAATCTTCGCGCCGGACGGACTATCGACGATAAGAGAGGAGACCGGTTCGGGGACGTCGGTCGGTCGATTGCGGGAGCCGACAGACGACCATCATGGCCCCGCGACCCGAATGCCGATGGCTCTGGCGGCACCAGACTGGCGGTTATCGAACGTGACGAAGGTCACGGTCGCTCCCAGACGCCGTGCGGCCCCCAGATGCAGGGCATCCAAGGTCCGAACCCCGGTCTGCTCGGCGATGGTCGCCGCTGACTCGCAGGTGGTGCCATCGAGTTCGAGGATTGCAAAGGAGGAGAGGTCGTCAAAGAAATTCGCCCTCGCCCGTGTCAGTTCCGTGCCCGAGAGGAGACGTGCAAGGTTACGGCGCACTTCGACGACGGTGTGACGCCCTGTCACGAGGTGGGGATCACCGGTGAGGAGCTCGTCGGCCCGATCGGAGTCGGGTTCATCCACATATCGCTTGAGAAGGGCGCTGGAATCGACGTAAAGCGTCACTCCAGGCGATCCTCATCGAGGGCCTGCTGAATTGGAAGAGTCGAAGTGTGTCGCTTGATGCTCCGGAGGCCGCTGGTGGTGGCCGGGGTAGCCCATCCTTCGCTGGCGGCGTCGGAGAGGTCGACCTTGCCAATGACGGGACCCAAGGTGGCGATAGGTTTGCCCCGATCCGTCACCGTGATCATCTCTCCTTCGGCGGCTCGACGAAGATAGGCCGAAAGCTTCGCTTTGAGCTCTCTCACCGCTACGTCCATGTGGTCATCATACACCGGGACGTGACCACATTGCCTTGTCACCGCGGAGGAGCCAAACCGGGGCACGAGATGAGGACGACCTACCGGCCGATGGTGAGGGGTATCTCGGTGACACAGTTGGCGTTGAGCGACTGCGCGGGGAACACCACCGGGTCACAGTCCTGGTCGAGTGACGCCATCAGACCCCCGACGATGCCCCGATCGAGCGAGCAAACCACCTCGGGGTGATTGCTTCCGGCGCTTCCGAAGGGACAGTGCGAGGTGAGGAGACGGTGTCCCTCCACATCGGGATCGACCGAGAAGCCGAGACCTGTCATCGCCTTGGCAACGGCTGAGACCGCCTCGGGGTATCCCTCCTCGCTGGGCTCGCCGATTTCGGCTGCTATCTCCATCCCGTACTGACGGCCCACCTTCTCGGCAACCGCGGAGAGATCCTCGGGGCTGAGCGCACCGATCACCTTGATCAAAAGCTCGACGAGGAGCTCGAACCGGCGGGGGGCGAAATGGATCTCGACTTCCTTGGTAGAAGGGGCGTAATGCTTGGCGGGCCGCCCCACTCCACGACCCTCGCCTCCCATCGCCTGCCGCGACGTGACCTCGAGATAGCCCTCGGAGGCGAGACGGTCGAGATGATGACGGGCGACATTGGGATGGAGGTCGAACACCTGGGCGATCCCGGCGGTAGTAACGGCGTCGGGTGCCTGGCGGACGGCGATGTATATGGCCCGCCGTGTCGGGTCGCCGAGTGCCGAGGTCAGGTCGCCAATATCACGATCGAGTTGCTCGTCGAGCTTGGGAGAGGTCATCTATAAGTGCAAGTATAGGCGAGAAGGCCGATAAAACACTTCCGTCATAGGGGAAACCATGGTCTCTGCCGAATCGATCCGAACCGCCATCGAGGCCGTTCCCGAGCCTCTGCTGGGCCGACCCCTTGGTGAGTTGGGTCTGATCGCGGACATCGATCAGGGGATCCTCGGTGGGACCAAGATCCGGCTCCTCACCCCCGTCCCCCATCATCCCCACCTGGCGGCACTGGATGAGGCGGTACGGGAGGCCGCCCCGGGCCGGGTGGCGGCGGTCGATTTCGATATCATGTCCGATGAGCAGCGTAAGGCCATGATGGACACCGTCCGCGCCAGCGCAGGGCCGACTGTGGGGCAACCGGGGTCGGCGACACGGGTGGTTGCGGTGTCATCGGGCAAGGGCGGTGTCGGCAAGTCCTCGGTCTCGTCGAATCTGGCGGTGACGCTGGCCCGTCGTGGTCACAGTGTCGGTCTTGTCGACGCCGACATCTGGGGGTTCTCCATCCCCAGGATGTTGGGGATCGAACATCCTCCGGTGGTCATCGACGAGTCCATCATCCCACCACAGCGTTACGGGGTGCGGGCGATGTCGATGGACTATTTCGTCCCCGAGGACAAGGCGGTCGTGTGGCGGGGGCCGATGCTCCACAAGGCCATAGAGCAGTTCCTCCAGGATGTGTTCTGGGATTCGCCCGAATACCTCATCGTCGACCTGCCTCCTGGCACCGGTGACATCTCGATCTCAATGAGCCAGTTCCTTCCCCGGGCCCAGGTGGTGGTCGTGACGACTCCCCAGCCCACGGCACAGCGGGTTGCCCGTCGGGCCGCACTGATGGCGGCCGAGGTCGATCAGGTGGTGATCGGAGTGGTCGAGAACATGTCGTGGTTCACCGGTGACGACGGGAAGCGTTACGAAATCTTCGGCGCCGGTGGGGGAGAGTCCCTCGCGGACGAACTCGGGGTTCCCCTTCTGGCCCGGGTGCCGCTCCTCGTCAGCATGCGATCCGGTGCCGACACTGGTGAGCCCGTCTCGGTGGTCGCCCCCGGCTCGGAGGTCGACACCGCCTTCGAGGAGATCGCCACCGGTGTCGAGGCGGCCAAACCCAGGGTGCGTATGCACCCCGATCTGGTTATCAAGTAGATGAGTGCGAGCTCTTTAAACGCTCGGGAGTGTCCCCGTTGCCAATCGCACCACCCAGACCAGGGCGAACAGGGGGATGCCCCAACGGGCCAGGGCGGAGGTGACGCGGCCGGGGTCGGGAGCGGACCACCATCCGAGACGGGCCCCGAGGGCGGCGCTCCACCAGACGAGGGCGACGGCAACAACCACGAACACCATGGGGTGAAGGGCTGCGGCGCCGGCGATATCACCCTCGGCTAATGTTGCCGTGCCCCGGGTCAGGCCGCACAGGGGGCAGGCGATGCCGGTGAGAATCGCAAAGGGGCAGACCCTGGGGCCACCGTCGGACGGCAGGGCGTTAGCCACCCCGATGGCCGTCAGGGGTGCGGCGGCCAGGAGGCCAGTCGGCACCCGAGGGGCACCGGGCCGTGACGTCAGCGGTGCCGCGGTCGCATTCGTCACAGGGTGTCGAGCCCGGTACGGAATCCCTCCGCCATGGCGGCGACCTCGTCGTCGGTCATGGTGAGCGGTGGTGATACCTGGAGACCCCCGCCGCCGATGGCCCGGGTGAGAACACCGCCGTGCTCTCGGACCGCGGCGACGGCACGGGCGGCGAGGGTGGGGTCGGTGTCATCGAGTTGGACACTGACCAGTGCCCCCACCCCACCACGGATCTCGGAGACCACGTCGAGGTCGAGGATGGACTCGAATGCCTCCACGAGATGGGTCTCGAGGTGACGGCCCCGATCAAGGATGCCCTCCTGTTCGATGACGTCCATCACTGCCAGGCCGGCGGCACAGGCCGCGGTGTGGCCCGAGTAGGTGTACCCGTGACGGAATACCAACCCGGGGGTGTTGAAGAAGGGCTCGGCGATCCGTGGCGAGGCGACGACCCCACCCAGGGGGGCGTAACCACAGGTGACCCCCTTGGCAAACGTCATCATGTCGGGCTCCAACCCGAACCGGTTGGCGGCGAACCAGTCGCCCACCCGCCCGAATCCGGTGATGACCTCGTCGGAGATGTACACGGCACCGGCGTCGTGGATGGTCTCGCGCACCTGCTTGAGGTACTCCGGCGCCACCGGTCTGATGCCCCCGGCGCCGATCACGGCCTCGACGAACATTCCGGCCACCCGCTCGGCGCCCACCTCGTCGATGACCGCCTGCACCGCCCTCGGATCGTCGTAGGGGACGAACCGGATGTCGGAGACCATGTCGCCGTAGCCGTCGCGGTTGGGTTGCATCCCACCGAGGGAGGTTCCGTAGGTGTGCATCCCGTGGTACGCCCAACTCCGGGCGATGAACACCGTCCGTTCCGGTTCGCCGATGGCGTGGAAGTAGCGACGGGCCAACTTGGCGGCGGTGTCGATGGCGTCGGAGCCACCCGACCCGAAGAACACCTTTGACCCGGGATCCGGTGAGACCGCGGCGATGCGCTCGGCCAGCTCGATGGTGGGTCGGGTGGCGTAGTCGATGAAGGTGTGGAAGACCGGCAGTTGGTCCATCTGGCCCTTGACCGCCTCGATCACCTCGGTGCGCCCGTGGCCGATGTTGGTGTACCAGAGACTGGCGGCGGCGTCGATGTAGGCCCGACCGGCCTCGTCGTAGACATATACCCCTTCGGCCCTGTCGACCACGAACGGGTTGTGCTGCACCGATGTCATGTCGGCGAAGGGATGCCAGAATGCGCTCATCCCCTGAGGGTAACGCAAGGCCTGGTCATGCCGAGGGGTGAACGGAGAAGCTTGATGAAGGGCGGTGTTTCGATCTGGGGGGCTGATTGCTTCGGCATCGCCAGGAGCTAACGGAGGCGACCAATTCTCCCCTCTCGAATGAGGATGGAGTGGCAGCGCCGGAATCTCGCGCCAGAAGGGGATTGGGGCGGGACGTTATTCCCGCTCGGCCATTCCGTTGAGGAGTTCGAGGACGATGCGGTTGGCGAGGTAGGCGGTTTGCTCGCCACGACCGTCGTATGGGGGTGACATCTCGACGATGTCGGCTCCGAGGAGGTTGAGTTCGCGGCTGAGCCGTCGCACCGAGTCGAGGATGTCCCGGCTTCCCAGGCCACCCGGCTCCGGTGTTCCCGTACCGGGGGCGAGACCGGGATCCACCACGTCGATGTCCACAGAGATGAACACACCCTTGGCGCCCCCGGCGGTGGCGTACTCCACGGCCTCGTCGATGACCGTGTCGAGACCGAGGTCGACGATGCGATCCATCCGGTAGACCCTCATCTTGTGACGGTCCATCCATTCCATCACCTCGGGTTCGGGCCAGTACCCCCGGAGACCGATCTGGACGAAGCGATGGCCGGGGACCGCACCCGACTCGATCAGACGACGCATCGGTGTCCCATGGGCGGCGAGGGAGTCGTTCTGGGAGTACCCGGTGTCGGCGTGGGCGTCGAAATGGATGAGGGCGAACTCGCCGAATCCATGGGTCCGGGCCACCCCCCAGGCGTCGGGCCAGGTGATGGTGTGGTCTCCACCGAGGATGATGGGCACCTTCCCGGCGCCCGAGACCATGGCGACGGCGTCGGCGATGCGCTCGATGGATATTTCGAGTTGACCCGGCACCACGTAGACATCGCCTATGTCGACCACACCGAGGTGACCAAGAGGGTCGATCCCGGTGGGAAGGTGGGGGCGATACCCGTCCATCGCCCCGTAATCGGCGTTGCGGATCGCCTGTGGCCCGAACCGGGCGCCGGGCCGGTAGCTGGTTCCCCAGTCGAAGGGGGCGCCGAGGATGACGACCCGACCCTCGCCCAGGTCGTGGGGATGTCGGGCGGGCACCCCGAGAAAGGTGTTGCGACTGGCGAAGGATATGTATTCGGCCGAGGCCAGGGGGATCTCGGCCGCCCGGTCGTTGTTTGGAATGTACATCGGGACTGACGGTAACCGATTTCGGCGGCACAACCTTTGCGCAGTACCGCTTCTCCTGACGATCCTCATGTCCGGCGTGTACCGTGCCAACATGGCACGACAATTCTTCCGGAGGAACGGTGGCAGAAGAATCACATGAGGACGAGGATCGGGACCGCCGCATGGGGATGGCGATCCTCAAAGGTGCGCTCATTGGCATTCCCGTCGTCACGATTGCCCTCACGATCGTCATCCTGCTGATTACCGACAACGATCTCGTTACGGCAATCGAAACCGCAGTGATGCCGGGGGTTCTCCTCGGTGTCTTCGGCGGGGGCTTCGCGGGTGTGGCCGCGACCATGGAATGATCCGGACAATCGATCTGACCGGGGGTCCAGGTGAACGCGGCGCCACGCACGGGTCGGTGTTGCGCGAGGAGATCCACGCCCACCTCGTCCAGCGGATGCGACTCGCCGGCGACGGGTCGTGGAGTGGGCAGCGTCTCGGGAGGGAGCGCATCCTCGAGGAGATGGAACTGTCCCTCAACGCCCACGACCGGTTCGACTCCGGCCTTCTCGCCGAATGCGAGGCCCTCGCCTATTCCGCCGGGATAACGCTCCCCGAGGCGATCCTGCTCGGTGGGTTCACCGACGCCGTTGATCTTCTCCGGTCCCGGGTTGCCGAGGATGACTGCACCGCGGTGATCGTCCCCCCCGATGAGACCCATGGACCCATCCTCGCCCAGACGTGGGACATGCATGACACCGCCGCTCCGTACGTCACCATGCTCCACATCCGCCCCGAGAGCGGGCCACCGGCCCTGGTGTTCACCACCGCGGGGTGTCTCGGCCAGATCGGTATGAACGCCACCGGGATCTGCGTCGGGATCAACAACCTCACTGCCGCCGAGGGGGCGCACGGGGTGAGTTGGCCCTTCGTGGTCAGGGCCGCTCTGGGGCTGAGTCGCATCGAGGACGTCGTCGACATGATCACCGGCACCCAGCTGATGGGGGGTCACAATTTCATGGTGGTCGACGCATCCGGACTGGGTTACAACATCGAGGCGATGCCCCAGAAGACGGTTGTCGACGAACTTGGAAGCCGACCCCTGGTCCACACCAACCACTGTCTTCACGCCACCACCAAGGCGTATGAGGCGGTTATCACCACCGACTCCATGGTGTCGTCACGCAGTCGTTATGAGCGAGCCGTTCGACTCCTGGCCGACGGACCGGTGTCGGTGGGCGATGCCATGGACCTGCTCAGGGACGAGCCGGTCATCTGTCGACGATCCGAGGCGCCCCTCAACATCGAATCCTGTGGCGCGGTGGTGATGAACCCCGCCGATGGGGAGTTGTACGCCTGTCAGGGAGTCCCCGCCGACGTAGAGTTCGACAAGTTCACCCAGTGATCTCCTACCGCAACCTCGAGCCATGGATGGCAGAGCGGCTCCCCGAGGTCGAGCGGTTGCGCTTCGACCGGGCCGGCAGGCCCTCACGGGTCGTGGGCGGTCTCCTGCCCCGATTGACCGGGGGCTGAGGTGGGCACGTTGGCCGTTCGGCGGGCGAACACCGAGGATCTCGACACGCTGCTGGTCCTCATCTCCGAGTTCTACGAGATCGACGGGCAGGACTACGACGAGGCGGTCATCGTTTCCGCCCTCGAGCCCCTTCTCGCCGATGGCGACCGGGGGCGAGTATGGCTGATAGGCGAGTCGGCCGGATACGTTGTGGTCACCTGGAGGCACAGCCTCGAGTCGGGTGGCCGTGACGCACTCGTCGACGAGTTCTATGTGCGCGCCCGCGGGGTTGGCACCGGGACCAGGTCGCTGGAGGCCGTGCTGGCCGAATTGGCCGGGGAGGGGATCGGGATGGTGTTCCTCGAAACCGAGGGGTCCAACTTCGGTGCCCGGCGCTTCTACGCCCGCTCCGGGTTCGTCGAGGAGCATTCGGTGCGGATGCGACTAGACCTCAGCCAGTATCGTCCCTCGATGTGACCCGTGTCCTCATCTCCGGTATGGGCGGAAGACTCGCCACCTCGATCGTCGCCGCCATCGA
>WHUC01000087.1 GCA_009377435.1 Acidimicrobiia bacterium
CTGAAGCTCGCCCGGTCTTCGAGATCGAGGGTGTCTCCAAACGCTTCGATGCCACCCAGGCACTGTCCGAAGTGTCGCTTGAGCTCCATCCGGGTGAGGTCCATGCCCTTGTCGGCGAGAACGGCGCCGGCAAGTCGACCCTCATCAAGATCATGACCGGGATCTACCCCGCCGATGAGGGGGAGTTGCGGATCGCCGGGGCGCCGTTCGCACCCCGAAATGCGGCCGATGCGCAACAGCAGGGTGTGGCCGCGATCTATCAAGAGCCCTCGATCTTCCCCGATCTCAGCGTCGCCGAGAACATCTTCGTCGGGCATCAGGATCGTGGGTGGCTAGTGGACTGGCCGGCGGCGACACGGGACGCCGAAGAGATCCTGGCCACACTCGACATCGACCTCGATCCTCGATTGCCGGCGGCCGGTCTCACCGTCGCCGGGCAGCAGGCCGTCGAGATCGCCAAGGCGATCTCGCTGGACACCCAGGTGCTGATCATGGATGAGCCAACAGCGGCGCTCTCGGCTCACGAGGTGGATCGTCTCTTCGGGCAGGTGCGAAGGCTGAGGGACTCCGGAGTGGCGGTTTTCATCATCAGTCATAGGCTCGAGGAGGTATTCGAGATCTCGGAGCGGATCTCGGTGTTCCGCGACGGTCGTCACATCTCGACCCGGCCAACGGCCGAGGTGAGGGAGGATTCCCTGGTCCGAGAGATGGTCGGCCGCGATCCGTCCGAGTTCTTCGCCCGTGGGGAACACCCCGAGGGTGAGGTGATGCTCCGGGTCCAGTCCCTGGGGCGAGAGGAGATCTTCGCCGACATCTCCTTCGAGGTGCGACGGGGGGAGGTCCTCGGATTCGCCGGGCTGGTAGGTGCGGGACGCACCGACGTGGCCCTGGCTCTGTTCGGCGTGGCACCCGCCGATAGCGGGACCGTCGAGCTGGGGGGAAGGCAGATCGAGATCAAATCGCCCATCGAGGCCTTGCGCGCCGGCATCGCCTATCTATCCGAAGATCGCCGCCGCCTGGGGCTATCTCTCCCACAGTCGGTGAGCGCGAACGTCACACTCGCCACCTTGAAGCGCTACACGACCCGTCTTGGCCTTCTCGACGGCACGCGGGAAAGCATGGACGCTGATTCACTCCGGGAGCAACTCGGGATCATCACGCCAAGCCTCTCCACGCCGGTGAGCCAGTTGTCGGGCGGCAACCAGCAGAAGACCATGCTCGCCAAGTGGCTCAATGCCGAACCGAAGGTCCTGATCCTCGACGAACCGACTCGAGGGATCGACGTCGGTGCCAAGGCGGAGGTCCACCGCTTCATCGATGAGCTGGCCCGGTCGGGGATCGCCATCATCCTCATCTCCTCGGACCTGCCCGAAGTCCTCGCCATGAGCGACCGGGTCGCCGTCATGCGGGAAGGGACGCTGAGGGGTATCTTCACCAGTGACGAGGTGACCCAGGAAGGGGTCATGGCCACGGCGGTTGGCGTCTCATGAGCAGCACAACGGTCTCTGCTCCCATGAGACGACGCTCGCGCTGGCTGCGACCGGAGCGGGTCAAGGAGGCGACCCTTCTCGGGATCATCGCCATTTCGGTCGTCGTGTTCGGGTTCTTGGTGGATGGATATCTGAGCGGGCGCTTCTTCAACCGGGTCGCAACCAGCGTTGTGATCGTGGCGATCCTGGCCGCAGCGCAATCTCTGGTAATCGTCAGTCGCAACATCGACTTGTCGGTGGGTTCGATCGTGGGGGTGGCCGCCTATCTGACCGGCGACTTTCTCGCCTCCAACACGGCGGCTGGTCCCATCGTTGCGATGGGGGTGGCGATGCTGGTCGGAGCAGTCCTCGGCTCACTGAATGGTGTCCTCGTGGCCTATGGACGCGTACCGGCGATCATCGTCACTCTGGGCACGCTGGCCCTGTTCCGCACCATGCTCGGCCTCTACTCGGGAGGGGCGAACATCATCGCCGGGTCCTTGCCTGGCTGGGTCCTTCAGTTCAACCAGTTGACCGTGGTCGGTGTGGGCGGATTCGACTTGCGTCTGGTCTTCTTGATCATTGTGGGAGTCGTTCTGGTCCTGCAATGGGTTCTGGGTCGTATGCGCGCAGGTAGGAGGCTCTACGCCATCGGCTCCAACCCAGACGCCGCAGCGCAGGCGGGTTTGGCCGTGCCCCGGCTCGTTCTCTTCTCGTTCATTGGTTCGGGCGCCCTGGCGGGACTTGCCGGCTTCATGTTCATGGCGCGGGCCGGGACCATCAGCGCCACCGCCGGCTCCGGCCTGGAGTTGGAATCTGTGGCTGCGGCCGTCGTCGGTGGGGTGAGCATCTTCGGAGGTTCGGGGACCATGGTGGGGGCGTTCCTCGGTGCGCTCCTCATCGACACGCTCGAGTTGAGTCTGGTTCGGGTCCCCGAGGTCAGCGAGTTCTGGCGCGATGCCGCCCTCGGGGTTCTGATCCTGGCGGCGGTGGTGCTCGACGCCGCGCTTCAGAAGCGTTTCACCCGTCGCTGGTCCGCCGAAGCCCGTCAGATGACAGGGGACGAGACCCGAAATTCGCTGGGCGTGAGGGAAGTTGTCGAAGGAGGGACGGCCGATGCGTGAGTGGGTGGCCAGGAATCGGTGGGAGGCGGTGCTCCTCGGGGTCCTGTTGGTCACCATCGTGGTCAACGCCATGCTCTCGCCGTTCTATCTCGGGTTGGGCAACTTCATCAACCTGTTCTGGCTCTCCGGAGAGAAGATCATCGTTGCCATCGTCATGGCATTCGTGATCATCAACGGCGAGATCGATCTATCGGTGGCTTCGGTGATGGGATTCTCGGCGGCGGTCTTGGCGTCGGTCCACGCTGGGGGAGACGTCCCGTTCGTTGTCGCAATACTGATTGCTCTCGCTGCCGGGGCAGGGGCGGGCCTGGTTCAAGGTTTGGTGGTGGCCAGACTCGGTCTCCCGTCTCTGGTGGTGACCCTGGCCGGGTTGATTGGATTCCGAGGGGCGGCTCGCGTCTTGCTCGAGGATCGTTCCGTGGGCGATTTCCCCGAGTGGTTTGACCGTCTCGGTCAGGAGGCCCTGACCGGCCCCGTGCCGCTGGTGTTGCTCATCTTCTTCGTCGGGTTGGTGGTCGCCTGGGTGGTCCTCGAGCGCAGTGCCCTGGGTCGGAGGATCTATGTGATCGGGAGTAGCGCCGAGGTGGCCCGCTACTCCGGCATCGAGGTGGCCGGGTTGAAGCTCCGCCTCTTCGTGGCTTCGGGCCTGGTATCCGGCCTCGCCGGGGTCCTGTTCGCGGCACGCCTGGGCTCGGTGCGCGGGAGTCTTGCCGAGTTCTACGAGTTGGACATCATCACCATGGTCCTGCTTGGGGGCGTGAGCATCTTTGGCGGGTCCGGATCGATGTTGGGTGTGGCGCTGGCCATCTTCACGGTCCTCAACATTCGCAATGGGTTGGGGTTGGCCAATGTCGACGGGATCGTCCAGACGGGGGTCATCGGACTTCTGTTGATCGGCTCGGTACTTCTCCCGAACCTCGCCCAGAGACTCCGATCGGCCTTGCCTCGCGCCCGAACTGCGACCAAGGCGCCGCCCTAACCAGACCGACGGCGCAGCCATGTCGGTCTGAACAGACAAGACAGCGGGCGAAGCCCACGTGCCTACCCGCTGAGAACGGAGGTAACGACGACGAGCCATAGCGATAACACAACAACCACACACGGACGAGGAGAAGGAACAGTGACAGCTCTCAAACGACGAATGCGGTTCGTAGGCCCGCTGGCGGCCCTGATGTTGGTGGTCGCCGCCTGCGGCGGTGATGCCGGTGACACCACCACCACCGCAGACGCAGCCACGACCACCGCCGCGGACGTAACCACGACCGCCGACGAAGATACGACGACCATGGCAGGTGGGGACACTACTACCACCGCACCCACCGCTGAAGGGCCGGTAGAGGTCTCGGCCGCCGAATCGATCTCGGCGACGTTCTTGCCGAAATGCACCAACATCGCCGTGTTCCCGCAGGCGAACGAAGGCGCGGAGGAGGCCGCGGCAGAGCTGGGCTCGGACCCCGCCGAGTTTGTCGGCCCCGCCGACTGTGGTGACGCCACCGGGCAGATCGAGTTCATGACCAACGCAGTGACACAAGGAGTCGACGCCATCATGGTCTCCAACAACGCCGGCGACGAGCTTGCGCCGTCGGCGCAGGCGGCCTCCGACGCCGGGATCCCGGTCGTGAGCTGGGATTCGCCAATCCCGTCGGCTGAGGGTGAGAGCGTCTTCATCGCCCAGGTTGACTTTGACGAGACCGGCCAGGTCATGGCCGAGATGGCCCGGGACATCCTCGGGGAGGAAGGGGGCCAGTTCGCCATTCTCTCGGCCACGCCGGAGGCGGCCAACCAGAACGCCTGGATAGCGGCGATGGAGGAGGTGATTCAGGGACCGGACTACGCCAACCTCGAGCTCGTCGACACCGTGTACGGCAACGACGTTGCCGAGGACTCGGTCAACCAGGCGTTGGCGCTTGTCGATTCGCATCAGGATCTCGAGTTGATCATGGCGCCGACCACGGTCGGGATAGTGGCTGCCGCGCAGGCCATGACCCAGGAGGGCCTGTGCGATCAGGTCAAGGTCTCGGGTCTTGGCCTCCCCGATGAGATGCGTGAGTACGCGCTCAGCGGATGCGCACCGGCATTCGCCTTGTGGAGCTTCGTCGACCTCGGCTACCTGGCCTACTACGTGGCGTATGGGATCGCCACCGGTCAGATCGAGGCCGTCGAAGGCCAGACCTTCGTCGCGGGGCGGTTGGGCGAGTACACCATCACCGCCGATCCGACACGTGATGCCGGTCTGCGGGTTCTGATGGGACCCTTCAGCGTCTACACGGCGGACAACGTAGACGGCTGATCCCGATTGGGGCATCTCGCAGGTGCGGTTCACTCCCGGACCGCACCTGCGAATCCGAAGGGACTCTGGAATGGCCGCATCACCCCTGTAAAATCATGCGAGATCTAACGAAGAACCGCACAACCCATCCATCAAACGAGACGAGGAGTTGCGTTCGATGAGCGCTGAGAAGGCACCAGCCGTTGTCCGCGAGCTGATCGAGCGCTCCAATCGACTCGGGTCGGATCGCCGGAACACCAACTACGGCGGCGGCAACACCTCGGCCAAGGGTACGGTCGAGGACCCCACATCCGGGCGTGAACTCGATGTCATGTGGGTCAAGGGATCGGGCGGTGATCTGGGAACACTCGGCGCCGACGGTCTTTCCGTGCTCAAGCTCGACCAGATGCGTTCGCTCAAGAAGGTCTATCGCGGTGTCGAGCACGAGGATGAGATGCACCAACTACTGGATCACTGCGTCTTTGGCGCCCCGGGAGCGGCGGCCAGCATCGACACCTCCATGCACGGACTGCTCTCGGCGCGCCACGTCGATCATCTGCATCCGGATTCGATAATCGCCATCGCGGCGTCCGACGACGGCGCGGAGCTGACCAAACGCTGCTTTGGTGACGAGGTGGCGTGGGTCCCGTGGCGTCGCCCCGGATTCGAGTTGGCCCTCGAAATCGAGAACCTCGGTCAACAGCGCCCCGGTCTCAAGGGAGTCATACTCGGCGGCCATGGCCTGACGACATGGGCCGACACATCCGGTTCCTGTGAGCAGAACTCACTGGAGTTGATCGGCCGGGCAGCAGCGTTCATCGAACGTGTCGGGCAGCCCGATCCCCTGGGTCCACTTCGTGACGGTTTCGAGCCCCTTCCACCCGAGGAGCGAAGACGAGCAGCCGTGGCGCTGGCGCCCCTCATTCGAGGGTTGGCCGGCACCGACGGGCCCGTAATTGGCAGGTGGTTCCAGGATGATCTGGTCCTCGACTTCATCGGCAGGGAGGCTGCGCCTCGTGTCGTCCCCTTGGGAACCTCCTGCCCGGACCATTTCATCCGCACCAAGATACGACCGTTGCTGCTCGACCTACCGCCCGCCACTCCCTTGGCGGCGCGGGTGGAGCGTCTTCAGGAGCTGCATCGTCAGTACCGGGAGGACTATCGGGACTACTACGAGCGATATGCCGACGACCGGACACCGCCCATGCGGGGAGCGGATCCAGCCATCTTCCTCATTCCCGGTGTTGGCATGTTCAGCTTCGGTGGAGATGGTCAAACCGCCCGGGTCGCCGGCGAGTCTTACATCAACGCCATCAATGTGATCGGGGGGGCCGAGGCCGTATCCAGCTACCGCCCGATTCCCGAGGACGAGAAGTTTCGCGTCGAGTACTGGATGCTGGAGGAGATGAAGCTCCGCCGTCGGCCCGCGCCGAAGCCGCTGACCGGCAAGGTGGCCTTGGTGACCGGCGCGGGTTCCGGCATCGGTCGCGCCATCGCCGAGAGGTTCAGCGAGGCCGGGGCCGTCGTGGTCGTGGTCGACATCGATCCTGATTCGGCGCGAACGACTGCGGACGAGATCGGATCGGCGGATACGGCAGCCCCGGTGCAGGCCGACGTCACCGATGAGGGCGCGGTCAAGGCCGCAATCGACGCGGCAGTCCTCACATACGGGGGAATCGACATTGTCATCAACAACGCTGGACTGTCACTCTCGAAAAGCCTCCTGGAGACAACCGAGACCGATTGGGACATACAGCACGATGTCATGGCAAAAGGCTCCTTCCTCGTCTCGAAGCACGCCGCGGAGACGATGATCGCCTCGGGGCGGGGCGGCGACATCGTGTACATAGTCAGCAAGAACGCCGTCGTGGCCGGCCCCAACAACCTGGCCTACGGTTCGGCCAAGGCGAGCCAGGCGCACCAGGTGCGGCTCCTCGCCGCCGAGCTCGGCGAGCACGGCATACGAGTGAACGGCATCAACCCCGACGGAGTGGTCCAAGGATCCGGGATCTTCGCCGGTGGGTGGGGCGCCGATCGCGCCAAGGTCTACGACGTGCCGGAAGAGGACCTGGGACGCTTCTACGCCGGCCGAACCCTACTCAAGCAGGAGGTCCTCCCGACGCATGTGGCAAACGCCGCACTGGCCCTGGTCGGGGGCGCCCTGAGCCAGACCACCGGGCTGATCATCCCCGTCGACAGCGGCGTCGTGTCGGCCTTCCTGCGATGAGATAACGAGGAGAACGCATGATCGATCAGGAACGACTAGCCGACCTCAACGAGGGCGAGACGACGTCTTTGCAGCGGGATATGGAGCACCTCGCCGGTCAATTGGACCGTCCGGGACGTATCTCCGCCGCTGAGGTGATCGATGCTCTCTCTGAGTTCTCCGTCGCCGCCCCGTCGTGGGCGGTCGGCACCGGAGGGACCCGGTTCGGGAGATTCCCAATCGGTGGGGAGCCCCGGACAACGGAGGAGAAGATCGACGACGTGGCGGCGTTGAACGCACTGACCGCCAGCAATCGGTCGATCTCACTCCACGTGCCTTGGGACGACCCCGTCGACCCCGATGGCCTGCGGGGCTACGCCGCAGACCGGTCCATCGGGTTCGACGCCATGAACTCGAACACGTTCCAGGACAATCCCTCGACTACCGCCGATGGCAAGGTGTCCTACAAGTTCGGGAGCCTCGCCAACTCCGACCCGGCGGTGCGTGAGATCGCAATCGAACACAACCAATACGTCATCGATCTCGGGGTTCGTCTCGGTTCGCGGGCGCTCACCGTTTGGCTTGCCGACGGCATGAATCATCCGGGCCAGGCCGACCACAGGACCCAGTTCGAACGGGTCGCCGACGGGTTACGGACGATCCATGATCATCTGCCCGACGACTGGCAGATGTACACCGAGCACAAACCATACGAGCCAGCCTTCTATGCCACGGTCAACTTCGATTGGGGGTCGTCCCTGCTTCTGGCCCAGGCGGCCGGCCCCAAGACGTCGTGTCTGGTCGATCTGGGACATCATCTCCCCAATGCCAACATCGAGCAGATAGTGAGCCGGCTGGCGATGGTCGGTCGACTTGGCGGATTCCATTTCAACGACTCGAAGTACGGCGACGACGATCTGACCACGGGCTCGATACAGCCCTTCCAGCTATTCCTCATCTTCTGTGAGCTGATCCGAGTCGGTGACGGGCGTCTTCCCCCACTCGCCTACATGATCGACCAGAGCCACAACATCAAGGACCCTCTCGAAGACCTCATCCAGTCGACCGAAGCCGTTTCCATCGCCTACGCCCAGGCTCTTATCGCCGATCGTGCCGCATTGCACCAAGCACAGGATGACAACGACGCCGCCCTCGCCCAGGAGACGCTGCAAGTGGCGTTCCGCACCGATGTGCGGCCGCTGGTGGCCGAGGCTCGCCGACTCGCCGGCGGTGCCATCGCCCCCCTGGAGGCGTATCGGGCGGTCGGCTACCGCGCCGCCATGATCGAACGGCGAGGACTGGCTTCGGTCGCCACAGGGTTGTGACGCCTCCAGCCAGGGTGCTTGCCGTCGACCTCGGCGCAACCTCGGTCCGGGTGGCGGCGGTCGAACTCGACGCACCGAAACCCGAGGTGGAGGTGCTTCACAGATGGCACCACTCACCGATGGCGGCTTCCGATGGGTCTCTGCGCTGGGATTGGCCGCGGATCGTGACCGAGGTGGAGAGAGGGCTCGATCTCGGAATCGCAGCCGGCCCGGTGGCCTCGATCGGGGTCGACGGATGGGGGGTGGACTACGGGCTGATCGACCGGGATGGGCACCTGGTGGGTCTGCCGTATTCGTACCGGGACCCGCGCACCGAAGGCTGGCAATCCACGGCCGAGGCAATAGGTGTCGAGCACCTCTATCAGGTGACGGGCATCCAGCTCATGGCCTTCAACACAATCTTTCAGCTCGCGGCCCACGATCCTGACGAGCTGAACAGGACGACCCGGCTTCTCCTTCTGCCCGATCTGCTCGTGCATCACCTCGGAGGATTCGAGGGGGCCGAGCGGTCCAACGTCTCCACCACCGGCCTGATGGACGTCCGTACCGGAGATTGGTCA
>WHUC01000088.1 GCA_009377435.1 Acidimicrobiia bacterium
GTCGTCCTCGGTGATGAGGACCATGTCCTCGATGCGGACGCCCCCGCCACCGGGGACGTCGGGCACCCACACCAGCGGCTCCACGGCGAACACCATGTTGGGTTGGAACTCGTAGGTGGGGGCGCCGGGGAGGGTCTCCCCTATGTAGGGAGGCTCGTTGGCGCCCATCCCGATCCCGTGACCGATGAAGAGGCTGAAGAGATGGTCCCCGAGACCGTGGTCGGAGATCTTGGCGATGACGGCGTCGGCTGTGTCCTGGTTGGTGTTACCGGGTCTCATTGTCTCGATTCCCGCCATCAGTCCCTCGTAGACGGCGGTGTAGATCTCCTGTTGTCGTTTGGACGGCCTCCCCACGATGGTGGTGCGGCCGATATCGGCGAAGTAACCGTTCCACATGGCGCCGATGTCGATGAAACACAGATCCTGGTTGCGGATGATCTTGTCGGTGGCGAGACGGTGCGGCGGGGACATGTGCTCGCCGGATGCCACGAACGGTGTGATGACATGGGCCATCTCACCACCGAGGTGGAACAGGGTCTGCATGGCGTCGCCGGCGACCTCGAGCTCGCGGCGTCCCGCCCTGGTCTCGTCGAGGGCGCGCTGGGTGACCGAGTCGCCGATGGCGCAGGCCTCCTCGATGACGGCGATCTCGCCATCGGTCTTGATCCAGCGTGCCTCCTGCATGATGGTGTCGCCGTCGAAGAGTTCGAGGTCGGGGAGATGACGACGCATCGCCTCGATGAACGACAGATTGGCCTGATCGACCCCGAGACGCCCATCGCCGGCCCCATGTCGTTGTAGCAGCGGTGCCAGGGTCTCACCGACGAAACCGTCCACCAGGTCACGGTTCTCCATGATGGGTATGGCGTGGGCCTCGTCGATCCACGACATCCCGAATTGGGCCTTGTCGATCTCACCACCGGAACAAAGCAGGATCGGCTCCTCTCCGGGAAGGAGGAGCGCCCCGTTGAGTGATGTGGTCTTCCCGGCGATGAGTTGTGCCCGCAATGAGGTGAGGTAGCGGACGTTCTCGTCCTTCCAGACCAGCAACCCCTCCGCCCCGGTGGCACCCAACGCCGATTGGGCCCGTTCCAGCCGTTCCCGACGGAGGGCGGGAAAGTCGTAACGGTCCTCCCAGTCGACGGCGAATGGGCCTCGGGCGTAGTTCATGATCGGTGACCTCCTCACGGTGGGGATGTCTTGCTCGGTGCCGCTGTCAGAACTCCATGTTCCACTGCATGTTGGCGGGGTTGAACTGGATGATCAGATAGAGGACGGAGAGTATGAAGAAGACCCAGGCGAAGATCTCGCCGCCACGGTGTCGCGGCACCTCACGCATGAAGGTGCGGGTCTTGTGGGCGCCGTAGCCCCTGATGTCGAGGGCCATGGCCTGGGTCTGACCGTTACGCAGGCCCAACACCAGCATGGCGAAGGCCAGATGCTTCATCCTGATCCACTTGCGTTTGAACAAGTTGGTGTCCTGGCCCAGGTCGCGGATGCGTTGGGTGATCGATATCTCCCGCCCCAGTTCGAGGAAGGAGGGGAACAGGATCAGCCCGAGGACGGGGGCGTGGACCAGTCGGTAGTCCCAGCCTCGTTTCGACAGGTTCTGGACCAGGTCGGTGGGATGGGTGGTAAAGGCGAAGGCCAGACCGGCGATGCCGAGGGCGAGGAACCTCAGACCGAGCAGGGCGCCGAAACCGAGCGCTGCCCACGACAGGTCCTTGATCGGGGTGCGCAGGGCGATGGCGTCGGATCCGACTGTGGCCTGTCCCCCGTAGAAGAAGGGGAAGACGACGGCCAGGATCAGGATGAAGGGGATGATGATCTTGCCGAACACCCAGTACTCCTTGAGCGACACCCCGGTTAGGAAGGCGGCGAAGAGAAAGCAGAAGACGAACAGGCCAAACCCCACGTAGAGATTGGTGTTGAAGATGGCGACGAACGACACGCTGAGCACGAACAGGAGCTTGGAGAACGGTGTCATCCGGTGGAACAGGGAGTTCCCCTTCTTATAGGACAGTTCGACGTTGGCCATCGACGACCTCCTGGATCCGTTGCGAGAGGATGGATGTGGTCAGCACCGGCTCACCGAGAAGCCGGGCGGAGAACCCATGGACCGAGGGCGGCTTCAGCCGGGCCCGGGAAAGCACGTCCTCGGCGGCGAACAGCTCGTGTGGATTACCGTCGAAGATGATACGCCCGTCGCATAACACCGCGGCCCGATCGGCGTACTCGGCGACGAGCCGCATGTCGTGGGTGATGAACACCACCGAGGCCCCGTCGTCGGCGAGTTGGCGCAGCAACCCCATCAGATTCTGGGCCTGGTAGAAGTCCTGGCCGAAGGTGGGCTCGTCGAGCACCACCACCTCCGGCTGGCCGACCACCATCGCCGCCACCGAAAGCCGTCGCTTCTGGCCGTGACTGAGCACGTACGGGCTGGCGTCACCACGGTCGACGAGTCGGACCGTTTCGAGGAGGGCGACGGTGCGCTCGTCGACCTCGGTCTCACTCAGACCGAGGGCACGCAAGCCATGGGCGATCTCGTCGTAAACGGTGTTGCGGATGAACTGCTTCTCGGGGACCTGGAATATATAGGCGACCCGCTTCACCAGCTGGGCGAAGTCGTAGTCCGTCGTCGCCTTGCCATCCACGAGGATCGTCCCCGAATCGGGCTCGGCGATCCCGTTGAAGAGCGTGGCGAGGGTGGACTTGCCGGATCCATTTTGGCCCACGATGGCAAGCAACTCGCTCCGTCGGGTATGGAAGCTGACACCGCTTAGTACCTGATGGTCCCCGTAGGAGAACGACGCATCCCGCACCTCGATCACCGTGCCCTCCGGTTCGATGTCGGGGGTGTCGGCGTCTGGAACCGGGGTCGGCCCGGTGGGGGGAGGGGTCAGTGGTAGACCGGCATCGAGTCCGGTGACGATATCCACCAACTCGGAACCGTTGAGGGGGATCATCGGTAGGTTGATCCCGGCCCGTTCCAGCTCGAGACCCACCTCGGAGGCCTGTGGTATCCACAGACCCATGTCGTCGCGCACATGGAGACCGCGGTCGGTGATGAAATCGCGGGGTGTGAACGGCCCCGCGACCCGCTGGTCCTCCACCAACAGGACGGTGTCGACGCGGTCGAACACCTCGTCGACCTCGTGCTCGATCACGATGACGGTGAGGTCGATGTGCTCGCGTACCCGATCGATCGTGGCGAGGACGTCCGCCGTCCCCGCCGGGTCGAGGTTGGAGGTTGGCTCGTCGAGGATGAGCACGGAGGGCTCGAGGGCGAGCATGGCGGCGAGGGCGACGCGCTGTTTCTCCCCACCGGAGAGCTGGAGGGTGGGTCGCTCACGAAAGTCGACCAATCCCACCAGGTCGAGGGCGCGGTCGATCCCCCGGTGGATGTCGCTCGGCTCGTACAGATAGTTCTCGAGGGCGAATCCCACCTCCTCCTCCACTGTGAGGGTGACGATCTGCTCCTCGGGATTCTGAAAGAGCATGTTCACGAGCTTGAAACGCTCGGCGGGCTCCAACTGGCGGCGATTGATCAGACCCCTCTCGGGATGACTGATCTGGATCAGGCCCTGATTCCGTCCGTCGAAATAGTCGGGATAGATGCCGACCAGATTGAGGGCCAGGGTGCTCTTACCCGATCCGCTCCGACCGAGGACGAGGACGAAGGAGCCCGGTTGGATCTCGAAGGTGACATCGGTCAGGGCCGGGGGACCCTCGGTCTGTCCCACCTGGGGTTTGAACCAGAAGCTGTAGTCCTCGACGACCAGGGCGGGGTCGGGCATTAGGAGGCTGGTGTGGAATGCCGTTGTGCAGATCGGCGGCCAGGCGCGCCGCTCGGAAGGACGCAGGACGAAGGCGCACCCGGTGCGGTGCTTCGAGGACGAGGACACCGCGAGCGGCGATGACTGGTCGTCGAGATGTGTGACATGTGTTTCACACCGGCCTCCTTGAGCAGTACTGGTTGGGACGGGGAGCCGGATCGAGCCGGCTCCCCGTCGTCGGATGCGTTACCTGTTCGCTCACGCGTGGTGGGTCTGATCGTCGCCCAGGGCCGGTGGGATGTCTACGGAGGGCACACCGGCCCTCTCCAGCCCACGTCCCAGATACCAGGAGATGACTCCCCAGATGAGTCCTCCGACACCACCGATGGCGATGGAGATAAGGGCCCACGTGGCACCGTCGGCCAGTTGGAATCCACCCTGTCCGATGAAGGTCGCCCACTGGTTGGCTGCCGCGGTGGCGGCCACGGAGAGGGCGAACAGCATCTTCGCTCCCCGCCAGCGCATCAGGACGATCACCGCCACCCCGAATGCGGCCGGGAAGAGGCCGTAGAACAGGAGGACCGGACCGTCTGGATCTCCGGCGAACCACCTCACCAGGGCGGTGACGCCGGCCGCCAGGACGAGCACCATCGCCCGTTTTCTCAGATACACACCCGAATAGAACAGGATCCATGTGGTCCCGTTGTAGAAGGCGTAGATTGCGAAGCCCACCGCACCGGTGGCCCACACGGTCCGTTCGAGGAATCCGAGGGCCCCGACGATCTCGATGGCGGCTTCGATTACGCCCAACAACACCGCCACCACGATGTCCATGGTGTTGAGCTTGAAATCTTCACCGATCCTGTAGACGCCCCTCGTTGCGGGGGCCGCGTCTGCTGTTGCCATTTGTTACCTCCTCCTATGGTGCGGGCCATCTGCCCGCTCTCCTCCCGTAGTTCGTGTCTCGACTATCACCTCCTCGCCGTTCCCCTCGATCCATCATTGATCCGGAAGAATGATGACGGGTCGGGTCGGGGGCCGAGACCGGACCAGCCTCTGCCCGACCACCGTGTGACCGGCGGCGAGGGGCCAGTGGTTCCCGACCTCATACCGGCGGCCAGGGCATCATGTATCATGTAATATTCATGTATACAACTCGTAGCAATCGATTGTCAATCGTTTTCGCCGAGAAGACCATCGAGAAGCCCGTCAAGAGGGGGAATTCGACCGCGGGGAAACCGGACGCTTCATGGATGTGATCGATATCGGGTCGGGGAGGGTCTCGTTGGAGCGGAGCGGGGACGGTCCCGATATCCTGCTGCTCCACTCACTCCTCACCGATCGCCACGCCTTCGCCCCGGTGCTGGATGCGATCGGCTCGCATTGGACGGTCAACCGGGTTGATCTGCCCGGCTTCGGCGACACCACCGCGGTGGCCCCGAGTGTCGATGCCCAAGCCGATGCGGTGGCCGGTCTTCTCGAGGTCGGTGGATACGACCCCGAGAAGACGGCGGTGCTGGGGAACGGTTGGGGTGCCTTCGTCGCCCTGGGTGCTGCCATCAGACACGGTCATCTTTTCGACAGACTTGTCCTGGTGGGATGTGGGCCCTGCTTTCCCCCGCCGGCGAAGTCGGCCTTTGCCGGAATGATCGACGCCGTCGAGAGTGGCGGGATGGAGACGGTCGTCGATCCGGCCCTGCGTCGGATCTTTCCCGAGGATTATATCTCCACACATCCCGAGGCCGCCGCCGAGCGTCGCCAGGTGCTGTTGCGGACCCGCCCGGAGGCGTTCGTCTCGGCGTGTCGTGCTCTCGTCGCGGTTGACTACACCTCGATGTTGGGGGAGGTGACCAACCCGACGCTCATGATCGTCGGGTCCCGCGACGAGGCCACCCCACCAGAAATGGCTGGCGAAGTCGCCGCCGGGATAGACGGGGCCGTGTTGGTCGAGATGAAGGACGTCGGACACGCCCCCCAACTCCAGGATCCGGCTCGATTTGTCGAGGCGGTAGCCGGATTCCTCGGCCTTTAGTGCACCCCACCGCAATTACGCTGACGTTTCAACGGCCAGTGACGCCGCTCGCGGCGTCCTCGTCCTTGAGGCACCGCACCGGGTGCGTCTTCGTCCTGCGTCCTGGCGAGCGACGCCCCTGGCTCGCCGAAACATGCGACCGTATTTACGGTGGGGAGCACTTACGCCGGGAACGGGTGGGATCGGCGGAACCAGCGAACCAGAGGAAGGAGCGAGATGACGGCTTCAGACTTCGCCGAGGAGGGCACCTTCGACCCCGGGGACTTCGAGGAGGAGCTGGCGGCGGCGCCCACCAACCTCGATATCGGGACCACCCTGTGGTTCGAGAACGAGCGGATGCGGGTGTGGGAGATCCGGCTCGACCCGGGCGAGCGGGGGCCATTCCACATCCACACCCGAAGATACTTCTTGTCTGGTACCGCAACTACGACGAGGGGGTGGCGTTCGACGATGTGATAACCCGAGGAGCCCCAAACAAAATGGGCGGAATTCACGACGTGGCCTTCCCGTCTCCTATATAGTGGCTTGCGGAGCGGGCCCGGCAACCGCCCGGCGGAACGCGACACGCGATTGCTCCGGCCGACGAGGAGGCTGAAGGTGTCCCCATTCGAGCGTAGGAGGTTGACGGTGCGAGGATCTTCTAGTGGGCGGCGCCCGTGGGGCCGCCGGGGCAGGCGCCCCACGATTTGGCTGCTGGCGATGGCGTTAGCGCTGGCCGTTGTGCCGGCCGGTCCGGCGCTGGCGGCACCCCTGGTCACCGAGGACCTTACCGGTCCACTCACCCCTGGGGGCCTGGTCGCCGACCTGCTCGGCGGGGGGATCACGGTGTCCAACGTGGTGTATGCCGGGGCCGAGGTGGCAGCGGGACGGTTCAGCGGCGGTGGCGACGTCGTCGGGTTCGGGAGCGGGGTGATCCTCAGCTCGGGTGCCGTCGCCAACGTTATCGGGCCCAACGAGGCGGAAAACACCTCAACCGACAACGGGACGCCCGGCGACGCCGACCTCGACGCCCTGACCGGCGACCCCGCCCTCACCACCTTCGACGCGGCGGTGCTGGAGTTCGACTTCGTACCCAGCGCCTCCACGTTGACGTTCAACTACGTGTTCGCCTCCGAGGAGTACAACGAGTTCGTCAACACGGAGTTCAACGACGTGTTCGCTTTCTTCGTCAACGGGGTGAACTGTGCCACCGTCAACGGGGACCCGGTGTCGGTCAACACCATTAACAACGGCAATCCCTTTGGCACCGAACCCAACTCCAACCCGGAGCTGTATATAAACAACGACCTGGCCAGCGGAGCGCCCCTCGACACCGAGATGGACGGCCTTACGGTGGTGCTGACCTGCAAAGCGGCGGTCAACCCTGGTGAGACCAACCACATCAAGCTGGCCATCGCCGACACCGGCGACCCGATCTACGACACCAACGTGTTCCTCGGCGCCGAGACATTCGTGGCGGCGCCCCCCGGCTTCAACTTCATGGCCCCACTGTCGGGTTCTTCTGAGGTGCCGTCGGTCGACACCAACGGGGCGGGCGTGGCCGGGATGAGCGTCAACGACGCCGGCACCCAGCTTTCGCTGGTGCTGGTGACCTTCAACCTGGAGGGCATCGTGGCGGCCCACATCCACTGTGGCGCCGCCGGCGTCAACGGACCGGTGGGCGTGACGCTGTTTGCCGGCGGCCCGGTCACCCAGGACGGCATCCTGGCGCAGACCACGGTCACCGCTCCCGATGATGGCAACGCCTGTGGATGGGCCAACCTGGGTGATGTGCTGGCAGCCCTCCGGTCCGGGGCAGCGTACGTGAACGTCCACACCGCGAGCAATCCCGACGGCGAGGTGCGCGGCCAGGTGGAGGCGTTCTCGCTGCCGGCTCCCGGCTCGGGGACCTTCACCGACGATGACGGCAACATCCACGAGGGCAACATCGAGGCGATCGCCGCTCCCGGGATCACCAGGGGCTGCAACCCGCCCGACAACGATGAGTACTGCCCTAGCAGCGACATCACCCGGGGCCAGATGGCCGCCTTCCTGCGGCGGACGTTCAACCTGCCGTCGGTGACCGAGGACTTGTTCACCGACGACGGGGACAGCGTGTTCCACGACGACATCAACGCCATCGGGGCAGTCGGGATCACGCTGGGCTGCAACCCGCCTGACAACGACCAGTTCTGCCCGAACGACCCCGTCACCCGGGCGCAGATGGCCTCGTTCCTGGTGCGTGCCCTGGCACTGACCGCCGGCGGGGGTGATGACCTGTTCGTCGACGACGATGACAGCGTCCACGAGACGGACATCGACATCTTCGGCACCGCCGGGATCACGCTGGGCTGTAACCCGCCCGACAACGACCGGTACTGCCCGGAGGACCCGGTGAAGCGGGACCAGATGGGGTCCTTCTTCGCTCGCTTCCTCGAGCAGCGGGCCATGGAACCCCAATAGCGGCTGACGGAGGGAGGAGCCGGCATCCCTCCTCCTCTCTCCTCAGCACCCACCCGGCAGGCGTCCTCACTCGGGTGCTTGACCACGATCGCACCCCTCCCCCCTCCTGGAGCGACACGGTGAGGTGACCCCGCCATCGAAGGGGTTGAGGTCTACTTGGCGGCAACCGACAATGAAGTGATCTCTGATGTCAAGGTGACGGTGCGCGAACCCACCGGAAATGGCTGGCGAAGTCGCCGCCGGGATAGACGGGGCCGTGTTGGTCGAGATGAAGGACGTCGGACACGCCCCCCAACTCCAGGACCCGGCTCGATTTGTCGAGGCGGTAGCCGGATTCCTCGGCCTCTAGTGCACCCCACCGCAATTACGCTGACGTTTCAACGGCCAGTGACGCCGCTCGCGGCGTCCTCGTCCTCGA
>WHUC01000089.1 GCA_009377435.1 Acidimicrobiia bacterium
GACTCGGTGTTGACCGAGGTGTGTACCGGACTTGTCCGGGAAGGCCCATCGCTTCTCAGCCTGGACAACATCCACCATCTGCTCACCTCGTTCGGCGGGTCGCTTCGTGAGCCCATCCACCTTCTCGAGCTGGCGGATCGTCTTCATCCGACCGCGGCCGTCGGGGGGACCCCAACCTCGGTTGCACTGTCCGAGATCGCCCGTCTCGAGGGTATGGACCGGGGCCGGTATGCCGGCCCTGTAGGTTGGTTTGACGAGGACGGTGATGGCGAGGCTGCCATCGCCCTGCGCTGTGCGGAGCTTTCCGGTGCCCGGGCCCGACTATTTGCCGGCAACGGGATCGTGGCCGGTTCCCTCCCCGAGGCAGAACTCGAGGAAACCAGGATCAAGCTTCTGGCCATGATGGGGGCCCTGGATAATTGAGTGCCAGACCTTTCGGCGCCCGTGACGGTGGTACCGTCGAGGCGGAGTGTCTCGATCTGGCGGCCGAGTGCGCCCTCGAAAAAACCGCACCGGCTTCTCCCGAGACATCACAATGCTCGATTCGGAGCCGCGGTGGGCCCGGGTATAACCTCCCGATGATGTCTGTCGAGTTCCTGCTGACGTCGCTCGTCGTGGTCGTGATCCCGGGCACCGGAGTGGTCTATACGGTCTCCACCTCAATCGGCGGTGGTTGGAGGCGCGGGCTGTTTGCCGCTATCGGCTGTACCCTCGGCATCGTTCCCCACATGCTGGCAGCCATGCTCGGCCTATCCGGGGTCATGCAGGCCGGCGCGGTTGCGTTCGAGGCGGTTCGATGGGCTGGAGTCGTTTACCTCATCTTCATGGGTGTGTCGATGATCCGCGATGGCGGCGGCCTCCAGATAGATGACCAAGACGCCTCGATCGGCTCGATGGCCCTGGTGGTGCGGCGGGGGATTCTTCTCAATCTTCTCAACCCGAAGTTGACCGTGTTCTTCTTCGCCTTTCTCCCCCAGTTCCTTGACACTCCACCAGGCCTGCTCGATACCAGGCTGATCGGGCTCGGTGGAACCTTCATGTTCATGACCCTCGCCGTGTTCGCCGTCTACGCCTACGCCAGCGCCGCCGTCCGCGATCGTGTGCTCGGTGTGCCCACTGTCCGCCGATGGCTCCAGCGATCGCTGGGCGCGTTTCTGATCGGATTCGCCGCCAGGCTCGCGGTCACGGATCGGTGAGTTGCGGACCTCTGCTTTCCTGCCAACATCAAACATCAGGGCACGACCAGAACACGCTCTGCACCACCCGAGACAGGAGGTCGATTCTCGTAGCGTGCGGTTAGTCGTGTCTTGGTTGGGTTGTGGCCTTCGTTACCTGCTCTCGCATCTCACGGTCTGTCCCGGGGTCGATGGGGAGGTGGACCAGATGGATGCCCTTGGTCGGTTTCACGGCGTCTCTTAGCTCCTCGGGACTGGTCACCTCCGAGTAGTCGATTCCATGGAAATCGGCGAGCTTGGAGAAATCACGATCATGGGGTGTGACGAACAAGCGCTCGAAGTCGGGGGCATGGCGGGCGTGGGGAAGCAGCTCGAACATCCGACCGCCACGATTGTCGATGACCACCAACACCAGGGGTGGTGGGTCCTCGATGAGAAACCCGTTGGCATCGTGTAGCAGGGTGAGGTCGCCACACATTGCGACCGTGTCCGGATCGGTGGTGGCGACACCGAGCGCGGTGGACACGAACCCGTCGATCCCCGACAACCCTCGGTTGGAAATGACCCTCGGCGGGGTCCGCCAGGCAAACGCATCCAGATCCCGGATAGGCAGCGACGACCCCACCACGAGCGTGCGCGAGGTGAGGGCGGCAACATCACGGGCGACCCGGGCCGATGACAGACCGGCACGGGAGTCGACCACCTCATCTATGAGGGTCCTCACCCGCCGATCGGCATCCAACCACGACTCTCGCCACCTCCCTTCCGACGAGGCAGCGATCCGCTCGGTCATCACGGAGGTGAATTCGACGGGGTCTGCAGTCACCGCCCAGGTAGCCGAACGCATCGGATCCCACCACCGGCCATGGGCGTCGACCATCACCTGGGGGACACCGGCTCCCAGCAGTCCGAGCAGCCGCGGCGAAACACCAACTGCACCGAATCGAATCACCATATCGGGGGCGAACTCATCCCTGCCGAGCAGGTGCTCGTAAGCGGTCACGACCTCCTCAGACCTTCCTCCCGCCCTGGCCTCGACCAGAACCGGCCAACCGAGATGAGAGCCCAGCGCCGTCGCCGCATCCGGGGAGGACTCACCACACACGATTACCCCCCGATCCGACCCAGCAACGGCCGCGACCAGCTCATCGGGGATATTGGGTGTGACCCTGCCCTCTACCGGGGTCACGACGGGGTGGTCATCCCCCTCGCCCAGCGGGTACCCGAACGGGTCGGCGACAGCCCGGCCGTCGTCACTCACTGGCGAGGTCGGTTCCCGGAATGCGAGG
This sequence comes from Acidimicrobiia bacterium, assembly GCA_009377435.1. Lineage (GTDB taxonomy): Bacteria > Actinomycetota > Acidimicrobiia > Spongiisociales > ZC4RG35 > WHTL01. The sequence goes on from WHUC01000089.1 coordinate 2,465, forward strand.
TTGATCTGGACCGGGCCTGGAGGCGATCCCATCGCCTCGGCTACCGCTCGATCGACGGTGGTCCGCCACAGTCTCACCGCATCGGGGCGATTCTCCGCCGGACCGAGGGTGACCATGAACCGGGTGCGACCCGAGAAGATGTCGGTTTGGACCATGGTCTGGTTGGCACCGGTGTGGTGGAGCTCCGGAGGTCGATCGGAGGTGAGGAGGATGAGGGGAACCCCCGCGGCATCGGCCTCGACCACGGCCGGAACGAGATTTGCCACGGCACTGCCGGACGTGCAGATCATGACGCCGGGGCGGCCCGTGGCCCGGGCGGCACCGAGGGTGAAGAATCCCGCAGACCGCTCATCTATCGCCATTCGGAGATTCACGCCGGCATGGGTGGACGATGCGATAACGGTTGCCGCCGAGCGCGACCCGGGTGAAGCCACGAAGGTCTCCAGCCCGTGCCGATTCAGCTCATCGACGACGACACGGGCGAGGGCGGTGGACGGGTTGGGGGCATTCATGTGAGCAGCTCGGCTGCCTCGCGGAGACGTCTCATCAGACCCTGGGCGGTGGCGGTGTCCGCCCGCCACTTGCCAAGCAGATCGGGCACGATCTCGCGGTAGGTGATCTCGCCGGCAACGCCCACCAGAGGTTCACTGGTGACATCACCGGCAAGGAGCTGGGCCGTGCCCAAACCGCATGCGTATGGGAGCTCGGGCAACGAGGCTGCGGCCCTGATCCCATGGGAGAGGCCGATCGAGCTCTCCAGTGCCGACGAGATGACCACTGGGATCCCGGCCCGTGCAGCAAGGTCAAGGGTGCGCCACACGCCACCCAGGGGCTGCACCTTGAGGACGAGGATGTCGGCGGCGCCTGCCTCCACAACCATCATCGGATCGACCGATCCGCGCACGGATTCGTCGGCGGCGATGGGAACGTCGACTCTCGTCCTGAGGATGACCATGTCCTCTAAGGATGCCACCGGTTGCTCTACGTATTCGAGATCGAACCCGTGGAGCGCCTCGATCCGCCGGGTCGCCTCATCCAACGACCAACGGCCGTTGACATCAATCCTGATCCTCCCACCCGGCCCGAGGGCATCCCGGACCGCCTCCAATCTGGAGAGCTCGGTGTCCTCGTCGTCGCGGGAGTCTGCGACCTTGACCTTCACGGTGCTGGCTCCCGATTCAACGACGAGGGCCGTGGCCGTCTCGGGATCTACCGCGGGTACGGTTGCGTTGACGGGAACTGTCCGTCTCAGCGGTTCCGGGAGGGGCTGACACGCAGCCTCGAGGGCGGCAGCCAGCCAGCGAGAGGTCACCGATGGTGGATACCCGGGAAACGGGGAGAACTCCCCCCAACCTTCGGGACCTCGGATCAGGATCATCTCCCTCTCCACCACGTTTCGAAACTCCACGGCCATGGGGAGCACCACGGGATGGATCTCGACATGGTCGAAGAGAGGTGCTCCCGTCACTGTATGGAACGGATGTGTTGGATGAGCCGGTCGAGTTGGGCATCGGTCAAGTCCGAGAACGACGGCATCGATCCGCGGCCACGTGTAACGGTCTCCTCGAGGAATGAATCCGGCTGTTCGGAAGCATTGCTCCCGGCATCCAACGGAGGACCCACGCCCCCGGACCCGTCTTGGCTGTGGCAGCCGGCACAGGCCTGCTCGAAGATCTCAGGGCCGCTGGCGTCCTCGGGGATCGAGTTGCAGCCTGCCATCAGCACCACCAAGACGGCCAGGATGATGCGAATCAATGGGTCTCCGGACGACCGGCGAGACGGTCAACGAGACCCTTCACCTCGTTTGCCCGGTCACGGGAGGCGACCAGAACCGCGTCCGCGGTCTCGACCACCACCAGATCGTCGAGTCCGACCACGGCAACGACCCTCGACTCGGAGCGTAGGTAGGAGCCCGTGGTGTCCTCGACGATGACGTCGCCGACCACTACGTTGTCGTCGGCGTCCAAAGAGCCCAACTCCCAGAGCGCTGCCCATGAACCGAGATCACTCCAGCCCGAGTCGAGCGGAATCACCACTCCCCTCCTGGTCTTTTCCATGATGGCATTGTCGAAGGAGATACTCGGGGCGGACAGGAACTCGTCACCGAGGACGGTGCGGTTGCCCGCGGTCTCGGAGCTGCTCACCGAGTCCCGGACTGCCCCGGAGAGCTCGGGAGCGAGTTCTGCGACTTCTTCGAGCACGGTGCCGGCCTTGGTGACGAACATCCCCGAGTTCCACAGGTAACGGCCCGAGCTGACCATCCGGGCCGCGGTGCGGGCGTCGGGCTTCTCGACGAACCGTTCCACGGTCCATCCACCCGCGATCTGGTCACCGGACATGATGTACCCGTACCCGGTCTCCGGCCGGTGAGGAACCACCCCGAAGATGACCAGATGACCCTCGATCGCAGCCTTCACCGCGATCTCCAACTGATCACGGAATATCTCTTCGTCCTGGATTACATGGTCGGCAGGGAGGACGACCAGCACATCATCGGGCTCGAGCCGCATCGCCGCGGCGGTGATGGCGGGTGCCGTGTTCCTCCCCTCGGGCTCGATCACGAACTCCAAACCGTCACGGTCGAGTTGGTTGCTGATGCCGTCCACTACCGCGGGACCACAGACGATGAGGCACCGGCCGGCGTCACCGACTCGGGCGACGGTGGCCTGGATCAGCGATCGGCCCTCGGTGAGGGCATGGAGCTGTTTGGGTGTCGAACGTCTCGACAACGGCCAGAGCCGCGAGCCGACACCACCTGACAGGACGACGGGAACGAGCATGACCACAAGAGTATCAGCAGACGGTTTCGCCCCCTACCTGCGTGTCCCCAACGAAACCCAGGTCCCGACACCGCTAACCGAGGCCTCCTGCCCAGAGTTGGGGAGGATCACCGGTACTGGTCGATGGGGGGACAGGCGCAGACCAGGTTGCGGTCGCCCGAGGCGGCGTCAATGCGGCTCACGGGGGGCCAGTACTTGTCGCTGGTGGTGCCGCCCGGATAGGCCGCCTCCTCCCGGGTGTAGGGATGGTCCCACTCGGTCACCAGTAGATCCTCGGCGGGATGGGGTGCATTGTGGAGGGGGTTGTCGGCGGCGGGCCACTCCTCCGATCCCACCCGGTCGATCTCCTGGCGGATCGAGAGCATGGCGTCGCAGAACCTGTCCAACTCCTCCAACGACTCCGACTCGGTGGGCTCCACCATCAGGGTTCCCGCCACCGGGAAGCTGAGAGTGGGGGCATGGATACCGTGGTCGGTGAGCCGTTTCGCAACATCCTCTGCGGTGACCCCCGTCTCCTTGGTGATCCCACGCAGGTCGAGGATGCACTCGTGGGCGACACGCCCCTCGGGAGACGTGTAGAGAATCGGGAAGTGGTCGCAAAGCCGGGCCACGACATAGTTGGCGGCGAGGATCGCCCCGATGCCGCTTCTCCTCAGCCCGGGGGCACCGAGCATCCGGATGAAGGTCCACGAGATCGGCAGGATGCCCGCCGAACCCCAGGGGGCGGCGGTGAGGTTTCCCACCCCGGTGTCGGGTCCGGCCCGGTCGACGGTCGGGTGGTTGGGAAGGAACGGCGCCAGATGTGCCTTCACCCCAACCGGACCGATCCCCGGGCCGCCGCCTCCGTGGGGGATGGCGAAAGTCTTGTGGAGGTTGAGATGGCCGACGTCGGCGCCGAAGTCGCCGGGACGGGCCAATCCCAGCATGGCGTTGAGGTTGGCCCCGTCCACATAGACCTGACCCCCCGCCTCGTGGATCATGCCGCACAGGTCGACTATGCCCGCCTCGAACACGCCGTGGGTGGACGGATAGGTCACCATGATGCCCGCCACCCGATCACCGTCCTCCTCAAGGACCCTGCGGAGATGATCGAGGTCGACATTGCCATGGTCATCGGTGTCGATCACGCCGACCTCCATCCCGGCCATTACCGCCGATGCCGCGTTGGTCCCGTGGGCGGAGGCGGGGATGAGACACAAACGGCGATCGGTGTCACCCCGGGAGCGGTGGTAGGCGGCGATGGCGAGCAGACCGGCAAGCTCGCCCTGGGAGCCGGCGTTGGGCTGGAGCGAGACGGCGTCGTAACCGGTGATGCTGATCAAGGCCTCCTCGAGACGGTCGAACAGCTCCAGATAGCCGGCGGCATCGGACAGAGGGGCGTAGGGGTGTACGTCACCGACCTCGGGCCATGAGATGGGCTCCATCGCCGTGGTCGGATTGAGCTTCATAGTGCACGACCCGAGCGGGATCATGGTGCGGTCGAGTGCGAGGTCGCGATCGGCCAACCGACGCAGGTACCGAAGCATCTCGTGCTCGGTCCGGTAACGGGAGAACACCTCGTGGGTGAGGTAGTCGGAGGTGCGAGCCAACTCGTCGGGGATACCGCGGTCGATGTCGTCCTCACCGGTTGCAGTGCCGAAGACGGCGAGAAGGTCGGCCACGACCGACTCTCCGCTGGTCTCGTCGAGAGACACAGCAACGTGGGCGTCGTCGTAACGACGGAGGCGGAGACCCGCCTCCTCCGCCCTGGAGAGGGCGACATCGACATCGTCGACCCGCACCGTCACCGTATCGAACCAGGTTTCATTCAAGATGTCATGACCACCCGTCACGAGGGCGGCGCGAACCTGTGCGGTCCGGTCGTGAACCTCCTGGGCGATCCCGCGGAGACCCTCCGGGCCGTGCCAGGAGGCATAGAGGGCGGAGATCACCGCGGGGAGGACCTGGGCGGTGCACACGTTGGAGGTCGCTCGTTGACGACGGATGTGCTGCTCCCGGGTCTGGAGGGCGAGCCGGAGACCCATACGGCCACCGCTATCGGTGGAGACCCCGACGAGACGACCGGGAAGGGACCGGACGTGCTCCTCCTTGCATGCGATGAACCCGGGATGGGGGCCACCGAAGGCGAGGGGGAGCCCGAAACGCTGGGCCGCCCCGACCACGAGGTCGACACCGTGGGATCCCGGGGGCTCGATGAGGGTCATGGCCAATAGATCCACGACACAACTGGTGACGGCTTCGCTCCAACGCTCCATGAGCGACGCCATATCGCTCAGGGAACCATCGGTCCGGGGTTGCGAGAACATGACTCCGAACACACCATTTGTCCCCACGGTGGCGGCATCATCGACGATCACCTCGATATCGACCGCGGCCGCCCTCGTCTGGACGGCACCGATGGTGTGGGGGTGGCAGCCGGAGTCGACCACGAACACGTTGCCGCCGGTCTTGTCGAGACGGTGGGCCATCCCCATTGCCTCGGCCGCAGCCGATGCCTCGTCGAGAAGTGAGGCGTTCGCAATCTCGACACCGGTCAGATCGGACACCATGGTCTGGAAGTTGAGGAGAACCTCGAGACGCCCCTGGGAGATCTCGGGTTGGTAGGGCGTGTAAGCGGTGTACCACGAGGGGCTCTCCCAGACGTTCCTTCTGATCACGGCCGGCATGTGACTGCGATGGAATCCGAGACCGATGAGGGGCGTGGCGGTGACGTTGCGACCCATCATCGCCCGGAGTTCGGCCTGGACTTCCACCTCCGACAGACCCTCCGGCAAATCAAGGTGATCGAAACGGGGAACACTCGAGGGAATTGCCTGATCGATAAGGGCATCGGTCGAGTCGACCCCGATGACCTTGAGAGCCCGGGCGAGCTCCTCGTCGGGGATTCCTATATGACGGTTGGCAAAATGCTCCATGTCGAACGCTGGCCTCCTTGAGCGATCTGATCCTTCGTTCTCCCCACTGTCGTCCGTGCGGCTCCAGCGTTGCCTGCTACCGGGTGGTCCTTGCGCCTGAGAGATTCCGGGGAGAACCTTGCACCTTCGGCGCCCGTCACGGGACTCTCCCACCCGTCGTGTTCGGCGCTACCACGATAGCCACCCAGGACTCGCCGAGAGGGCGCCGCGCAACACGGCGTGACCTGTTCCCACCGCGTCCCAACGGGCTGACGGATTGCGTTTGCTTTCAATCAATCGTTTGGTAATGTACCGAACGAGGCATGAGTGCGTTCCCCCCCTTGCGCATTCATGATCCCAACCCACCGACTAGGGAGAGCTAGGCTCGGGTCCCCCACCCGAAGCCGCTTGATGCCTCCCTCTCGCTCTTCGCAACGAAGAGCACCGGAAAGGGCCCCGACCGCAATGGTTGGGGCTCTTTCCTTATGAGTGA
>WHUC01000090.1 GCA_009377435.1 Acidimicrobiia bacterium
GACGATCGTGGTGCTTCTCACCAGGGAGCGACCGAGGGCGGAGGCGGTGGCATTGTCCCTCATCGGTGCTGGTGCCGGTGGCAACCTCGTCGACAGGGTCACCCGTGGACCCGGCTGGTTCGATGGGGCCGTGGTCGACTGGATCCGCCTCACATTCATAGATTTCCCGGTGTTCAATGTTGCCGACATGTCGATCACCTTCGCTGTCGTCGTCATGCTCATCTCGGCCCTGCGGTCACGATGACACTCGTCCCCGACGACCTCGACGGGGAGCGGCTCGACCGGATCGTTGCCATCGTCGCCGGAATCAGCCGATCCCGGGGACGTCTCCTGGTGGAGGGAGGCGGGGTTCTCGTCGCCGGGGAGGTCGGGTCCGCCCGCGATCGAATCCGGGCGGGTGTGGAGTTGACCATTCCCGACGTCGAGGCCGATCCCGGTCTTGAGCCCGAGGACGTCCCCTTCGTAGTCCATCACGAGGACGACGATGTGCTGGTCGTCGAGAAGCCGGCCGGGGTGGTCACCCATCCCGGGTCCGGAAACCGAAGCGGCACCCTCGCCGCCGGACTGCTCTACCGCTACCCCGAGATCCACGGGGTGGGTCAGGCCGATCGCTGGGGTCTGGTCCACCGGCTCGATCGAGACACCTCGGGTCTGCTCGTGGTCGCCCGGAGCAAGACGGCGTATCCCCGTCTCATTACCGCCATGAAACGACGTCAAATCTCCCGGCGCTACACCGCCCTGGTGGCGGGCCGATTCGATCTGCCCATGGGAACCATCGAGGCGCCCATCATGCGTGATCCCCGTCACCCCACGAGGATGCGGGTCCATTCCGAGGGTCGTGATGCGGTCACACATTACGAGGAGATCCGGCCCGTTGGTGACGACACCCTCATCGAGGTCACCCTCGAGACCGGCCGCACCCACCAGGTCAGGGTCCACATGGCGGCCATCGATCATCCCGTCATCGGAGACCGGGTGTATGGCCCGGGGAGCAGCGTCAGGGGTCTCGACCGGCTGTTCCTCCACGCCAACCGGCTCGGTTTCGATCATCCCATATCGGGCGAGCCCATGGTTATCGAATCGCCTCTTCCCCCCGAACTGGTCGATCTGTTGTGAAACCGACAACTCCCGAAACCCGCTTGATCGGTAATACGGTATGGCCAATGGACACCCCCGCTCCCGACAGATGACGTCACCCGAACAAGACCCCACCATGGCGGTACCCGTCTGCTACCGGCATCCCGACCGGGAGACCTGGCTGTCGTGTAGCCGATGCGGGCGACCGGTCTGTGGCCAGTGTGTTATCCAGGCACCGGTGGGACAGCGTTGTCCCGAATGTGTCGCCCGAGAAGGCCGTCAACAGAATCTGAGGGCTTCCACGGGTTCGCAGACCGGGCTCTCCGGGGCGACCGTGACCAAGCTGCTCATCGCCATCGCAGTGATCGCCTACCTGGGCGGGCTCCTCGTTCCCGGTCTCGACCGGTGGCTGTTCGTCCGTCTCGCCCAGGGCAACGAGCTCGTCGCCAGGGGTGAGTGGTGGCGAATGTTCACCGTTGTCGCCCTCCACGGCGGCATCACCCATCTCCTCTTCAACATGTGGGCCCTCTACGTCCTCGGTCCCCAGATAGAGCGTGCCGGCGGGCGGTTGGGGTATCTCACCATGTTCTTCGGGGCGGTCGGCGCCGGTGGCGCTGCCGCCTATCTGCTGGGCGGTCCCGGCGATGTCCTCGTGGGCGCCTCCGGGGGGATCTTCGGGGTTTTCGGCGTGTGGCTGATCTGGTCGTTTCACCGCCGTCACACCGCCTACGGGCGGGCGATGTTCGCCCAGTTCGCCGGTCTACTCGCCATCAACGCCGCCCTGCCCCTCCTCATACCGAACATCTCCTGGCAGGGCCATCTCGGTGGTCTGCTGGCCGGTCTGATCGTCGGACAGACCTGGGAGACGATCAAGGGGGAGGGAGCCGGCAAGCTCCGGGCGATACCCGGTCTGGTCATGGCGGTGCTAGCCGTGTTGGCCGTCAGCCTGGTTTAGCGCGACCGTAGCGTGGGCTGGGGGTGACGCCTGGCGTGATTCTGAACGTTTGGGTTCGGGGGAGTGGCCCACCGGATTGTCACGGGGGACTAGAGTCACATGCATGTGATTTCGGATGCGGGTTCCGGTTCGCAACCAGTCCGTTCTCAGTCAAGGCCACCACAACCTCACCAGATGACCTCGAAATCCTTTGCCCACCTCCATCTCCACACCGAGTACTCGATGCTCGACGGTGCCGCTCGGATCGACGAGGTCGTCCACATCGCTGCCGAGGACGGGCAGCCGGGGATGGGGATCACCGATCACGGCGTCCTGTACGGGGTGGTCGATTTCGTCAGGGCCGCCAAGGACGTCGGTGTCAAACCGGTGGTGGGGATAGAGGCCTACTTCACCGACGGCTCCCGATTCGACCGACCGACCCGCGACGCCAATGAGCGGTTCCACCTGCTCCTCTTCGCCGAGTCCGACATCGGCTACCGCAATCTGATGAAGCTGTCGTCAAAGGCCTTTCTCGAGGGCTACTACTACAAGCCCCGGATGGACTTCGAGCTCCTCTCCCAGTATTCGGAGGGGATCATCGCCACGTCGGGGTGTCTCGGTGGTCTGGTTCCCCAGCTCCTCGGTCCCGACGCCGGGGCGGAGGAGAACGCCAAATCCCGCAACCGTGACTTCGATGCGGCCCTGGCGGCCGCCGGTCGGTTCCAGGACATCTTCGGCCGGGACAACTTCTTCATCGAGATCATGGATCACAACATCCCCGCCCAGCGTCAGATCACCCCCGACCTCGTGGAGATATCCCATCGCATCGACGCTCCGTTGCTTGCCACCAACGACGCCCATTACTCCACCGCCGCCGAGGCGAGCGCCCACGACGCCCTCCTCTGCATCCAGACGGGGGCCCACCGCTCCGACGAGAACCGGTTCCGTTTCCACGGGGACGACGACTACTACGTCAAGAGCGCGGCGCAGATGCGGTCCCTCTTCCCCGAGGACCAGTATCCCGGCGCCTGTGACAACACCCTCTGGATCGTGGAACGGGCCTCGGTCGAGCTCGAGTTCGGAAAGATCCTCCTCCCCACCTTCCCCGTGCCCGACGGTCACACCGAGTTGTCCTATCTCGAGGAGCTGATCTTCACCGGGGCGCGCCAGCGTTACGGGGACCCCTTACCCGACGAGATGAGGGACAGGATCACCCACGAGCTGGGGATCATCGCCTCCATGGGCTTCCCCGCCTACTTCCTCATCGTTTGGGATCTGATCCGCTTCGCCCGTGAGAACCGGATCAGGGTAGGGCCCGGCCGTGGTTCCGCCGCCGGCTCCATCGTCGCCTACTGCCTGGGTATCACCGACCTCGACCCCCTCGAGTACGGGCTGATATTCGAGCGTTTCCTCAACCCGGGGCGACGTCAGATGCCCGATATCGACATGGACTTCGACGAGCGGTACCGGGCCGATGTCATCCGTTACGCCGCCGACACCTACGGGTCGGATCACGTTGCCCAGATCATCACCTTCTCCACCATCAAAGGCAAGCAGGCCATCCGTGATGCCGCCCGGGTCCTCGGTCACCCCTATGCGCTCGGTGACCAAGTCGCCAAGGCGATGCCCCCGCCCATCCTCGGTAATGAGGCCACCCTTGGCCAGGTCCTGATCCCACCCGACGACGACGCCAGCGGCACGGTCAAGGACTGGTACGCCAACGGTCAGGGTCTTCGGGATCTCTACGAGAAGGACCCCGCGGTCAAGGAGTCGGTCGATGTCGCCCGTGGGTTGGAGGGTCTCCGTCGCCAGGACTCTATCCACGCCGCCGCGGTGGTCATCTCTCCTCGGCCGCTCACCGATCTCATCCCCATCCAGCGCAAGGGGGACGATGGCGAGGTGGTCACCCAGTACGAGATGCACGGTGTCGAGGCGTTGGGTCTCCTCAAGATGGATTTCCTCGGGTTGCGCAACCTCTCCATCATCGAGAGGACCCTCGAGCTGATCGAGCGATCCGGTGGGGAGCGGCCCGATATCGACAACGTGCCTCTTGACGACGAGGCGACCTTCGCGCTGCTGCGCACGGGGGAGACCATCGGCGTGTTCCAGATGGAGGGCACGGCGATGCGGAGGCTCATCCGCAGTCTCCAGCCCGACCGTTTCGATGACGTCATTGCCCTGGTCGCCCTCTATCGGCCCGGCCCCATGGGTGCCGACATGCACACCCTCTATGCCGATCGCAAGAACGGTCGCAAGGAGGTCGAGCCGCTCCACCCGGCGGCGGCCCACCTGCTCGAGGACACCTATCAGATCATGGTGTACCAGGAGCAGGTCATGCAGGTCGCCCAGGCCATGGCCGGCTACTCGATGGTCGAGGCCGATCAGCTGCGCAAGGCCATGGGCAAGAAGATCAAGTCGGTCATGGAGGCCGAGCGGGAGAAATTCGTCGCCGGCAGCATCGAGCAGGGCCACCCCGAGTCGGTGGGGAGCGAGCTCTTCGGTCTGATCGCCCATTTCGCCGGCTATGGCTTCACCCGCGCCCATGCCGCCTGTTACGGCTATGTCGCCTACCAGACCGCCTATCTGAAGGCGCATCACCCCGCCGAGTATCTGGCGGCGCTCCTGACCGCCACCAAGAAGGACAAGGACCGCACCGCCCTCTATCTCAACGAGTGTCGTGCCATGGACACCGAGGTCCTCGTTCCCGATGTCAACGAGTCCGACATGGACTTCACCGTGGCCGACGGGAGAATCCGCTTCGGTCTCTCCGCGATCCGCAATGTCGGAGAGGGCGTCGTCGAGAAGATCGTCGCCGCCCGGGAGGAGGGGGGACCGTTCCAGTCCTTCCAGGACTTCGCCGACCGGGTCGATCCCCTCGCCCTCAACAAGCGGACGGTCGAGTCGTTTATCAAGGCGGGCGCATTCGACGCCTTTGGCGACACCCGCAAGGGGCTCTTCCTCGCCTCTGAGTCGGTCCTCGACGCCACCCTGGAGCGGCGTCGCAACGAGGACATGGGTCAGTTCTCGCTCTTTGGGGAGGAGGAGACAGAGAGGCTCGAGGTGGGTCCGGTGCCCATCGGGGGCGACGAGTGGTCCCAGAAGGTCCGTCTCGCCTTCGAGAAGGAGATGCTGGGACGCTACATCTCCGATCACCCGCTTCTCAGGGCGCGCAACTCGATGCGCAACGCCACGACGGCTTCCATCGCCGAGTTGGCCGACATGTCAGATCGGGCGTCGGTGACGGTGGGTGGTCTCGTCTCCTCGATAACGCGGAAGTGGACGAAGAACGGTGATCCGATCATCTTCTTCGAGCTGGAGGATCTCGACGGATCCGTCGAGGTGCTCATGTTCAAGAACACGGTCGCCGAGTACGGGACGAACGTCACCGAGGACAACGTCGTGGTGGTGTCGGGTCGTCTCGATCACCGTGGTGATCTGGTCAAGATCCGGTCCAACTCGGTGGAGGAGCTCGATGTGCGTGAGGACGAGACCGTGCGTCTACAGGTCCCGGCCAGCCGACTCTCACCCGAGACGGTGAGCCGGCTGAAGGCAATCCTGGCGAACCATCCCGGCTCGACGAGTGTGCATCTCCATCTCACCAACGGGAGCGGGCACAAGATCCTCAAGTTGTCGGACGATCACAGGGTCGAGCCCCGATCCGCCCTCTTCGCCGAGCTCAAGGAACTCCTCGGGCAGAAAGCTGTCGTTTGATTGTGTGCGAGCTTTCTCCGGACTCCGTCGCCGTGGATAGGACACGGGTCTGACAGCCGCACGATTGACGTGGGAGTCCGGAGAAACAGACGCCGGCTCGCACGTTTGCCCCGCTCGCGGCCCGATCCCGTTGGCAAACCTCCTGAGCGGTGTCCCGGGGTCTCAGCCGTCACCCGAGCCCGGGGTGAAGGTCGTTACCCGGGCACAACCTTCCCCATGGTTCGAGGCGCGTGTTCCACCTACACCTCGGGTGGGCTCCACTCCTCGGGGTAGCCGGGCCGACCGGCGGCGAGCCAGTCGTCCAGCGCCTCCATCGTCTCGACATCGCGGCCCACGGCCGATGAGATCACGTAGCGGTGGTGGAGCAGGTCGCAGAACGCCTGGATGGGATCGGCGATGTCGGGGATCTCCCGGATGCGCTCCATGACCGGCTCGAACCGGCCCACCCTCCACTTGATCGCCGAGACGTTCTTGAGGGTCGGGGTGCGGATGTCCTCACCGGTCTGAAAGTGGTAGAGGTCGCTCAGGATCTGTCTCGCCTGGTTCTCCAGGGCGTCGATTCCGGTCAGATCGCGCAATCGGTTCCTGTGGAATGTCCTCCCCCCGACACGGAGACGGAGCTGCAGTCTGCTGCCACCGTCCACGGGGACGACGTCGACCTCGTCGACATCGAACCCGAGCTGATTGACCCGGCGGATCCGGTCATGGACCCGATATTGCTCGTCGGCTGGCACCAACTCATCGCTCTTCAGCTCGTCCCAGAGGCGCTGGTAGACCTCGGCGATCTCGTCGCCGAGGAACAGATCGGCCTCGTCGATGTCACGATCGGCGGCGGCGGCGATGTCGGCCATCCCCCCGGCGACGTTCACCTTCATGATCTCTATGTCCTCGAGACGTCGCCCGTCGCTCATATGCCCGTCGTCGCGTAGGCTGGAGGTCTCGGCGTCGACCATGACGGTCTCGATGGTCCCGGCGTCCCAGCGATAGAGCACATTGGACAGCGAGCAGTCGCCCCAGAAGCATCCCACCAGATGGAGCTCGACCAGGAGCTCGGCGAAGGCGTCGAGCATCTTGGTGCGGTTACCGGCGAACCCCGTTCCGGCGATCAACTCCCGGTAGGAGAAGGTGAACTCCTCCCACGCCGTGATCAGCGCCGCCGACGCCTCCGAGCCGGGGTCGTCGTTGCGCTGCACCACGAGGCCGACCGGTGTGACCGTGGAGACGGCGCGGCTCTCGAGACGGCGGAGGATTTCGTAGTCGTTCCGTGCCGCCCGGGTGGGCAGCTCCTTGACCACGAACAATCCCTCGGGATACTGGTAGAACTGGACCTCGTGACGTGAGATGCCCTTGGGCAGATGGACCCGATGGGAGAGGTCCCACTCCGTCAATGTGGTGCCCCAGGGAAGGTCGAGGAAGTCGGGATTCCCGGGGCGGATGGTGACGATCGGTTCGACCATGGGGAGACTGTAGGGGCTGGTGTCAGCGTCCTGAACCTCGGCCGGAGGTTGTGCTGTGGTGATGACCTCCACCCCCGGTTCACACCACCCCCACACCGCGCCGAGCGAATTCAACCCTCGGCACGACGATGGTGCGATAGTCTCGCGGGATGATTCTGGACCATCCGGGCGATGGGCCCGCCGGGACGATGCGACCACCCGATCCCGCCGTGCTCGGGGCCTTCCCCGAGGAGGAGTATCGGCGTCGTCTCGCCATGGTGAGGTCGGCGATGGCCGAGCGCGACCTCGATGCACTGGTGGTGACCAGTCCAGAGAATATCTACTACCTCACCGGGTTGAGCCATCAGGGGTACTTCACCTTCACCATGCTCGTGGTGACCGTCGACGGTGAGCCCATGTTGCTGACCCGTGCCATGGAGGCGGCTACCGTTGCCCGCCAGACCCCCCATGTCACCCATATCGGGTACGACGACGGTGATGCGGCCGGTGATGCCGCCGTCGGGGCAGTGGCCCGTATCGGGCCCGGCGCCCTCCGGATCGGGGTCGACTCCTCGAGCATGTTCTTTCCTCCTGAGGTATACCAGCAGTTGACCACCTCACTCGACTCGGTGGATTGGCACGACACCAGCCGGTCGTCGTCGACCGACCCCTCGTTCCGGACCGGTCTGGTCGATGAGATCAGACTGGTGAAGACACCGCTCGAGATCGAGTACATCAGGTTGGCGGCGGCGATCACCGATCGGGCGATACGGGCGGGGCTGGCCACGGTCGGGGTGGGGATCAACGAGCGTGAGGTGGCCGCCGCGGTGTATGAGGCGATGGTGCTCGGGGGTGGGGAATATCCCGGTTTCGCTCCTCTCGTCCGCTCCACCAACACCCTCATGTTCGAACACGACACCTGGGCCGATCGCATCTTCCGACCCGGTGACAGCGTTTTCTTGGAGCTATCCGGCTGCAAGTTCCGCTATCACGCCCCGGCGACCCGGATGGCGTATATCGCCGAGGCGCCCAAACCGGCGGAGGAGGCGCGCCGGGTCGCCCTCGACGCACTCGCCGAGGTCCGGGCGGTCCTCCGTCCCGGGGTCCTCACCGGCGACGTATATGCCCGATGGCAGAAGGTCGTCGACGAAGGCCTCGGTCATGGCCGACTGCGCCGGCACCACTGTGGCTACACCGTCGGGATCGGGTTTCCCCCGAGCTGGGTGGGATCGAGCACGGTATTGGGGATCCGACCCGGCGGGCTCGTCCCGATCAGGGCCGGGATGGTGTTCCACCTGCTCAGCTGGATCAGCGACGAACGTCTGGGCAATTACTTCGTGTCCGACTCGTGTCTAGTGGGCCATGACACGACCGAGGAGCTCACCTCGACCCGCCGTCCGCTGGTGGTTGACTAG
>WHUC01000091.1 GCA_009377435.1 Acidimicrobiia bacterium
GAGGGTCCCGTTCCGTGGACTGGTTGTGGAGGTGCGGGGAGTCGAACCCCGGTCCGCTGAGCCCTCGGCGGCGGCATCTCCGAGCGCAGCCATCAGCGAGCTTTCGGTGACGGAGCCCTGATGGCCAGCTCCCCGACACCTAAGTCGCAATGAATCTTTCGCTAACCGGTCACGACCCCCGGCAACGGCATCCCGCTAGGCGACGCCCGACACCGGCAGGGCGGGAACCCACCGGGCGGACGGGCTAACCGTTCTCAGGCAGCCAGTGCGAAGTTGTCTTCGGCACTTGTTGGTTGGTCCGGTTCTGTTACGACTATCCGGAAAAGTCGGCTCGCTTCCGACGCCTCATCACTCAACGTCGATACCAGTTCACCCCCATTGGGGTCGTCCCCATCCTACAACGACGCCGCCGATCTCGGTATTCCTGACACCCAACCCGAACTGTGAAGAAAAACCCAAGCCGCCCACAGCGCAGAAAACCCTCACAGAACCTTCAGGGACACCCCCACTCCCATTCTGTGAGTGAAAACCCGCCCCATCCCGCCCGCGGAAAACCCTCACAGAACGGTGTTGTGACCTACCGCCCCCGTATGGCCCGCTCGATGTCACGGTCCTGCGCCTTCTTGCGGAGCTCGTCCCGCTTGTCATAGGTCCTCTTGCCCTTTCCCAGCCCGAGCTCCACCTTGACCTTCCCCTCCGAGAAATACAGCGACAGCGGCACCAGGGTGAGGCCCTTTGCCTGCAACTGACCGGCGATCCTGTCGAGTTCCCGACGATGGAGCAGGATCTTGCGCTCCCGTTCCGGCTGATGACCGCCATCACGGGCGAACGGATAGGGGGCGATGTAGACGCCGACCAACCAGGCCTCACCGTTGCGGACGATGCCGAAGGAGTCCTTGAGGTCGGCGTTGCCCTCCCGGATGCTCTTCACCTCCGAGCCCGTGAGGACGAGACCGGCCTCGAAGGCGTCCACGATCTCGTAGTTGCGTCGCACCCTCCTGTTCGAGGCGACGACCTTGCGGCTCACGGTATGTACGGCGAGGGATCCACCGGGGTCCCGCCCAACCGGACCTCGAAGTGGAGATGGCATCCGGTGGAGTACCCCGTCGTCCCCACATATCCGACCACCTGTCCGGTCGACACCGACTGCCCCGAGCCGACCGCCAGGGACGTCTGGTGGGCGTACAGGG
The DNA here is from genome assembly GCA_009377435.1 of Acidimicrobiia bacterium. Lineage (GTDB taxonomy): Bacteria > Actinomycetota > Acidimicrobiia > Spongiisociales > ZC4RG35 > WHTL01. Next base: position 1,191 of record WHUC01000091.1, read on the forward strand.
TGGCGACACCGCCGCCGTTGTCGATGACGACGGCGTTTCCGTATCCGCCGTACCAACTGGCGGTGACGACCGTTCCCGAGGTGGCGGCGTAGATGGGCTCACCACATGAGCCGTTCATGTCGACACCGGTGTGGAGTCTGCGGGCACCGGAGATGGGGTGGATCCGATAGCCGAATCCAGACGACACCGCACCGGGTACGGGACGGACCCAACCGTTCGCCCCCGGGGGCGGTGGTCCACCGCCCCCGGGGTCGCCACTCTGTTCCTGGTCCCGCTGGCGGGCGGCCTCCCGCTCTCGAAGCTCCTGTTCGATCCGGGCGCTGTCGGCCTCGAGACCATCCTTGTGTCGCTCGGCGGCGGCGATGTCGGCGTTGATTCCGTCGACGAGCACCTGCAGCTCGCCCAACTCCTCGGCCTCGATCTGTTTGACCACGTCGAGGGCATCCACCTCGGTCTGGAGCCGTGTCCGCTTCTCATCGAGACTGGCGAGCAGTGTCTTCTGCTCGGAACGGGCGTCGGCGAGGGACACCCTCTCCCGTTCGGCCTGGTCGCGGAGACCCTCGAGCGAGGAGGCGAGCTCGGCCGAGCTGCCCAATGTGTCATCGACATACACCGAGCTCAGGGCGACTTCCTCGGTGTCGGTGAACTCGAAGACCAGGGGTGCCTGGGTGGCGGTGGCCATATACAGCTCGGCGGTCTGATCGACCACCTGGGCCTCGGTCTCGGTGAGCTGCTTCTCCGTCGACGCCAATGCCGTCACGAACTTGTCGAGATCCAACTCGATCTCGGCGAGGAGGATCTCCTCGGCGTCGATCTCGGCCTGGACCGCATCCACCTTCGTCTGGGCCGCGTCGACGGCGGCCGCAGCCTCGTTGTACTCCTCCTGGGCCACGCCGAGATCGGCGGCTACCGCACTCTTCTCCGCCTCGGCCGCGGCGATCCGCTCCTCGAGCTCGGCGATCTCACGTTGGATCTCGTCGAACTCCGACTGGCTCTGTGCCGAGGCCACGGCCATGACGCCTAGCGACAAGGCGACCAGCACCAACCACAGGGCAACCCTTCTCACCGAAATCACACTAGCTCGGGTACCGTTTCGCGACCGGTAGTTGTCCCCTCCGTCTCCTTGAGGTACCTACTCAAGCCGAGGAAGCTCCCCAGGATCCCGGCGACGGCGCCGAAGAGGACGAAGAGGACACCCCAGCGCAGGAAGAACCCGCTGGAGAGGGTGATCCGGAACCACTCGACCTGGCTGACCGAGCCCATCAGTGGACGTGCTGCCACCCACACCGCAAACACCGCGAGGGCGGCCCCAAAGAGTCCCTCGATCATACCCTCGAGGATGAAGGGGACCCGGATGAACCAGTTGGATGCCCCCACCAGCTTCATGATCGAGATCTCGTCGCGACGGGCGTAGATGGCGAGACGGATCGTGTTGGCGATGAGGACGACAGCGGCGATCCCCAGAATGAGGGAGAGACCGATGCCAACGACATTGAGCACACGGGTGATCTGGGAGATCTGTTGGATGGCGTTCGAGGCCACCGACACCCGGGACACGGTCTGCTGCTCCTGGGCGAGTCGCAACTCGACGCTGTCGTGGAGATCGATGTCGGTTAGCTCGATACGGAGTGAGGCGGGGAGCTGGGCCTGGTTCCCCAACTCGAGGATGTCGGGTCGGTCCTGGAACAGCTCCTGGAACTCGGCCCAGGCCCCGGCCTTGTCGACGTAGCGCACCCTCTCGACCTCGCCCCAACCCTGCACGTCGTTGGTGAGTCGTTCGTGGGCGTCGGGGGCCACCCCGCTGGCCCCGGGGTCGTTGAGGAAGGCGATGATGTGCACACCGTCCTGCCAGGCGAGGGTGTTAACCCTCACCACCTGGTTGAAGGCGAGGGCCCCGAAGGCCAGCGACAACGACACGAACACGGCGAGAACTGCGCCGACCACGACGAGCACGTTGCGACGCATCCCCTGCAGGGTCTCACCGAGCAAATAGGCGAACCGGCTCATGCCTCGACCTCGGCGGTCTCGTAGCGTCCAACCGGCTCGTCACGCAGCATCAAGCCCTCGTCGAGCTGGACGACACGACGACGCATGGCGTTGACGATGGCGTGATCATGCGTGGCCATCACGATGGTTGTTCCCGTCCGGTTGATGCGGTCGAGCAGTCTCATGATCCCCACCGAGGTGCCGGGATCGAGGTTACCGCTGGGCTCGTCGGCCAGCATGATGGGTGGGCGGTTGACGAATGCCCGGGCGATGGAGACCCGCTGCTGCTCACCACCGGATAGCTGTCTCGGATAGCGATCTCCCTTGTTCTCGAGACCGACCAGTTGCAATACCTGGGTGACCTGCTGCCCGATGGCCGACTTGGGTCGCCCGAGGACCTCGAGGGCGAAGGCAACATTCTCGGCGACCGTCTTGTTGGGGAGCAGTTTGAAATCCTGGAACACCGTCCCCACCGAGCGGCGCAGGAAGGGGACCTTGTGCGATGGCAGGGTGGTGGTGTCCTTGCCGGCGACCCAGATGTGGCCACGGGTGACGGGCTCCTCACGGAGAAGAAGTCTTATGACCGTGGACTTTCCCGAACCGGAGGGTCCCACCAGGAACACGAACTCTCCCTTCTGGATGTCAAGGGAGAGGTCACGGACGGCCACGGTTCCACCGTCATACACCTTCGTTACGTCTTGCAATCGGATCATTGGCTGCCCTCGGGGGAGTCAGGGGGAACGTCGGGCACCGACGAAATTCGCGATGTCACGGTAACAGGGCCACGTACCCGAGCCAACCGATCCACCCTCGGCGGCAAGCTGACCCATGGCGCGGAGGCCGTGTCATGCCCCGTTTTCTTCATGGAGGGCGCGTCGCCAGCGGAGATACCCCGCCACGAAGTCCTGGAGGTCGCCGTCGAGTACACCACCGATGTTGCCACGCTCGACATCGGTGCGCAGGTCCTTGACCATCTGATAGGGCTGCATCACATAGGACCGGATCTGGCGACCCCAGGCCGCCTCACCCTGCTCCCCGCGGATCTCGTCGAGTTGGGCATGACGTTCCTGTCGGGCGACCTCGGCGAGCCGTGCCCTGAGGATGTCCATCGCCCGTGACTTGTTTTGCAACTGGGAGCGCTCGTTCTGACACTGCACCACGATGTTTGTGGGCAGATGGGTGATCCTCACCGCGGAGTCGGTCTTGTTGACATGCTGGCCGCCGGCGCCCTGGGCCCGGTAGGTGTCGATGCGGATTTCCTCGTCGATGATCTCGATGGTGTTGTCATCGGTGATCTCGGGTACCACGTCGACCCCGGCGAAGGACGTCTGACGTCGGGCGTTGGCATCGAACGGGCTGATCCGCACCAGCCGATGTACCCCCCGCTCCGACTCGAGGGTCCCGTATGCCCGGTCCCCACGGACGGTGAGCGTCGCCGACTTTATGCCGGCCTCGTCGCCGTCGGTGATGTCCTCGACCGTGACCGAGAAGCCCCGATCGCTCAAATACCGCTGATACATGCGGACAAGGATCTCGGCCCAATCCTGGGCATCGACCCCGCCGGCCCCGGCATGGACGCTGAGGATGGCGTCGTGATAGTCGTATTCCCCGAAGAACAACGACTCCAACTCGAGTCGGTTCAGGGTGGCATCCACCTCGTCTAGTTCCGTCCCCGCCTCCAGCCTGGTCTCGACGTCATCGGCCTCGGCGGCCAGATCGAGCAGGACCTCGGCGTCGTCGAGACGTGTCCTCAGCTCCTCGACCGTCCCGAAGATGTCCTCGTACCGTGACAAACGCCGACCGACCTCGCGGGCCCGCTCCTGATCGTCCCAGAGCGAGGGGTCGCCGGCGAGGGAGCGCAGCTCCTCCAGCTCTCCGGTCTTGGCCTCGAGATCGAGGAAGCGCTCGGCCTCGACGAGTCGCTGCCTCAGCTCGGCGAGACGACCGCGGTAGTCGGTGCCGAAATCCGTCGTCATGACCCTCCGTGGCATCTCTTGTACTTCTTGCCGCTCCCGCACGGACAGGGTTCGTTGCGACCGATCTTCTCGACGCTAACCGGCTCGGGGGGCGCCGTCCGGTTGGTCGTCGTCGTGGCCGTCGCCGCCGCGGCCGACGCCGTGACCATGGGGCGGTGTCTGCTCTGCCGTTGCTGCTGCTCCTCCGCCTTCTCCTCGGCGCTGGTGGAGATCTCGGCACGGAGGACATAGCGGACGGCGTCACGCTTCGCGGAAGCCACCATGTCGTGGAACATCCCGAAGCCCTCCCGTTGGAACTCGGTGAGGGGATCCCGCTGACCCATGGCACGCAACCCGATACCGGAGCGGAGGTAATCCATCTCCGAAAGGTGGTCCCGCCACTTGTTGTCGATCACCGAGAGCACAACCCTCTGTTCGAGGTCGGCGGCGATCTCGTCACCCATCAGCTCACGTCGGGTGCGGTAGTGTTCCATGGCCTCGTCGACCGCGGCATTCGCAACCTGCTCGATCGTCGGGGAGTCGTCCTCGGAGAGCTCGCTCTCGTAGAACTGCCCCAACTCCTTGAGGAGGGTCTCCCAGTCCCACCCCTCGGACAGGACGTCCTCGACGGTGTCGGAGATGGCGTCACCGATCCACTGCTCCACGAGGTCGTCGCCCTGCTCGCCCTCGAGGATGGAGGCGCGCCATTCGTAGATGACCTCACGCTGGCGGTTCATCACCTCGTCGTACTTGAGGACGTTCTTGCGGATCTCGAAGTTGCGGGACTCGACCTGACGCTGCGCCCGTTCCACGGCGGTGTTGATCCATTTGTGCTCGATGGGAACGTCGTCCTCGAGTTTCACCCGTTCCATCATGGATTGGATCCGCTCGCCCTGGAACCGGCGCATGAGGTCGTCCCCGGCGGACAGATAGAACCGGGACTCCCCGGGGTCACCCTGTCGTCCCGAACGACCACGTAGCTGGTTGTCGATCCGCCGCGAATCATGCCGCTCCGTACCGAGGACGCACAACCCGCCGGCCCCCTTGACCCTCTCGTGGTCGCGTTCGATCTCGTCGTCATAACGACGACGGGCCGCCTCCAGTTGCTCCTCGTACTCCGGTGTGGTGGGTTCGATCTCCTGGCGCCGCATCTCCATCTGGGCCATGGCCTCGGCGTTGCCGCCGAGCATGATGTCGACGCCTCTACCCGCCATGTTGGTGGCGACCGTAACCGCACCGGGCCTCCCCGCCTGGGCGATGATGTCGGCCTCACGGGCGTGCTTTTTGGCATTGAGGACCTCGTGGGGGATCCCCCGCTTGGTGAGGATCCGGCTGAGCTTTTCCGACTTCTCGATCGATGCGGTTCCGAGGAGCACGGGCTGATCCCGATCATGGCGCTCCTTGATGTCGTCCACGAGGGCGTCGTACTTGGCGTCCTCGGTCTTGTAGACGAGATCGGCCTGGTCCATGCGCACTATCGGACGATTGGTCGGTATGGAGAGGACCTCGAGACCGTAGATCTGGGCGAGCTCGGCGGCCTCGGTTTCCGCGGTGCCGGTCATCCCGGCGAGCTTGTCGTAGAGACGGAAGTAGTTCTGCAAGGTGATGGTGGCGAGGGTCTGGTTCTCCTCGCGGATGGCCACGTTCTCCTTGGCCTCGATCGCCTGGTGGAGGCCCTCCGAGTAGCGACGCCCCTCGAGCACCCGTCCCGTGAACTCGTCGACGATCTTCACCTCTCCCCCATCGACGAGGTAGTCGACGTCGCTGTGGTAGATCTCCTTGGCACGGAGGGCCTGCTCGAGATGGTGGACGAAGTCGACCGCGGCGTGGTCGTAGAGGTTCTCCACCCCGAGCACCTTCTCCACCCGGGTCACGCCGTCCTCGGTGGTGAGGACCTGGCGCTTCTTCTCATCGACCTCGTAGTGGACATCGGGGATGAGTGACTCGACGATACGGGCGAAATCCTGGTAGAACTTGGCCGAGTCGGAGAGTCGTCCCGAGATGATCAGGGGGGTGCGGGCCTCGTCGATGAGTATGGAGTCGACCTCGTCCACGATGGCGTAGACGTGACCCCGCTGCACCATCCGATCCGTGGACATCGCCATGTTGTCACGTAGGTAGTCGAAACCGAACTCGTTGTTGGTCCCATAGGTGATGTCCGCCGCATAGGCCGGTTTGCGCTCCTCGGGGGCCATGTTGTTTTGGATCAGACCCACCTCGAGACCGAGGAAACGGTGGACCGCCCCCATCCACCGGGCGTCACGGGAGGCGAGGTAATCGTTGACGGTCACCATGTGTACCCCGTCACCGGGAAGGGCGTTGAGATAGGCCGGCATCGTCGACACCAGGGTCTTACCCTCACCGGTGCGCATCTCGGCCACCATCCCGGCGTGCAATGTCGCCGCCCCGACCACCTGGACGTCGAAGTGACGTTGACCGAGCACCCGTTTCGCCGCCTCCCTCACCACCGCAAAGGCCTCGGCTTGGATGTCGTTGAGGGTCTCCCCATCGGCGAGACGGGCGCGGAACTCGGTGGTCTTGTTCCCTAGGGCGTCGTCGTTGAGGGCCTCGAGACCGTCTTCGAGTTGGTTGACGGCGTCGACGAGGTCCTGAAAATTCTTGAGTGTGCGGCCTTCACCGACGCGCAGGAGCTTCGAGAAGATTGACATTCCTACCCCATGGTATCGGTGATGGGAACTGGTGTGGAATACCGGTCATGCCGAGGTGACGGTGATGGCACCGACGACGCTCCCGAGCAGCATCGAAGCGGTGTCGATCGTCCAACCCGTGGTGACCACGTCGTCGACGAGAACGGCCCCGGGTGCGGGTCGGCGCCGCCGAAAACCCGGCCGGCGAGCACGCTCCCGGTTCCTCCCCGCCCGGTGTGGTGACCACAGCGGTGCGGCCAGGGCCATGATCATCGGGATCCCGGTGGCCCTCGAGACCAGGCGAGCCAGCTCGACGGCCGGGTCGACGCCGTATCTCCAGCGGCGTGCCAGCACCCGTGGGATCGGAACCAAGCTCTGCGCCGAGGATGGCACCAGACCGACGAGGTCACCCGCCACCAGCTCGGCGACGAGGATGTCGCCACCGTACTTGAGCCGGTGGATGAGACGGGGTGCCGGCCCCTCGTGAAGACACACCGAGGACACCACGAGATCTCCCACCGGTCGTGGTGGCGCCGGTAGGAGACGGGACCGACACTGGATACAGAGAGGTCCGGAGAGCCCCCCACAGCCGATACATGGCATCACATCGGAACCTACCTCGTGGGGTGGTCGGGGGGAAGAGGAGCGGTGACGCTCCCCTCGGACTCAGTGCTCAGACGCTGTCGGCGCGGATACGCCGTTTCAGGTACTCGATCTGTTCAATCGGCTCGGGGTCGGTCCCGGTGTACTTGGCGAGCCCCAGGGAGACCAGGTCGCCGACGGCCA
>WHUC01000092.1 GCA_009377435.1 Acidimicrobiia bacterium
AGCACCGCACCGGGTGCGTCTTCGTCCTGCGTCCTGGCGAGCGACGCCCCTGGCTCGCCGAAACATGCGACCGTAATTACGTTGGGGAGCACTTAGCCTGCGGTAGCCTCGGCCGATGCATCCTTTTCGTTTCGGAGTCATGGTCGGAGGCGCCTCCTCCCGACAGGAGTTCCTCGATCAGGTCGGGACCATCGAGGATCACGGGTACTCCACGGTGTTCATCTCGGATCACTTCTCCGACAAGCTGGCACCACTTCCGGCGCTGGTGTCGGCGGCGGAGAACAGCACCCTCCGGGTGGGGACGCTGGTGCTCGCCAACGACTTCCGGCACCCGGCCGTCCTCGCCAAGGAGGCGGCGACCGCCGACCTTCTCTCCGAGGGACGTCTCGAGTTGGGGATCGGGACCGGCTGGGAGCGGAACGACTACGAGGCATCGCGGATCGAGCGGCCGTCTCCCGGCACCCAGGTCGACCGTTTCGAGGAGTCGGTGAGGATTCTCAAGGACCTGTGGACAGAGGGGGAGACCAACGTCCACGGAGAGCACTACTCGGTCCATCTCGACGGGCGCCCCAAGCCCGGTCCCGGTCGGCCCACCCTGCTCATCGGGGGCGGCGCCCGCCGAATGCTCGGCATCGCCGGTCGCGAGGCCGACATCGTCGGCATATCGGCGGCCGAGATATCGGGGCGATCCGATCTTGCCGATGAGATAACCCGGGCGGGTGACCTGCTCGACGAGAAGCTCGGATGGATCCGGGCCGGCGCCGGCGACCGCTTCGACGAGCTCGAGTTCAACATCCTCCTCTTTGGGGTCGATGTCACCGCCAAACGCGATGTCGCCGCATCCGAGATGGCGAACGCCTGGAGCACCACCTCGGAGGCGATTCTGTCCTCGCCCCACTTCCTCGTGGGTAGCCCGGAGGAGATCGCCCACGACCTGGTCGACCGTCGCGACCGCTGGGGTATCTCCTATCCGGTGGTCCCCGACTCCGCCATCGAGTCCATGGCCCCCATCGTGGAGAGCCTCACCGGGCACTAGTCCCGAGGAGGCTCATCGCCCGACCCGGGAGAGAAAGGCCGCCATCTGTCCGCGGGTCACGACGGCGTCGGGGCAGAACCGGTCGTAGTGCGGCGGGTCGCAACCCAAGGTGATCCCCTCCATGGCCAGACGCTCGATGTCGCTCCTGAATCCCGATCCACCGACATCGACGAACGACCGGCCCCACCCGGACAGCGAGAGGGCCCGTGTCAGGAACGCCGCCAGCTCCCCACGGGTGAGTAGGCGATGGGGGCAGAAGCGATCATTGGTCGGGGGATTGCAACCGAGGGTGATCCCGGCGGCGGCCAGCCGCTCGATGTCGGGCCCGAACCCCGAACCCTCGGTGTCGACGAAGATGCCGGCTCGTTCGCTGAGTCCCCACATCCGTACCAGGAAGCCCGCCGCCTCACCACGGGTGACGGGACGATGGGGGCAGAAGAGGTCGTCGGCCGAGGGATCGCACGGTTCCATCAGGTGGCCTTGGGTCACATCCAGGATTGCAGCGGCGAAGACCGAGTCGGCGATATCGGCGAACCCGACCAGATCGACGACGTAGCCTTCCTCGGATTGGTCGGTCACGGCAAGTCGGAACCAGGACGACTCCGCAAGAGTCTCGCCGACGGTGAGGACATGGGAGAAACCCCCGGGTGGCCCCTCCGGATACTGGGTGTGACGGCGGAACATCCCCTTACCCTGCCGGTTGTCGACGAGATGGACGTTGACCCCCTCCCCCTTGGTCGGAAGGGGGTCGTCGTCGGACCGGGTACGGGTATCGACGACGATCACCCGAGTGGCGGCTTCGTCGAGGGGGATGGCGACGAGCTGGACCCCGTCGCCACCCGGCGGGACGAGCGCGACGGTGTGCCGCCCTCCCTGGTAACGAACCACGTCGGAGGCGGGTATCCACCCCGCGGCGTACCGATTGAAGGCCAGGGTCCCGAATGGCATGCCGTCGGCCGCCATGGCATCGCCCATGATGTCCACGGGGTTGTCATACCCCGAAGATCCATCGGAACTGGCCTGCGAATGGGGCCAATTGAGGGTGTGTCCCAGCTCATGGACCACCGTCGCCGGGTCGGCCCTCCCATCTGGATAGGTGCCCACCGTCGCAAAGCGACCGTTCCCCGGCCAGGTGGCGGAATCAAGACCCGGCTCGGCCTGGCCGCCGGCCACGTCATCGTTGACGAAGCCGGGAACGAAGATCAACATCGCCTCCACCGGCACCCCCGTATCAAAGGGAAGTCCCGGACACGACAGGAAATTGAGCGGCCCCTGACGGCGCCCCGCCCAGTGCAGTTCTATCTCGTACCTGCCTCCGGAGAGCTCGGCTAGGTACCGGGCGGCCACGTGGGCATGCTCCATCGCCTGACGTCGGCTCACGTCCCCGTGGTATCCCTCCACGTCACAGATTCCGACACCGACCGTGTCGGTGCCCACGGAGAATCCCCGGACGGGTGCGGCGTCGTCGGGTGTCTCCCAGACAAGATCCAACTCGTCGGCGTAGTCCGGCAACTCCGCGGCTTCCGTCGCGATCGTCAATTGGGACACCGATACCACGATGACGATCGACATCACCAGTCCGGCAACCCGTCTTACACTCGTCGGAAATCTCCCCGTCGGTGGTGGAGACGGTACCCGGGGACCGGTCACATGTCGGGTTTCAGGGCGATCGGGTAGCGTGAGGCCATGACCAAACACCGTGTTGCGATCGTCATGGGGTCCGGTTCCGACCGCCCCGTCATGGAGAAGGCCGGGAAAATGCTGGAGAGGTTCGGGATCGAGTCGGACACCCGAGTGCTCTCCGCCCACAAGACCCCCGACCTGGCCATCGAGTTCGCCGAGACCGCCGCCGATCGGGGGTTCTCGGTGATCATCGCCGGGGCGGGGAAGGCAGCCCATCTCGCCGGGGTCATGGCCGCCAAATCCCTGCTCCCCGTCATCGGGGTGCCCATCGCGGCCTCACTCGACGGGATGGATGCTCTCCTCGCCACCGTACAGATGCCCACCGGGATCCCCGTCGCCACCGTCGCCATCGACGGTGGCAACAACGCCGCCCTCCTCGCCGTGGCCATCCTCGCCGTGGATGACGATGAACTCACCGCCAAACTCCGCCAATACCGCAAGGAACTCGCCGCCAAGACCCTCGCCGGGTGACGGCCAACCCAAATTCCGTTTCTCGCGCGGCTAGAGGGGCGTATATGACCTCCTAAACGCGCGAAAAGGGCTTTGGGGGCATGGAAGTTTCGGGAGTCGGCACCGACCGGTACCATTTCGGTATGTCCCAGATTTCGCTTCAGAAACCCGATCCCCGCGACTTTCTCGATATTGACAGTCTGCTCGACGACGAGGAGCGTCTAGTCCGCGACACCGTGCGCGACTTCGTCCGCAGGGAGATAGACCCCCACATCGGCGGGTGGTGGGAGGAGGGTGTCTTCCCCGTCGAGCTGGCCAAGGTGATGGGTGACATGGGCCTCCTGGGGATGCATCTCGAGGGGTACGACTGCGCCGGGACGTCGGCGACCGCCTACGGGCTGGCCTGTCTCGAACTCGAGGCCGGAGACTCGGGGGTCCGTAGCTTCACCTCCGTCCAGGGCTCCCTGGCGATGTTCCCCATCTGGGAGTTCGGCTCCGAGGAGCAGAAGCAGGAGTACCTGCCGCGGATGGCGTCAGGCGAGCTGATCGGATGCTTCGGGCTGACGGAGGCGGATTCGGGCTCGGACCCGTCGTCGATGAAGACCAACGCCCGTCGTGATGGTGACGACTGGATCCTCAACGGCTCCAAGATGTGGATCACCAACGGGAACCTCGCCGATATCGCCGTGGTGTGGACCCGGACCGACGAGGGTGTCCGTGGGTTTATCGTGCCCACCGACACCAAGGGATTCACCGCCAACGAGATCAAGCACAAGGCGAGTCTGCGGGCCTCGGTGACGTCGGAGCTTGTCCTCGACAACGTCCGACTTCCCGCCGACGCCGTCCTCCCCGAGGTCTCCTCGATGCGCGGTCCGCTGTCATGTCTCAACGAGGCCCGTTTCGGTATCGCCTGGGGTGTGGTCGGCGCCTCACGGGCCTGTTACGAGGCGGCACTCGACTACTCGCTGGAGCGTGTCCAGTTCGACCAGCCCATCGCCTCCTTCCAGCTCACCCAGCAGAAACTCGTCGAGATGATGGTCTCGACCCAGCGGGCCAACCTGGTCGCCCTCCATCTGGGCCGTCGCAAGGACGCCGGCACCCTCAGCCCCCAACAGGTCAGCTTCGGCAAGATGGACAATGTCCGCAACGCCCTCGACGTCGCCCGTCTCGCCCGGAGTGTGCTCGGTGCCAACGGAATCACCCTGGAGTACCCCGTATTCAGGCACATGGCCAATCTGGAGACCGTCTACACCTACGAGGGCACCAACGAGATCCACACCCTCATCATGGGGGAGACCATCACGGGTATCGGCGCGTTTGATTGAGTGCGAGGTTTTCCTCGAGTCCGTCCACAGCCGCAATCCACGGGAGACCTGTCTTGCTACTTGATCGTCCTACAGGATCCCGGCGGGGGTGTAGGCGGCGGCTTCGGGGAAGGTCGCTGTGATCTCGTCGACCCTGGTGACAAAGGCGTCGACCTGGGCGTCGGCCAGACCGACGAAGGCTAGGGGTTGGGCCAGGATGGCCTCGATGTCGTCACGACCTAGGGGGAACTCGGGGTCCTCCCCCAGTGCGCCCACCAACCGGTCCGGCTCGCCGGAGCGACGCCGGTCGACGGCGGCGACGGCGTGCGATCTGATGATCTCGTGGGCACTCTCCCGGCCCATTCCCCGTTTGGTGGCCTCGACCAGCAGCGCCGTCGTCGCCAGGAAGGGAAGCTGGTCGGCCACCTCGGAAGCCACAAGCCCCGTGGCGAGACCCAAGTCGTCGAGGACGGTGAGAAAGGTCTCGAATAGCCCGTCTATGGCGAAGAAGGCGTCGGGGACCACGACGCGACGGACCACCGAGCATGAGACGTCGCCCTCGTTCCACTGCTCCCCGATCAGCGACGACGCCATGGCGACATGACCACGCAGGATCACCCCCAGACCGTGGATCCGCTCCGAGGAGCGGGCATTCATCTTGTGAGGCATGGCCGACGACCCGACCTGGTCATTCCCGAAGCCCTCGGATGCGAGGTCATGACCGGCCATCAGCCGGAGGGTGTTGGTCAGGTTCATCGGCGCCGACGCCACCTCGGCGAGGGCCGAGACCACATCGAAGTCGAGGGACCGAGGGTAGACCTGACCGACCGAGCCCATCACCCCTCCGAATCCGAGATATTGTGCGATCGCCATCTCGAGTTTGGCGACCTTCTCGGCGGATCCGAGAAGCGCCAATTGGTCCTGTTGGGTTCCCACCGGACCCTTGAGCCCCCGAAGCGGATAGGCCCCGAGAAGATCATCGACCCGGCGGAACGCCAGGAGCAACTCCTCGCCGAACATGGCGAAGCGCTTCCCCATCGTGGTGAGCTGGGCGGGGACGTTGTGGGTACGTGCGGTCACCGCGAGGTCGGAGTACTCGGTGGCGAGTGCGGCGAGACGCGCCAGCGCCGCCACCATCCGGTCACGCACCAGGGTGAGCCCCCGACGGGTCTGCCACTGCTCGATGTTCTCGGTGAGATCGCGGGATGTCATACCCAGATGGGCGTACTCGTATCCGGCGAGGGTGTTGAACTCCTCGATAGCGGCCTTGATGTCGTGAAGAAGAACCCGCTCCCTCTTGCCGATCGAGTCGAGATCGACATCGGTGATCACCGATCGATAGGCGTCGACCGCCTCGGTGGGAATGTCCACACCAAGATCTCGCTGGGCCTCCATGACGGCCACCCACAGACGACGCTGCGCCACGGCCTTGCCCTCGGACGACCAGATGTGTCGCATCTCCTCCGAGGCATAGCGGGTGGCGAGGACGTTGGGAATCACCCCTCTATGATCCCACAAGCCGGGGTTGGCCTGAACTTTGGGCATCCGACCACACCGGCCTCCCACGGAGGTTTGGCGATCCAACACGAATCTGTCGGGAACCCGTATTCTTGGTGCCATGACTGCGCCGAGCTCCGCCCGCCCATGACCGATTTCGATGACACCGCCGAACTCGACGTCGTCCTTCCCGGTGATGTCTTCCGCCGACAGACGCTGGGGTGGAACGCGGGGTTCTCGATCGTCGCCGGTCTCACCCTGCTGGCGGGATGGATGACCGACCGACCGCTCCACTTCACCGAGTCGTGGCTCACCTCGGCGGGGGGTGCCGCCGCCACCATTTGGGGTCTGATGTTGGCCTATGCCGCCCAGGGCGAGGGGCGACGGGGAACCACGATGTTCGCCGGTCTGGTGAACCTTGTCGCCGCCGGGTTACTCACCAACTTCGTCGTCTCCCGTGCGAGCGAAGACATCCTGGCATGGCTGGTGGTGGTGCTTCTCCTCGGATTCTCCGCTGTCCAATTCGTCGCCTCGGTGCGCCGATGACGGTCTCTGAGGGCCCGCCACAGGATAACTTGGGAGTTTCAACGGCCGGATGACGCCGCTCGCTTCGTCCTCGTCCTCGAAGCACCGCACCGGGTGGGTGCGCCTTCGTCCTGCGTCCTAGCGAGCGACGCCCCCGGCTCGCCGAAACATCGCGCAATCTATCCCGCGGCAGACCCTAAGGTCTGCCCATGAGAGTTGTCGTCGTCGAGAACGATCCCCTCGCCCCGGTCGGGCGTCTCGAACCCCATCTCGACCGTCACGACGTCATGGTCGTCGCGCCGGCCGAGGGCGACGCCCTGCCCGAACCCGGCGAGTTCGACGCGGCCGTGATACTGGGCGGTCGGATGGGCGCCTACGAGACCGACATCCATCCCTGGCTCGACACCGAGATCGGTTGGCTTACAGATCTGGTCGAGGCGGGGACACCGACACTGGCGATCTGTCTTGGTTCGCAGATGCTCGCCGCCGCCACCGGAGGACGCGCCTTCAAGGCCGACGCCCCCGAAGTCGGCGTCGTCGAACTGACCAGGACGGAGGCGGGTCGCAACGATGAGGTGTTCGGCGCGGTGGGTGGTCTCGTGCTCTCGGTCCACTCCGACACCTTCGAGTTGGCCCCTAATGCCGTGTTGCTCGCCCATTCGCAGGGCTTCCCGCATGCGTTCAGGGTCGGTTCCGCCATGGGTTTGCAGTTCCACCCAGAGACCAGCGGCGAACAGGCCATCGAATGGCTGACGAACCCGAACCACGAGATACAGCACGGTTTGTCACCGCGGGAGCTCTCCCGGCTTACCACACAGATCATGGAGGTCGACGCCCAACGGGCCGACGACACCGACAGGTTCTTCGAGAAGTGGTTCAGCAGCCTCCTGGAGAAGATCGGATGATCGACGCCCCGTGGGTCAAGGAGATGCTGGCTACCGATCCCTTTGCGATGGGTCTCGGCGTCGAACTGATCTCGGTGGATGACGACTCGATCACGATCGCCATGGAGGTAGAGGATCGTCATACCAATTTCCTCGGTGTCGGCCATGGTGGGGCCGTCTTCTCCCTCGCCGACGTCGCCTTCAGCCTCGCCTCGAACGCGGCCGGGGATCGGGCGGTGGCGATCGACACCCACATGGTCCTGTCGGCGGCAACCCATCCCGGTGACCGATTGACCGCCGTTGTCGATGAGCTCACCCGGGGGCGAACCCTGGGCACCTATCACGTCACCATCACCCGCCCGGATGGGAGGACCGCTGCCATCTTCACCGGAACGGTTTTCATCTCCCCCTCGTGACCACCGCGTGACGTCGGCGCTATCGTGTCGACGTGATCTTCTCCGATCGGACCATCCGTCAGTCCCTCGAGGAGGGGCGGATAGAGATCGACCCCCTCGAGCCCTCGTACATCCAGCCATCGAGCGTGGATCTCCGGGTCGACACCAGCTTCCGGGTGTTCGAGAATCACCGCTATCCCCATATCGACCCCCGCGCCTCACAGGACGACCTCACCTCCGTGTTCGAGGTACCCGAGGGCGACCCGTTCATGCTCCACCCCGGTGAGTTCGTCCTCGGCGCCACCCTGGAGCGGGTGCGGTTGGGTGTCGACGTTGTGGCCCGTCTCGAGGGGAAGTCGTCGCTGGGCCGTCTCGGGTTGCTCATCCACTCGACCGCCGGATTCATCGACCCCGGGTTCAACGGGGCCATAACCCTCGAGCTCTCCAATGTGGCGACACTGCCGATCGCCATCCATCCCGGGATGAAGATCGGCCAGATCAGCTTCTATGCGATGACGACCGCGGCCGACCTGCCGTACGGCTCCCC
>WHUC01000093.1 GCA_009377435.1 Acidimicrobiia bacterium
CTGCGTCATGAGATTCCATGTGGGGGGCCCACATCCGCCCGAACTCGGCGATACCCCGAACCGCCACCTCGGGGGGTATCGGTGTAGGCGAGCCGACCGCTCTCTCGGCGTCCCACCGGTGGACCTCGGTCTCCATGAGCATCCGCTCCAACCAGAAGGCGGGCCGCCGGCTCCCGTCGATGGTAAAGACCTCGGCGTCGGCCGGTGTCGCCTCGAGGACATCGCACATCTCCGCCACCCCGTCCCGGAACCAGGCGATGATCCCGGTCTCGGGTGCCGGGGGTCTGCTGGGACGGTCGGTGAGCCTCTTGGTGAGGATGTCGGTGGTCCTGCGGTGGACACGACCGGTGTGGACCACCAGACCGGTCAGATCCCAGCCGTAGACGACGACTGTGGCCTCGGGATTCGCCTCGGCCACGTCGGCGATCAGCGTCCCGGACCTTTGGATGGTGGCGACGTCGTCGGTGGTGCTCACCCCATGGCCTCCACCATGGCGTTGCCCATGTCGGTCGGGGTGGGGGCGACGACGATGCCGGCCTCGGTCATGGCGGCGATCTTGGCCTCAGCCGTTCCCTTGCCGCCGGAGACGATGGCCCCGGCATGGCCCATCCTCTTTCCCGGAGGAGCCGTGGTCCCGGCGATGAAACCTGCCACGGGCTTGTCCATCTCCTCGGCGACGAAGGCGGCGGCCTCCTCCTCGGCGGTGCCCCCGATCTCGCCGATCATGATGACGCCCTCGGTCTCGGGATCGTCCGAGAACATCCTCAACACGTCGACGAAGTTGGTCCCGTTCACGGGGTCACCGCCGATCCCCACGGCGGTGGTCTGGCCGAGACCGAGTTGGGTGAGCTGGTGGACCGCCTCATAGGTGAGGGTGCCCGACCGGGATATGACGCCGATCTTCCCGGGCTGGTGGATGTACCCGGGCATGATGCCGATCTTGCACTGCTTGGGGGTGATCACCCCGGGGCAGTTGGGCCCGACGAGACGGGTCTTCTTGTCGTCGAGATACCGCTTCGCCCGCACCATGTCGGCGACAGGGATGCCCTCGGTGATGGTCACCGCCAGTGCGATCTCCGAGGCGGCGGCCTCCATGATGGCGTCGGCGGCGAAGGGTGGGGGCACGTACAACACCGAAGCATTGGCGCCGGTCTCGGCGACGGCCTCGGCGACCGAGGCGAAGATGGGCAGCTCGACGCGGTAGGTGTCGGGTCGGTCGGGAACACCGGAGTGGTCGGTCTCGCCCTCGAAGACGTGGGTCTTCCCCGCCTTGGAGGGATGCACCGCCCCCACCATGTTGGTGCCGTAGGCGATTGCCTTTTCGGTGTGGAACTGCCCGGTCGATCCCAGACCCTGGATGATGAGCTTGGTGTCTTTGTTGACGAGAATGCTCATGGACTTGCCTCCGGGAGGAATTCTGGGAGAAAGGGGTCGGTGTGTCGGCTCATCCGGCGAGCGCCACGATCTTGGCGGCGCCGTCCTTCATGTCGTCGGCGGCGATGACATCGACGTCGGACTCGGTGATGATCCGCTTCCCTTCCTCGACGTTGGTCCCCTCGAGACGGACCACGAGTGGCACCTCGAGTCCAACCTCCTTGACGGCGGCGACGATCCCGATGGCGATGGTGTCACACCGCATGATCCCCCCGAAGATGTTGACGAATATGCCCTTCACCTTGGGGTCACTTGTGATGATCCGGAACGCCTTGGCCACCTGCTCTTCGTCGGCGCCACCACCGACGTCGAGGAAGTTGGCCGGCTCGCCGCCGACATGCTTGATGGTGTCCATCGTCGCCATTGCCAGACCAGCCCCGTTGACGAGACACCCGATGGTGCCGTCGAGGTTGATGTAGGAGAGCCCGGCGTCCTTGGCCTCCAGTTCGGCGGGATCCTCCTCGCGTGGGTCCCGCATCGCCGCGATCTCGGGATGGCGGAAGAGAGCGTTGTCGTCGAATCCCATCTTCCCGTCGAGGGCCATGACGGCGCCGTCGGTGGTAACGACCAGGGGATTGATCTCCACGAGATCGGAGTCCCATGCCACGGCAGCGTCGGCGAGGGCCTTGACGAACTGCACGAAGTTCTTGGCGGCATCGCCGTTGAGGTCGAGACCACGGACCAGAGCATTGACCTGAAAGTCGGCCAGACCGATGGCAGGATCGATCACCTCACGGAGGATCTTCTCGGGAGTCTCCTCGGCGACCTTCTCGATCTCCATGCCCCCCTCGGTCGAGGCCATGACGACGTTCCTACCCTCCGTCCGGTCGAGGAGTATCGAGAGGTAGAGCTCACGGTCGATATCGATGCCCTGCTCTACATAGAGGGTGTTGACCGTCCTGCCCTCGTCACCGGTCTGCATCGTCACCAGGGTCGAGCCGAGCATCTTCTCGGCGAGGCCGGAAACCGCTTGCTCGGTGGCGGAGACACCCCCCTCGATGCCGTCGGTTACCACCATGACACCACCGACATCGGGGTACTCGGTGAATCTCCCCTTGCCCCTCCCTCCGGCGTGGATCTGGGCCTTAACCACCACAACAGGGTTACCCGTCTCGGTGACGATGGGTTCGACCGCCGCCACCGCTTCGTCGACGGTCGTCGCAACCCGTCCCTGCGGCACCGCGATCCCCCGGGCGGCCATCAGCTGCTTGGCCTGGTACTCGTGGATCTTCATGGGAATGAACGGTAGCGAGTCCGAAGGGACCGGGGCGGTGGCTCGGTCGTCAACCCCGCGAAGGAATGGACTCTTCCACCCAGTGGGTGATCTCGCCGAGGGGGGACCCCGGGGTGAACACCGCGGCGATTCCGGCCTCTTTGAGTTCGGCGACGTCGTCGTCGGGAATGACACCGCCACCGAATACGAGGATGTCGGAGGCATGGCGCTCGACGAGGGCGGCGACGACCTTTGGAAACAGCGCAAGGTGCGCCCCGGAGAGACTGGACAGACCGATGGCGTCGACATCCTCGTCGATCGCCGCCGACACGATCTCTTCCGGGGTCTGGTGGAGTCCCGTGTAGATCACCTCGTTACCGGCGTCGCGCAACGCCCGGGCGATCACCTTGGCACCACGATCATGCCCGTCGAGCCCCGGCTTGGCGATGAGGATCCTACGCATCGGGTAGATTCTAGGAGGCTGGTGTGGAATGCCGTTGTGCAGATCGGCGGCCAGACGCGCCGCTCGCCAGGACGCAGGACGAAGACGCACCCGGTGCGGTGCTTCGAGGACGAGGACGCCGCGAGCGGCGATGGCTGGGCGTCGAGATGTGTGACATGCGTTTCACACCAGCCTCCTAGGAGGCCAAGGCCGCAGGACGAAGAGCCTGTATCCTCAGTCCCTCTCTGCCAACTCCCGGAACTCGTCGGGGGCGTCGCGGTCCTCCCGTCCCATGAGACCGGCCCGACCGATCGCCTTCTTGCCGAACCTGTCTCGGATGGCGTCGAGTTGGCGGTCGACGGCCGACGCGGCGTCGGAGCGGCTGCTGCCCGCCCTGGCCACGTCCCCGGCGTCGTCGACCTCGGCGTCGTCGAAGCCAAGCTCCATCTGTACCGCCGCCGAATCGGCGAGGTGGGACACGGCGATGCCGATCAGGGTCGCCGGCTCCTCCCGGCCACCGATGGCATCGTCAACGAGCTCACGGGCTACCCGGTTGATGGCATCGGTGGTGCCAACGGGTGCGTCGAGGGTCCGGGACCGACTCACGTTCTCCGGGGAGTCCTGTCCCGGAGCCCAGAACCGGACCCGCACCGAGACCGTCGAGCCCGACCGGTCCTTGCGACGGAGACGTCCTCCGATCCGCTCCGACAACGACAGGACCACGGCGGTTACATCCTCCGGATCGGTGATCCCCCGGCCCAGAGCCTGCTGGGAACCGACAGACTTCGCCGGCGCCCTGGTCGTGACCGGGCGGGGATCGAGGTTGTTGGCCAGGGCGTGGAGATGATTGGCCTGCGCCCGGCCCAACCGGGTCTTCAAGACACCGGGTTCGGTCGCCGCCAACTCCCCCACCGTGGAAACACCCATGTCATGGAGCTTGCCAGCGGTGACCGGACCGACCCCCCAGATCATCCGGATGGGAAGGGGGGACAGAAAGTCGAGCTCACCACCCTCCGGCACCACCTCGAGACCATCCGGCTTGGCTACCTGGGAGGCGACCTTGGCGAGGAACTTGGTCGAGGCCACGCCCACGGACACGGGTAGACCCGCCTCGCCGCGCACCGCAACGCGGATCTGACGGGCGATCTCGTCGGGAGGGCCGAAGAGGTGTACCGACCCGGCGACGTCGAGAAATGCCTCGTCGATGGAGATCTGCTCGATGTCGGGGGTGAATCGCTGAAGGATCTCCATGACCGTCTCCGAGTGCTCGGTGTATCTCCCGAACTGACCGGGCACGACGAGGACATGGGGGCACAGGCGACGGGCCGTGCGGGTGGGCATGGCCGATCGGATGCCGAACTCCCTCGCCTCATAGGTAGCGGCGAGCACCACCCCCTCCCCTACGACCATCGCCTTCCCCTGCAACGATGGATCGAGGAGCTGCTCCACCGAGGCGTAGAACGCATCGAGGTCGGCGTGCAAGATGGTGGCGGCTCCGCTCACCCCACCATTGTCGCGGACCGGTAGGACATTTCGCGCCCAACGAGCAACCTTAGGTTCGGCTGTACCTGGAGGTACAAAATCAGCTGAAGTTGGGCGTCACGGTCGGAGATTGGAGCAGGCTTAGGTTCGGCTGTACCTGGAGGTACAAGATCGGCTGAAGTTGGGCGTCCCCCAAACTGAGCTTCGTCAACGAACCCCTAGCAACGGCGGCCCACTCCCTGTAGGTATGCGTGAGATGAACCTAAATCCCGACGCCGCAGTGCGGCATTGGATGAACGTGAACGACTCCGTCGTCATCTGTCGCAGCAACGCCCTCGCTCTGGGCATGACAGATCGGATGATCAAGTACCGGGTCGACACCGGTGTGTGGCGACGGATCAAGTCGGGATGCTATGTGGTCCTGGAGGGGCCAGAGGAGTGGCTAACCGTGCTGGCAGCGGCAACCCAGTCCCTCAGTGCAACGGTCTCGCACGAGTCGGCGGCCTATCTCCACGGTATGCACGGAATCCCGAGGGGACTCCGAGTTGTAACGGTTCCGGTGCGAACCACCAAGGTATTCCCGGGTGTCGATATCCACCAATCGACGGACCTCATACCGGACTTCATCACGAAGGTCGACGGGCTACCTGTGACCACGGCAACCCGAACGGTGATCGACCTGGCGAGGGGATTCGGACTTGCTCGCCTCCGACGCACCGTTGAAAGATGTGTGGTTCAGGGACTGTTCACGATCGAGAACCTCTCAAACGACTTCGCCCGTCTGGGTCGGCGTGGGCGCCCCGGAACGGTGAAGATGCGGGTGGTCTTGGCCGAGCTCATGCCCCACCTCGAAGCCATAGAGAGTGAGCTCGAGCGGATCTTTCTTGAGCTTCTCAGAGAATTTGGGCTTCCCATACCCGAGGTCCAGGTTGTTCTGTCCTGGAGAAAATCCCGCAGCGGTCGCGTCGACTTTGTGTACCGACAGGTGAAGTTGATCATCGAATGCGATGGCCGGAAATGGCATCGGGACACCACTTCGTTCGAAGAGGATCGCCGGCGCGACAACGAGGCGATGCTCGCCGGATGGAGAGTTCTCAGGGTGACCTGGGACATGATCACCAACAACCCCCGAATGGTTGCAAAGATGGTGGCCGATGCTCTCGAGGGATAAGCTCCCAACGAACTTTGGACAGAATTGAACCTCCAGGTACAGCCGAACCTGAGGTTCGCCGTTTCTGCGGCCTCTACACGAACCGGGCGAGAAACTGGCGTCTCTTGCCGACACGGAGCACGAGGGTGGTGTCGGTGGCGAGGTCGGCCGCGCCGACGGTGCGCGAGGAGTCGGTGATCCGCTCCTCGTTGATCCGCACCGCACCCTGAGCGATGAGTCGGCGGGCCTCACCGTTGCTCTTCGAGGCCCCCGCCGCCGTCATCAAGTCCAACAGACCGATGCCACCCTCGAGATCGCGGCGGGGGAGCTCGATTGTGGGGGCCTGCTCGAACGCCATGGCCAGGGTGGTGTCGTCCAGGTCTGTCACCGGGGTGTTCCCGAAGAGGACCCCCGTCGCCTGCTCGGCGGAACGCACCCCCTCGTCACCGTGGATGATGCGGGTGGTCTCGATGGCGAGTCGCTTCTGCCCCTCGCGCTGATCGGGGTTGGCCTCGTGGGCGACGACCACTTCGGCGATCTCCTTGGGATCGAGGAACGTGAAGATCTTGAGAAAGCGCTCCACGTCCCGGTCGTCGGTGTTGAGCCACCACTGGTAATAGGCGAACGACGACGTCACCGCGGCATCCAGCCACGGTGCGTTCCCCGCCGACTTGGAGAACTTCTTCCCGTCGGAACCCTCGACCAGGGGCCAGGTGAGGGCGTGAACCCGCTCGCCCCGGCGTCGTCTGATCAGATCCACCCCACCGATGATGTTGCCCCACTGGTCCGACCCACCACATTGCAGGGTGCAGCCGTAGGTGGCGAAGAGATGGTCGTAGTCGAAGGCCTGGAGGAGGCCATAGCTGAACTCGGTGTAGGAGATACCCTGCTCCCGATCCTCGAGCCGACGCCGGATCGATTCGCGCGAGATCAAATGGTTGACACTGAAGTGCTTCCCGATGTCCCGGAGAAACTCGAGGAGCGGGACGTCACGGGTCCAATCGTGGTTGTCGACCAGCAATGCCTGGTCCATGTCCAGCACCAGACCGAACTGGTGGCGTATCCCGGCGAGGTTGGCGGTCACGGTGTCCTCGTCCATCAGATTGCGCTCTTCGTCGTTGAATGTCGGATCACCGATTCGCCCGGTGGCGCCACCGGCGAGGGCGATGGGACGGTGGCCGGCGCGCTGCAACCAGCTCATCACCATGATCCCCACCAGACTCCCCACATGGAGCGAGGGAGCCGAGGGATCGAATCCCGCATAGAACGTCCTCGGCTCCTCGAGGTGTTCACGCAAGACGTCCTCGTCGGTGGTGTCGACGACGAGTCCCCGGGAGCGGAGGGTGTCGAGGGCGTTGGCGGTTGGCATCGACGGAACGGTAGTGGACCCGAACGCCGGCTCCACAGGCGGATAGAGTCGCACCATGACCGTGACCTTTCCACCCACCCGCCCATGACCTTCTCCATCGTCGCCCGGTGTGCCGACACCGGCCAGTTGGGGATCGGGATCGCCAGCCACGTCCTCGCGGTGGGAAGAGTCGCCCTCTACATCGAACCTGCCGTGGGAGCGGTCGCCACCCAGTCGCTTGTTCTGATGTCCCACGGATCACGCGTGCTCGCATCACTGCAGGAAGGTCTCCTCCCCGAGACGGCGCTCCAGCGGTCCCTCGACCTCGATGACGAGTCGGCGGTCCGTCAGGTGGGGGTGGTCGACGCATCGGGCAACACCGCAGCGTTCACCGGCGAAAGCTGCATCGCCCACGCCGGTCACCACACCGGGGAGGGCTACTCCATCCAGACCAATATGGCGGCCGACTCGGGGATTCCCCGGACCATGGGGCTCGCATTCGAGGGCTCCTCCGGACCACTCGCAAGCCGGCTGATCGTGGCCCTCGACGCCGGCGAGGAACTCGGCGGGGACACGCGTGGGCGCCAATCGGCGGCGGTAGTGGTCGTCGGACCTGAGCCGACCGGCGACCCCCTCACCGAACGAACCGTGGACGTCCGGGTCGACGACCACCCCCATCCTCTCCCCGAGCTGCGGAGACTCACCGCTCTGGCCCTGGCCAATCACAGCCTCGATGTGGCCGACGGCCTTCTCGCCTCCGGGGACACCGCAGGTGCCGCCACCTCCTACGCCGCCGCCGTCGAAGCCGCCCCCGAGTACACCGAGTTCCGGTTCTGGCAGGCGGTATCCCTGGCGGGGAGTGGCGACCTCGAGGGCGCTCGGAAAGCATGGGCGGCCATCGAGCGCGGAGCCGAACGGCGCCGTTGGGAGGATCTGCTCTCCCGGGTCATCGCCGCGGGACTCGTGGGACCGGAGGTCGGG